>DATFHM010000345.1:0-3861 GCA_035248385.1 Nocardioides sp. | reverse complement strand
GTCGCTGTGGATGGTGCCGGAGGCAACGGTGCTCCCCGTGGTGAACGTGGCGCCACAGGTGCAGGTCACCTGGGTCACGACGTACTCGGGGTGGATGTCCTTCTTCATGGTTTCCTCTCGTGCGCCGGGTCGTCGCACGGGTGTGCGGACGTGAACCGGAGCGGAACTGGTGAAGTGTACGGCGAGGGTTGAGGGTCGTGCGAATCCTCAGCCGCGCTGCACACCCATCAAGAACTCGATGTTGGTCCGAGTTCTTCCCAACCGCTCGAGGAGAGATCGGTGGGCGTCGGCCGGGGTGAGCTCGGCCAGCTCGGCGTCCAGCTTCGAGAGGATCGACTGCTCCTCCGCGCTGGTGAGCAGGTCGGCGTGCCGGGTGCCGGACGCGACGACGTCGATCGCCGGGTAGGCCCGCTCCTCGGCGAGGTCACGGCGCAGCCGGATCTCGAGGTTCTCGGTGCCGTCGATCTCCTCGAAGAGGAGCTGGTCGATGGCCGAGGTCGAGTCGTTGACGACCGTGGCGATGATGGTGAGCGAGCCGCCGTTGTCGACGTTGCGCGCCGAGCCGAAGAGGCGCTTGAGGCCGTACAGCGCGGTGGCCTCGACTCCCCCGGTGGCGACGCGGCCGTTCGCCGCTCCCGCGAGGTTGTACGCGCGACCCAGCCGGGTCAGGCCGTCGAAGAGCACGATGACGTCGTGGCCCAGCTCGACCAGGCGCTTGGCCCGCTCGACGGCCAGCTCGGCAGCCGTGACGTGGTCGAGGGCGGGCCGGTCGAAGGTGCTCGCGACGACCTCGCCCTTGATCGCGCGCTGGAAGTCGGTGACCTCCTCGGGGCGCTCGTCGAGCAGGACCACCATCAGGTGGGCCTCGGGATTGTTGGCGGTGAGCGAGGCCCCGATCGAACGGAGCAGGGTGGTCCGGCCGGACTTGGTCGGACCGGAGACGAGGCCGCGCTGGCCCTTGCCGATCGGCGCGGCCAGGTCGAGCACCCGGCCGGTCAGGTTGTCCGGCGTGGTCTCCATGCGGAGCCGGTCGGTCGGGTGGGTCGGCACGAAGGTCGCGAAGTCGGGCCGGTTCTTGGCGAGCTCCGGGTCGGCGCCGTTGACCGCGTCGATGCGGACCATCGGGTTGAACTTCTCGCGGCGCTCGCCGTCGCGCGGCTGGCGGACCTGGCCCGCGACTGCGTCACCGCGGCGCAGGCCGTACTTGCGGACCAGCGAGAGGGACAGGTAGACGTCGTCGACGCCGGCCAGGTAGCCCGACGTACGCACGAAGGCGTAGTTGTCGAGGACGTCGAGGATGCCGGCGGCCGGGACGAGCACGTCGTCCTCGCGGACCTCGTTCTCCTGCTCGCGCAGGGTCCGGTTGCGGTCACGACCGCGGCGGCGGCGGTTGCGGCGGGCGCCGCCCTCACCGTCGTCGTGGTCGTCGTCGCCGTCGGTGTCCTGGGACTCGGCCTGCTGGGGCGCCCGGTCCTGCTGGCGGTCCTGCTTGTCCTGCTGGGGCTGCTGGGCGGCCTTCTTGGCCGGCTGGTTCTGCCGCTGCCGGGGCTGCTGGGCCGGACGCTCGTCCTTCGCCGGCGCGTCGTCGGCCTGCTTGGCCTCCTCGCCCTGCTTCGTCTCGGGCTTGTTCTCCGACCGCGCCGGCTTGTCCTGGCGGGCCTGCTCGGGCTCGGCCTTCTTCTCCGGCTCGGGCTTCTTCTCCGGCTCCGCCTTCTTGTCCGGTACGCCGCCGGAAGGCCGGCCACCCTGGCCGGACTGGGCGGCCTTGATCGCGTCGATCAGCTGGGCCTTCTTCAGGCTGTTGGCGCCGGCGATGCCCATGCCGCCGGCCATCGCCTTGAGGTCGGCGAGCAGCATCGAGTTGAGCCCGCCGGTGCGCTTCTTCGCAGGCGCCTGGTCAGGCTGGGCCGCGGAAGCGTCGAGAGATTCGGTCACGTGAGTTCCTTCACGGATGACGGCCGCACAGAACCGTGCGGCGCTTGAACGGATCGCCGCACGGGCTGCCCGTTCCGGATCGGTCGGGCGCGGCGGCGTACGGCCAACCTAGCACCACCCCCACCCGCGAGGCGTCACTTGTGCACCGCCGAGGCGTCAGGTCTGCACCCGCGAGGAGTCACTTGTGCACCCTCGAGAGGTCAGCTGCGCAGCACCGGACCGGAGCGACGCGGCACGAAGTGACGTCTCGCGGGTGTAGAGGTGACGCCTCGCGGGTGTGAAGGTGACGCCTCGCGGGTGCAGAGGTGACGCCTCGCGGTCAGAGGTCGGTGGTGCCGCTCGCCACGATGACGGCGGGGCCGGTCATCTCGATCCGGTCGTCGGCGGTCCAGGTAATGGTGAGGGTGCCGCCGGGGAGGTCGACGCGGTAGGGGGTGTCGCGGCGGCCGCCGGGCTCGTCCTGGAGCGCCGCGGCGACCATGACCGCACACGCGCCGGTGCCGCAGGACTGGGTCTCCCCCGAGCCACGCTCGTGGACCCGCATCGCGACGTGGCCGGGGCCTCGGCGTACGACGAACTCGACGTTGACGCCGTGCGGGTAGACCGCGGTGTCGTACGCCGGCTGGGTGAGCAGGTCGCCCGCGTCGTCGAGGGTGTCGACGAACGCGACCGCGTGCGGGTTGCCCATGTCGACGTGCCGGGCGGGCCAGGTGTGGCCGGCGGCGGAGACCGCGGTGTCCTCGAGGACCTTGGGGGTGCCCATGTCGACGGTGATCTCGTCACCGGCGAAGGTGAGCACCTTGATGCCGTCGCGGGTCGCGACCGGGAGCGGACGCGAGCCGTCGGCGAGTCCGGCCTCGACCAGGTAGCGGCCGAAGACGCGCACCCCGTTGCCGCACATCTCGGCGATCGAGCCGTCGGCGTTGCGGTAGTCCATGAACCACTCCGCGGCGGGATCCCCCGAGCGGACCACGCGCAGCACCCCGTCCCCGCCGATCCCACCCCGACGGTCGCACAGCGCGCGGACCCGCTCCACGGCGAGGTCGCCGTGGACGGTGCCGTCCGGGTCGGGCAGCAGCACGAAGTCGTTGTGCGTGCCGTGGCCCTTGAGGAAGGGGTAGCTCACGCACCCAGGATAGGGAGTACCGCCGAGCCCAACCACTTGCAGGCGATCAACCCGAGCTCGAGGTCGAGGCGGTCCTCGGCCAGCGGCCGGCCGCGCGTCTCGAGGGCCTTCTCGACCCGGTAGCGGACCGTGTTCTTGTGCAGGTGGAGCCGGGCCGCGGTGGTCACGTAGCTCTCCCGCTCCTCCAGGAAGGCGAGCAGCGTCTCGCGGATCCGCTCGGCCGCCTCGGAGTCCTCGGCCAGCTCGCCCAGCGCCGCGTGCACCATCCGGCGCGTGGCGGGCAGGTCGCGGGCGAGCAGGGCGGCGGCGCGGATCGTCGGATCGTGGTACGAGAAGGCGGTGGCGGCACTGCCGCCGTGCTGGGCGACGGACTGCGCGGCGACGGCACCCTCGTGGGTCGCCCGGAAGCCCTCCTCCCCCGCCGCCGGTACGCCGAGGGCGACCCGCACCGCCGCACCCGACTCCGCCACGGCCGCCTCGACGGCGGCCGGGTCGACCTCCGCCGACCGGCCGAGCGGGAGCCAGGCCCACGCCGACTCGCGGTCGCGCGGGACGAACAGCGGCTGCCCCGCGCCGGCGAGCCGGCGCGCGAGGCCGGTGGCGAGCCGCTCGGCGGCGGCGAGCCCGGTGTCGGCGCCGTCGGTCCACAGCACCAGGCCGAGGTGGTGCTGACGCAACCGGTGGCCCAGGCCGGCCTCGGCGACGGCCAGGTCGACCTTGTCCCCGCGCAGCAGGGCGTCGACGAGCTCGCGCTGCACCGCGGAGCGGTTCGCGAGCCAGCGCTCCCGCTCCTCCTGGTA
>DATFHM010000344.1:0-3792 GCA_035248385.1 Nocardioides sp. | reverse complement strand
GGTCCTGGAGGGCATCGCCCGCGCCAAGCAGGACGTCCTCGACAAGGGCCAGGACTTCCCGGTCCTGCCGCTGCTCCTGCACGGTGACGCGGCGTTCGCCGGCCAGGGTGTCGTCGCCGAGACGCTCAACCTGTCCCAGCTCCGCGGCTACCGCACCGGCGGCACGATCCACCTGGTCATCAACAACCAGGTCGGCTTCACGACGTCCCCGGCCTCGAGCCGCTCCACGCTCTACGCGACCGACGTCGCGCGCATGGTCCAGGCGCCGATCTTCCACGTCAACGGCGACGACCCGGAGGCGTGCATCCGCGTCGCCCGGCTCGCGTTCGACTACCGCGAGGCGTTCAACGAGGACGTCGTCATCGACCTCGTCTGCTACCGCCGTCGCGGCCACAACGAGGGTGACGACCCGTCGTACACCCAGCCGCTGATGTACGACCTGATCGAGCAGAAGCGCTCGGTGCGCAAGCTCTACACCGAGTCCCTCATCGGTCGTGGCGACATCACGATCGAGGAGGCCGAGCAGGTCCTCCGCGACTACCAGAACCAGCTGGAGAAGGTCTTCACCGACGTCCGCGAGGCCGACGCCAAGCCGGACGAGTGGACGACCGTCCCGGACTACCCGGAGAAGCAGGTCTACGAGGCGACGACCGCGGTCTCGCCGGAGGTCCTCAAGCGGATCGCGGACGCCTACGTCACGCCGCCGGAGGGCTTCACCGTCCACCCGAAGGTCATGCCGCAGCTGCAGCGTCGCTCGGCCGCCATCGCCGACGGTCCGATCGACTGGGGCACCGGCGAGATCCTCGCCTTCGGCTCGCTGCTCATGGAGGGCCGCCCGGTCCGCCTGGCCGGTCAGGACAGCCGCCGCGGCACGTTCGTGCAGCGGTTCGCCACGATCATCGACCGGGTCAACGCCGACGAGTGGACCCCGCTGGCCAACCTCACCGAGGACCAGGCGAAGTTCTTCGTCTACGACTCGCTGCTGAGCGAGTACGCCGCGCTCGGCTTCGAGTACGGCTACTCCGTGGCGCGGCCCGAGGCGCTGGTCCTCTGGGAAGCCCAGTTCGGTGACTTCGTCAACGGCGCCCAGTCGGTGATCGACGAGTACATCTCCGCGGGCAAGACCAAGTGGGGCCAGGACTCCGGCGTCGTCCTGCTCCTGCCGCACGGCTACGAGGGCCAGGGCGCCGACCACTCCTCGGCCCGCATCGAGCGGTTCCTCACGCTGTGCGCCGACGAGGCCATGGTCGTGGCCCAGCCGAGCAGCCCGGCGTCGTACTTCCACCTGCTGCGGCGGCACGCCCTCGGCGGCGACCACAAGCCGCTCGTTGTGTTCACGCCCAAGTCGATGCTCAAGCGCAAGGAGGCGGCCTCGCAGCCGTCCGACTTCACCTCGGGCACCTTCCACCGCGTGATCGCCGACGACAAGGTCGACCCGGCCAAGGTCACCACCGTGCTGCTGGTCTCCGGCCGGCTCACCTGGGACCTCATGGTCGAGCGGACCAAGAGCGAGCGCGACGACGTCGCGATCCTGCGGGTCGAGCAGCTCTACCCGTGGCCGACCGAGGCCATCAAGGCCGAGCTGGCGAAGTACCCCAACGCCAAGGTGAAGTGGGTCCAGGACGAGCCGTACAACCAGGGCCCGTGGCCGACGTTCTACCTGAACATCGTGCCCGACCTGGGTCGTGCGGTGCAGCCGGTCAC
Source organism: Nocardioides sp. (assembly GCA_035248385.1). Classification (GTDB taxonomy): domain Bacteria; phylum Actinomycetota; class Actinomycetes; order Propionibacteriales; family Nocardioidaceae; genus Nocardioides. The sequence goes on along the minus strand of DATFHM010000344.1, from coordinate 2,088 downwards.
GCGTGCCGCCTCGTCGACCACCGCGGTCGGCACGGTCAAGCGGCACATGGCCGAGCAGCAGGACCTGATCGCCCGCGCGTTCAGCTGATCCATGTACTTCACGGATCGGGGCATCGAGGAGCTCGAGCAGCGCCGGGGTGACGAGGAGGTCACCCTGGCCTGGCTCGCCGAGCGGCTGATCGAGTTCGTCGACGCCCACCCGGAGGCGGAGAACACGATCGAGCGGTTCGCCACGTGGCTCGCCCGGCTTGACGACCCCGAGGACTGACGACCGACATGCCCTAGGGTCGGTCGGGTGAGCGAGCAGATCTCGTACGGCGAGTGGGGCGAGCGCTTCTTCGAGTACGCCGTCACCCTCGACCGCGTGCTCGGCGGCGTGAACGTGCTGGCCGGGCGTCCGATCGACGTGGGTCCGCTCGGGGTCGGGCCCGGCAAGATCGCGAAGGTGACCGCGACGGGCGCGATCGGCACCGCGACGGGTCAGCGCGTCGGCGGGCTGCCGGTCCGGTACGACGTGGTGCTGCCGGTCGACATCGAGTTCGCCATCGAGCTCGGCATGGACAAGCACCGCTTCGACGCGAAGATCCAGGTGCCGCTGGCGATCACGGCGCAGGCGCGTGACGACCTCGCCATCGACGTCGTCGTCACTCCCCCGTCCTCGCGCGAGATCGTGGTCGACCTGGTGCCACAGGGCCTGCGCGCCTCGCTGATCCGCCGCGCCGCCGGCGTGGACGTCGAGCTCAAGCGGTTCATCGCGAAGTACGTCGCCCGCGAGATCGAGAAGCCGCACGTGGCGGCGGCCCGGGTGATCGACGTACGCACCGCGCTGGACCGCGCCGCGAGCGGCGTCGTGCCCCGCGAGGACAGCACGATCGCCGCCGACATCACCCAGGACTTCCCCGCCGCGCTCGGGAGCGAGATCGAGCAGGCCGCCGAGCACTTCACCCTCGAGGAGACCGACGAGTGACGACGTACCCTCCCGCGCCGTGGCAGATGCACGGCTCGATGTGGCTGAGCGTGTTCCGAGTGGGGCGCGCTGTCGACCATCGGCACCCCGCCGGGATCTACGGCGTCGCGCTGGTCGACTACCAGGAGCCCAGCCCGCTGACGTACGGCGAGCTGCTGCTCGCGAGGTCGATGAAGAACCGTGCGGGCAAGGGCGCCGTCACCATCACCGACATCTGGGTCGACTCCCCCGCCTCCATGGCGGGCGGGCGCGAGCTCTGGGCGATCCCCAAGGAGCTGTGCGACTTCGACTTCGTCTCCTCGCACCGCGGACCGCTGACGTCGACCGAGTGGACCGCGTCGATCGAGCGCCGGCCCATCGTCGAGGCCTCGTTCACCGACATCTCGCGGGCCGCGCCCCGGGTGCCGTTCACCGGCATGGTCGAGCAGCCGGGCATTCCCGAGCACCCCGAGGTCGCCGACGTGACGATGAAGGGCACCGCGAAGGCGCTGCCCTGCCGGGCCCACTGGCACTTCGCGGCCGACGGGCCCCTCGGCTTCCTGCGAGAGGCCCGTCAGCTGGGCTCGTTCCGGATGTCGGGCTTCCGGCTGCACTTCGACTGAGTCAGTCGGCGTCGAGGTCCTGCTCGACGAGGGCGGCGATGGCGTCGACGTCCGCCTCGACCTCGCCGGACACCTCAACCTGGGCACCGTTGCCGGCGCCGAGGGTCATGATGAGCAGCGCGGAGCTGGCGTCGACGCCCTCGTCGCCGGGGACGCCGAGCAGCACCTCGGAGTCGAGCTCCGCGGCCGCCTCGGAGATGATCGCGGCGGGGCGGGCGTGCAGGCCGACGGCGGAGCCGACGGTGACGGTCCTGGTGAACATGGTGGTCTCCTTCGTGGTTCGGGTCAGGCCGGGACGGCGGCTGCGCCGGCGCGGAAGGTGCTCTTGAGCAGGACGACGGACGCGGCCGCGACCAGGACACCGGCGACGAGGGCCAGCAGGAAGCCGCCCACGTTGCCCACCGCGAAGAGCACGAAGATGCCGCCGTGGGGTGCCCGCAGGGTCACGTTCATGGCCTCCGCGAGCCCGCCGGTCACCGCGCTGCCGAGCATGATCGACGGGATCACGCGCAGCGGGTC
>DATFHM010000343.1:0-4835 GCA_035248385.1 Nocardioides sp. | reverse complement strand
GGGCAGCTCGGAGGAGGCGAAGACGGGCACCTCGCGGCGCAGCAGCCCGGTCCGGCGCAGCTTCTCGGTCTGGATCGTGGCCTCGCCGTTGGTGAGGATGCCGACCCGCAACCCGTCGGTCAGCGCCCGCTCGATCGCGGCCGCCGCGTCGCCGAACGCCCGCCAGGCGGACTGGTAGCAACCCAGGTAGCCGGCGAAGACGTCGTCGGCGAGGGTGTCGTCGGCGAGGTCCCAGCTCGGCAGGAAGTCGCGGATCCGCGCCCGGCGCTGCTCGACGTGGCTGATCTCGCGGCGCTGGTAGCGCTCGTGGTGCCGCGCCTCGAGCGCGAACCACCGGTCCACGAGCTCCTCGAGGTCGCTCGCGGACTGGCCCAGACCGAGCCCCGCGAGCCAGGCGCGCACGCCCCGGTCGGCGGCGCCGCGGTGGTCGACCAGCGTGTCGTCGAGGTCGAACAGAACTCCCTCGAAGCCGGTCATGACGGCAGTCTTCCAGCGACCACCGACAGCCCCGGGACCGACATCGACGTCAGCGGGCCCGCCAAGCGTCGCGCCCGCGGGTCAAGTCGACACGCCGGATCCCCGAAAGTTGCACTGGTGAATCTCTTCCCCACGAGTCACATCAGGCCCTATTGTCACCAGAGTCCGGTGGATTCACGGCTGGGGAAGGCCGAGGACGGACGCAGCAGAAAGCGTGGATTGCCATGGCTCCCTCGTCGCGTGAGCGCACCGAGTCCCTTCCGGACCCCAAGTTCCTGACCATCGCCGAGGTCGCATCCATGATGCGTGTCTCGAAGATGACGGTCTACCGCCTCGTGCACGACGGCACCATCCCCGCGCACCGGGTGGGGCGCTCGTTCCGCCTCACCGAGGACGACGTCAACGAGTACCTGCGCAGCTCCTTCTACGACGCCGGCTGAGCCGCCTCGCGTGGCCGCGGCGCCGCCCACGGCGGCGCTGTCGTGACCTGTGTCCCATTCGTAACCGCTGATTCACCCACCTCGCTCAGCCACCGATAGGCTGGTCCGGTCCACCGGCGTCTGCCGCGTGGCGAGGACGAGGCCGGATGGTCCGGTCGTTGGAGAGGTACACGTGGGTTCTGTCATCAAGAAGCGGCGCAAGCGCATGGCCAAGAAGAAGCACCGCAAGCTTCTGAAGAAGACGCGCGTCCAGCGCCGCAAGCTCGGTAAGTGACCGAGCTTCCGCCAGGAACGACATGAGCAGCGGCCGCACGGTCCTGATCACCGGGGTCTCCCGGGACCTCGGTCGTGCCTTCGCGCGTTCCTTGGCGGAGCACCCGGGCATCGCCCGGGTCATCGGCGTCGACGTCACGCCGCCCCGCGGCGACCTCGGCGCCGCTTCGTTCGTCCGTGCTGACATCCGCAACCCGGTGATGGCCAAGATCATCGCCAAGGAGGATGTCGACACCGTCGTCCACATGAGCGTCATCGCCACCCCCGGCTCTGCCGGCGCGCGCGGCACGATGAAGGAGCTCAACGTCATCGGCACGATGCAGCTGCTCGCGGCGTGCCAGAAGTCCGAGCGCGTCCAGCAGGTCGTGGTCAAGTCCTCCACGACGGCGTACGGTGCCAGCAACCGCGACCCGGCCATGTTCACCGAGGACATGGAGCCGCGGAGCGCCGCCCGCAGCGGCTACGCCAAGGACGTCGTCGACGTCGAGGGCTACGTCCGCGGCTTCGCGCGGCGCCGCCCCGACGTGGCGGTCACGATCCTGCGCTGCGCGAACGTGATCGGCCCGCAGGTGGTCAGCCCGCTGACGTCGTACCTGAAGCTGCCGGTGATCCCCACGGTGCTCGGCTTCGACCCCCGGCTGCAGTTCCTGCACCAGACCGACCTGCTCGGCGTGCTCACCCACACCGTCGACAACCCCGTGCCTGGCACGTTCAACGTCGCCGGCGACGGCGTGCTGATGCTGTCCCAGGCGCTGCGCCGGATGCAGCGGCCGAGCCTGCCGCTGCCGTCCTTCGCCTTCGGCGGCGTGGGCTCCGCGCTCCGGTCGGCGCGGCGTGCCGACGTCTCGCCCGAGCTGCTCGCCTTCCTGACCTACGGGCGTGGTGTGGACACGACCCGGATGAAGTCCGAGCTCGGTTTCGAGCCGACGTACACCACGGCGTGCAGCTTCGGGGAGTTCGCCGCCACGCTCAGCCCCACCGGTGGTCGGTCCCAGCGTGCCGTCGGGGCGCTGGCCGACCGCTTCCCCGTGCGACCCGCCTCCCCTGCGGGCCTGCTGACCCTCGCCGGAGGCGACGATGGCTGACGCTGAGATCATCCCCATCGGCACCCGTGGCCGGCCCGGTCGCGCGACCGGCACGAGGCCCTCGGCCGCCGCGCGCAACCTGGCCCAGCCCAAGCCGAAGTCCAAGCCCACGCCGCCCTCCGACGAGACCACGTCGGCCGAGCCGCCCGCCGAGGACGTGATCCGGCTCCCCGAGGACACGATCATCCCGCTGCCCGCCGAGTCGCAGACGCCGACCGTGCTGCCGACCTCGCCGACGGCGCTGTCCGGCCTCGAGGTGGTCGACCGCGAGCCGTCCACCGGCATCCCCGTCGGCGACTGGCTGATGGCCTTCCAGCACGCCGCTCGCGAGCTCTTCGGTGAGCAGTGGGAGCCGCAGCTGGCCCGCTTCCTCGCGTTCCTGCGCCGTCGCCTGACCGGGGAGTACGTCGTCGACGAGTATGGCTTCGACCCCGAGATCACCGAGCGCTTCCTCTTCGCCGCGCTGCGCCCGCTCGCGCAGAAGTGGTTCCGGATCGAGACCCGCGGCATCGAGAACATCCCGACCGATGGCGGCGCCCTGGTGGTGTCCAACCACTCCGGCACCATCCCCGTCGACGGCCTGATGACGATGACGACGATCCACCACGAGACCGGGCGCTTCCTGCGCCCGCTCGGCGCGGACTTGGTCTTCCGGCTGCCGTTCGTCGGCTCGGTCGCGCGCAAGGGCGGCGCGACGCTCGCGTGCGGCGAGGACGCCGAGCGCATGCTCCGCGGCGGCGAGCTCGTCGGGGTGTGGCCCGAGGGCTTCAAGGGCATCGGCAAGCCGTACGCCGAGCGCTACAAGCTGCAGCGCTTCGGGCGCGGCGGCTTCGTGTCCGCGGCGGTCCGCACCGGCGTACCCATCGTGCCGCTGTCGGTCGTCGGCGCCGAGGAGATCTACCCGCTCGTCGGCAACATCCCCGCGCTGGCGCGGGTGCTGGGTGTCCCGTACATCCCCATCACCCCGCTGTTCCCGCTGCTCGGCCCGCTCGGGCTGGTGCCCCTGCCGTCGAAGTGGATCCTGGAGTTCGGCGAGCCGATCCGCACCGACGCCTACGACGCGGGCTCCGCGGACGACCCGATGCTGACGTTCGACATCACCGACCAGGTCCGCGAGACCATCCAGCAGACGCTCTACACGCTGCTGCGCCAGCGGGAGTCCGTCTTCCGCTGACCCGGGTGATCTGGGGCTTCCGGTGAGCGGAAGTCGGGTCGTGACAGCGTCCTGGCCGCTCCCTACGGTCCTGCCATGACCACGCCCGCCTCGAGCACCCGCACCCGCGTCGCCGTCGTCGGCGGCGGCCCGGCCGGGCTGATGCTGTCGCACCTGCTGCACGTGGCCGGGATCGAGAGCGTGGTCGTCGACCACCGATCCGTCGAGACGATCGAGACCACCCACCGGGCGGGGATCCTGGAGCGCGACAGCGTGCGGCTGCTCGTCGACAGCGGCGTGAGCGACCGGGTGCTGACCGAGGGTGACCGGCACGGCGGGATCTTCCTGCGCTTCGACGGGGAGAGCCACCACGTCGACTTCGAGAAGCTCACCGGGGCCTCGGTCTGGCTGTACCCCCAGACGGAGGTCTTCGCCGACCTGCACCGCGCGCGGGTGAGGGACGGCGGCGACGTGCGGTACGACGTCCGCGACGTGGCCGTCGCCGACGTGACCACCACTCCGCGCGTGACGTACACCGACCCCGAGGGAGCCGTCCACGAGATCACCGCCGAGGTCGTGGTCGGTGCCGACGGGTCGCGCAGCATCTGCCGTGACCTGGTCGCGGGCCACCAGCGGTTCGGGCGGGAGTACCCGTTCGCCTGGTTCGGGATCCTGTGCCAGGCACCGAAGAGCGCGCCCGAGCTGGTCTACACCCGCTCGGACCGCGGGTTCGCGCTGATCAGCCAGCGCACCGACGACGTCCAGCGGATGTACTTCCAGTGCGACCCGACCGAGGACCCCGCCGACTGGTCCGACGACCGGATCTGGTCCGAGCTGCAGGCGCGGGTCGCCGGCACGGACGGCTTCGCGCTGCAGGAGGGTCCGGTCCTGGAGCGCAGCGTGCTGCCGTTCCGGAGCTTCGTCCAGACCCCGCTGCGGCACGGTCGGCTGCTGCTGGCCGGCGACGCCGGCCACACCGTCCCGCCGACCGGTGCCAAGGGGCTCAACCTGGCGCTCGCCGACGTACGGGTGCTGGCCGAGGTGCTCGAGCAGGCGCTGCTCGGCGGCGACGACGGCGCCCTCGAGACCTACACCGACCGCGCGCTGGGCCGGGTGTGGAAGGCCCAGCACTTCTCCTACTGGATGACGACGATGCTCCACCGCTCGCCGGAGAGCAGCGACTTCGACGAGCGCCGCCAGCTCGGTGAGCTCGCGACGATCGTCGCGTCCGAGGCCGGCTCGACGTACCTCGCCGAGGGTTACACCGGATGGCCCGCTCGATAGGGTCTACCCCATGCCGATCGCCACGCCTGAGAAGTACGCCGAGATGCTCGCTGCCGCGAAGAGCGGCTCCTACGCGTTCCCGGCCATCAACGTCTCCTCGTCGCAGACCCTCAACGCGGCCCT
>DATFHM010000342.1:0-16961 GCA_035248385.1 Nocardioides sp. | reverse complement strand
ACTCCCTGCCCCACATGTGCGAAGGACATCGATGACCGCCTGGCTGTTGCTGGGACTCGCCATCCTCCTGGTCCTCACCTGCGGGGCGTTCGTGGCCGCCGAGTTCGCCTTCGTGACCGTCGACCGCGCGAGCGTCGAGCGCGCCGCGGCCTCCGGTGACGAGGGCGCCCGTGGCGTCCAGCTGGCGCTCCGCTCGCTGTCGACGCAGCTCTCCGGCGCCCAGGTCGGCATCACCCTCACCAACCTCGCCGTGGGCTTCCTGGCCCAGCCGGCGCTGGCCGCGATCCTGCGCGGGCCGTTCCGCTCGGCGGGCCTGCCCGACGGCGCGGTCGGCCCGACCGCGGTCGGTGTCGCCATGACGCTCAGCACCGTCTTCACGATGCTCATCGGCGAGCTGGTGCCGAAGAACGTCGCGCTCGCCCTCCCGCTCGCGACCGCGCGGACCCTGCAGGGGCCGATGCGCGCGTTCACCACGCTGGCCACGCTGCCGATCCGCCTGCTCAACGGCACCGCCAACGCCGTCGTACGACGCCTCGGCATCGAGCCGCAGGAGGAGCTCCGGTCCGCGCGCAGCTCGGCGGAGCTCGCCTCGCTGATCCAGCGCTCCGCCGACGTCGGGACCCTCGACGCCGACACGGCGGAGCTGATGGAGAAGTCGGTCGAGTTCGGCAGCCGCACAGCCGGCGAGATCATGACGCCGCGCGTGCGTACCCGCAGCGTGGAGGAGAACGACCGCGCCGACGCCGTCATCGCGCTCGCCCGTGAGACGGGGCACTCGCGCTTCCCCGTCCTCGACGACTCCGACGTCGTCGTCGGCACCGTGCACGTCAAGAACGCCGTCGCGCTGCCGCTGCCGGAGCGCGCGACCGTCCGGGTGAAGCACCTGATGATGCGCCCGATCGTGGTTCCCGACAGCCTCCGCCTCGATCCGCTGCTCGCGCTGCTGCGCAGCGACGGCTTCCAGATGGCCATCGTCCTCGACGAGTACGGCGACCACGCGGGCATCGTGACCCTGGAGGACGTGGTCGAGGAGATCGTCGGCGACATCTCCGACGAGCACGACCGCTTGGGGCAGCGCGGCCGTCTGCGCCGCGACGGGACCTGGTCGCTGTCCGGGCTGCTGCGTCCCGACGAGGTCGAGGACCTCACCGGGGTGGCGCTGCCGGAGGACGAGGACTACGACACGATCGCCGGTCTCGCGCTCAAGGTGCTCGGCCGGATCCCGGTCGCGGGCGAGACCGTCGACGTACCTCTGCCGCCCGAGGAGGAGGACGAGCCGGTGCGCGTCGCCCACCTCACCGTCGAGCACATGGACGGCCTGCGCATCGACCGGCTCACGCTCCGGCTCAGCGAGGGGGAGGCATGAGCCCCGTCGTCGCGCTGCTGCTCACCGTCCTGCTGCTCGCGGGCAACGCGTTCTTCGTGGCCGCGGAGTTCGCGCTGATCTCGGCGCGCCGCAGCCAGATCGAGCCACGCGCCAGAGCGGGATCGCGCCTGGCGCGCACCACCCTGCAGGCGCTGGAGCGGATGCCGCTCATGATCGCGGGCATCCAGCTCGGCGTGACCGTGTGCTCGCTGGTTCTCGGCGCCATCGCCGAGCCCGCGGTCTCGCACCTGATCGAGCCCGCCTTCGAGCACCTGCACGTGCCCGAGGACGTCGTGCACGTCGTCGGCTTCGTCATCGCGCTGCTGCTCGTGGCGTTCTGCCACGTCGTGTTCGGCGAGATGGTGCCGAAGAACGTCACGATCGCCGGGCCGGAGCGCGCCGTGCTCCTCCTCGCCCCGCCGATGCTCGGCCTGGTGACCGTGCTCAAGCCCGTCATCGTCGTGCTGGACGCCATCGCGCGCCTGATCCTGCGAGCGCTGCGGATCGAGCCCAAGGACGAGGTCGGCAGCAGCTTCACCCGCGAGGAGGTGGCCGCGCTGGTGGAGGAGTCGCGCGGCGAGGGCCTCCTCAACGAGGGCGAGGCGACCCGGCTCTCCGACGCGCTGGAGTTCGCCGACCGGACGATCGCGGAGGTCATGATGGCACCGGCGTCGCTCACCACGGTGCCGCGCGGCGCCAGCGGTGCCGACGTCGAGGCGCTCTGCGCCGCCACCGGTTTCAGCAGGTTCCCGGTCCGCGACCCCGAGGCGCCGCTGGGGGAGCAGCTGATGGGCTACCTGCACATCAAGGACGTGCTCGAGCCGGACGTCGTACGCCGGGAGCGGCCCATCGCCGACCGCTGGATCCGCCCGTTCGCCTCCGTCCGTCCGACCAGCTCGCTGCACGGGGCCCTCGAGGTCCTCCAGCAGCGCGGTGCGCACATGGCGCGGGTCGTCGACGAGGACGGCAGCACCCTCGGCATCGCGGCCCTCGAGGACGTCATCGAGGAGCTGGTCGGCGAGATCCGCGACGCCGCCCACTTCGAAGACGCGCCTGTGACCGACCAATGAGCAGCACCACTAGAGTGGCCGCCGTGGCAGGCCCGACGACGAGCAGCGCCCGGGTCGTCACGTTGCCGAACGCCGTGAGCGTCCTGCGCCTGCTGCTGATCCCGGTCTTCCTGTGGCTCGTGCTGGGCCCGCACCTCGACGCGCTCGCGCTCGCGGTGCTGATGGTCTCCGGCATCACCGACTTCGCCGACGGCTGGCTGGCGCGCAAGCTCGACCAGCAGTCCGTGCTCGGCCAGCTCCTCGACCCCGTCGCCGACCGGCTCTACATCCTCGCCGTGGTGATCGGGCTCGCGATCCGCGGCGTGGTGCCATGGCCCGTCGCGGCCATCCTCCCGCTGCGCGACCTGCTGATGTGGGGCCTGGTCCCGCTGCTGCGCACGCGCGGCTACAGCGCGCTGCCGGTGCACTTCCTCGGCAAGGCGGCGACCTTCAACCTCCTCTACGCCTTCCCGCTGCTGCTCCTCGGCGACGGCGACGGCACGATCGCGACGCTGGCGAAGGTGTTCGGCTGGGCGTTCACCGGCTGGGGCATCGGCCTGTACTGGTGGGCCGGCATTCTCTACGCCTGGCAGGTCCGCAAGCTGCTGCGCACGACCCCGCCGCATCGTGCGGTCCCGGAGGGCTGACGCGTTGCCCGAGCACCTCGACCGCGCGCGTACGCCGCTGCTGACGCTGATCACGCTGCAGTCCCTCGACGAGGACTACCAGGTGGTCAGCCGGCGGCGCACTGCCGCAGGGGAGGAGCGTAGGAGCGGCCGCCGGGTCCCGGTGGTCGGCGTGCTGCTGGCGTTCGGCCTGCTCGTGGCCGTGGCCGCCGTGCAGACCTCGCGTGACGCGGGCGTCGACGTGGCCAGCCGCGACAGCCTGATCAGCCGGATCACCGAGCAGCGCACCGAGTTCGCCGCGAGCACGAAGCGACTCGCGGGCCTGCGCTCGGCCAACACGAAGGCCGAGTCGACGCTGACCGACCTCGGCACCCGGCTCACCGCCGCCCAGGCACGCGTCGCCGACCTCGGCGCACTGACCGGGATGCAGGCCGTCACCGGTCCCGCCATCCGGGTGAGCCTCGACAACGCGCCGTACGCCGACCCCAACAGCCAGGTCCGCGACTCCGACATCGCGCTGCTCGTCGACGGGCTGTGGGCCGCGGGCGCGGAGGCGATCACGGTGAACGGCCAGCGGCTGACGGCCCGCACCGGCATCCGGACCTCGGGCGACGCGATCGAGGTGAACGGCAACGGGATCGCGCCGCCGTACACCATCCTGGCCATCGGCGACACGAGCCAGATGCCGGCGGACTTCCTCAACTCGGTGAGTGGACAGGACTTCGCGGCCCTCGCGAATCAGTACGCTTTCCGCTACGACATCCACGACGTCGGGCAGGTGCGGATGGCGCCGGCCCCGTCGTCGGCGGCCCGGCTCCGGTACGCCTCGGCGTACTCCCAGCAGAACCAGACCAAGAAGGGCGGAACCCCATGATCGCGGTGCTCGGACTCGTGATCGGCGTGGTGCTGGGGCTGGTGTTCAAGCCCGACGTGCCCACGGGTCTCGAGCCGTACCTGCCGATCGCCGTGGTCGCCGCCCTGGACGCGGTGTTCGGCGCCCTGCGTGCCTACCTGGACGGGATCTTCGACGACAAGGTCTTCGTCGTCTCCTTCCTCAGCAACGTGGTCATCGCCGCCGGCATCGTCTACCTGGGTGACCGGCTGGGCGTCGGCGGCCAGCTCTCGACCGGCGTGATCGTCGTCCTCGGCATCCGGATCTTCACCAACGTCGCAGCGATCCGAAGGCACCTGTTCCATGCCTGAGGACGCCCCACCCACCGCACGCCAGCGGATCCTCACCGGTCTGCGCAGCACGTCGCGGCGCCAGCTGATCGTGGGCCTGCTGCTCGCGCTGCTCGGCTTCGGCGCGGTGACCCAGGTGCGTGCCAACAACACCGACGACACCTACGCCGGTCAGCGGCAGCAGGACCTCATCGACATCCTCGACGCGCTGGCCGGCGCACGGCAGCGCCAGGACACCGAGATCTCCCGCCTGTCCCGGGTGCACGACAGCCTGACCAACGACAGCACCAAGCGGCAGACGGCCGTCGACCAGGCCAACGGCCAGCTCGCCGACCTGCAGATCCTCGCCGGGTTGGTGCCCGTCACCGGGCCGGGCATCCGGATCACGATCACCGAGCAGACCGGGAAGGTGAAGGTCTCCTCGCTGCTCGACACGATCGAGGAGCTCCGCACCGTCGGTGCCGAGGCGATGCAGATCAACGGCAAGGTGCGCATCGTCGCCCAGACCGCGTTCGAGCCGACCAGTACCGGCTTCCTCGTCGACGACCAGCAGGTGCAGGCGCCGTACGTCATCGACGTCATCGGCGACCCCGACGTCCTCAGCGGGGCGATGAACTTCGCCCTCGGGCCCAAGCAGCAGCTCAACGACGACGGTGCCCAGGTCAAGGTCGACCAGCTGAACTCGATCGACATCGAGGCGGTCACGACCAGGGACCACACCAAGCAAGCCTCTCCCGGCCAGTGATGCGTCGCTGAGGACCAGTAACGTTCCGCTCACCGAACCAACCGCCAGACGAGGAGCACGTCCGTGAACCCTGCCGACCTGAAGTACACCGCGGAGCACGAGTGGGTCCGCGACCCGGGCACGGCCGACGGCTCGGTGCGGGTCGGCATCACCGACTACGCCCAGGACGCCCTCGGCGACATCGTCTACGTGTCCCTCCCCGAGGTCGGCGCGACCGTGACCGCGGGGGAGTCGTGCGGTGAACTCGAGTCGACCAAGTCGGTCAGCGACGTCTACGCCCCGATCACCGGCGAGGTCGTCGCCCGCAACGATGCCCTGGACGCCACCCCCGAGCTGGTCAACAGCGACGCGTACGGCGAGGGCTGGCTGTTCGAGGTCGTGCCGGCCGATCGCGGGGACCTCGACGGTCTGCTCGACGCCGCGGCGTACGAAGCGGGCCTCGAGGGCTGACCTCCGGCCTCGCCCGGGGTGTAGGTTTCCAACCATCGACCTCAGACGCAGGGTGAGGGTTGTCGCCGACGAGCCGATCCGCGTCCGAACCAACGAGGAGACCTGATGCCGTTCTGCACCAACTGTGGCCGGCAGAACCCTGACGACGCGCGGTTCTGCTCCCAGTGCGGCACGCGTCTCGTCGGTCCCGACTCCCCGGCGAGCCCGCCGACCGACGTGACGGCGACGATCCAGTTCGGCGGCGGCGACAAGGTCGAGACCTCCGACCGGCAGCTGAGCGCGGTCGACGCCGCCGCGGTCGACGCGCTCCCGGTCGGGCACGCCCTGCTGGTCGTGCAGAAGGGCCCGGGAGCCGGCAGTCGCTTCCTGCTCGACCAGGACGAGGTGACCGCCGGGCGGCACCCGCAGAGCGCGATCTTCCTCGACGACGTCACCGTGTCGCGGTCGCACGCGATCTTCCGGCGTACGCCGGCGGGCTACACCGTCGAGGACGCGGGCAGCCTCAACGGCACCTACGTCAACCGCAACCGGATCGAGAAGGTCGACCTGAACGACGGTGACGAGGTCCAGGTCGGCAAGTACCGCCTCGTGTACTTCTCCGGACACCACGACGCCTGAGCCCCTGACAGATGGTCGAACCGCAGCCGCATCGGGTCCTCGGGGACGAGCGCGCCCTGCTCAACATCGGGCAGGTGCTCGATCGTCTGCACGAGGACTTCCCGTCCGTCACCATCCCGAAGATCCGCTTCCTCGAGAGCGAGGGGCTGATCAAGCCGGAGCGGACGCCCGCCGGCTACCGCAAGTTCGCCGCCTCCGACGTCGAGCGGCTGCGCTACATCCTGCGGATGCAGCGCGACTACCAGCTGCGGCTCTCGGTCATCGCCGAGCACCTCGACGCGATGGACCGCGGGCTGGAGCCACCCCAGATCGAGGCGATCATCCCGACCGTCCCCAAGGTCCCGATGGGCGTCGACGGGCTTCCGTCGCCGGAGTCGTTCCGGCGTACCGACAACATCCGGCTGTCGCGCAAGGAGCTGCTGAAGATCGCCCAGATCCCCGAGTCGGTCCTGACCGAGCTCGAGGGCTTCGGGCTGGTGACGGCCAGCCGCACCGGTCACTTCGACTCCGACGCCCTGGTGATCGCCGAGACCGCGCGTGAGCTGGCCGAGTTCGGCCTCGAGCCGCGCCACCTGCGGGCGTTCCGGGCCGCCGCGGACCGCGAGGTCGGTCTGGTCCAGCAGGTCACCGAGCCGGTACGTCGCTCCCGGGACGGCGCCGCCGCGGCCCGTGCCGAGGAGACGGCGAGCGAGATCGCCGCGCTGTCGGTGAAGCTCCACGCGACCCTGGTCAAGGCCGGCCTGCGCCGCTCCTGATCGCCGGTCCGCCGTACCCGCTGCACGAGTAGGCTGGTGGTGTGCGCGAGGTGGATGTCATGGGAGTCAGGGTCGAGATGCCCTCGAACCAGCCGATCGTGCTGCTGCGCGAGGTCGTCGGGGATCGCTACCTGCCGATCTGGATCGGGGCGGTCGAGGCCACGGCCATCGCGTTCGCCCAGCAGGGCGTGGTGCCCCCACGGCCACTGACCCACGACCTGATGAAGGACATCCTCGCCGCGACCGGCACGGAGCTCTCCCAGGTCCGGATCACCGACGTCCGCGACGGCGTCTTCTACGCCACCCTCGTGTTCGCCGACGGGGTCGAGGTGAGCGCGCGTCCGTCCGACTCGATCGCCCTGGCGCTGCGCACCGGGACCACCATCGTGTGTGCCGAGGAGGTCCTCGACGAGGCCGGCCTGGCGGTGCCGGCGGAGCAGGACGAGGAGGTGGAGAAGTTCCGTGACTTCCTCGACCACGTCTCTCCGGAGGACTTCTAGTAGGGGTCCCCAGAACCCTCAAGTTCAACTTGAGGGTGAGAGATCTGCGACACGCCCGGCAACGTCTTTGACCGGTGTCGTGCCCGCGCCGTACCGTCGTGTCTTGTCAGCAACGAGGCCTTGGAGGACCGAGTGAACGAGCAGCAGCCGGACCAGTCACTGGAGTCCGCCGCCACGGCCGTGGCGGAGGAGCAGGGTCTGCTCTTCACCGACGACGTCTCCCCGCTGCCCAGCGACCTGGGCTACCGCGGTCCGACCGCGTGCAACGCCGCCGGCATCACCTACCGCCAGCTCGACTACTGGGCCCGCACCGGCCTGATCGAGCCGAGTGTCCGCGGCGCCAAGGGCTCCGGCTCGCAGCGGCTCTACAGCTTCCGCGACATCCTGATCCTCAAGGTCATCAAGCGCCTCCTCGACGCCGGCATCTCGCTGCAGCAGGTCCGCACCGCCGTCGGCCACCTGCGTGAGCGCGGCACCGACGACCTGACCCAGGTCACCCTGATGAGCGACGGCGCCTCGGTCTACGAGTGCACCACCAACGACGAGGTCATCGATCTGCTGCAGGGCGGCCAGGGCGTCTTCGGCATCGCCATCGGCGGCGTGTGGCGCGAGATCGAGGGCACCCTCGCCGCGCTCCCGAGCGAGCGTGCCAACGAGACCGCCCCGGACGCGCCGGTCGAGGGCGACGAGCTCGCCGCGCGGCGAGCCGCACGTCTCGCCTGACGCGCGACATCCTCGAGCAGAGGGGCGGGCCATCGGCCCGCCCTTCGTCCATTTCCGCTACCGATTGGTAGCCTTGAGGCGCTGCTGATCCCACGCGGGAGAGTCGGGCTCCGCGCCCGCGCCGAAGGGGCAATTCCTCCCCGGAACCTCTCAGGCACCCGGACCGCGAGGAGCAGGCGACTCTGGAGGCACGCGTCGACAGAGGGGGAGGGCTCGATCCGTCGATCCAAGGAGCCTTCCGCCTCATGAGCGTGCCCTTCCTCAACCGTCACCTCGGCCCCGACGACCAGCAGGTCGCGGCGATGCTGGACCGCCTCGGGTACGACTCGCTGCAGGCGTTGATGGAGGCCGCGGTCCCGAAGGCGATCCGCACCGACGCGCCGCTGGACCTGCCGGCCGGGGTCAGCGAGGAGCAGGCGGCCGCCGAGCTGCGCGCGCTCGCGGCTGCGAACGTCCCGGGCGAGGCGATGATCGGGCTCGGCTACCACGCCACGGTGACCCCCGCGGTCATCCGCCGCAACGTGCTCGAGGACCCGAGCTGGTACACCGCGTACACGCCGTACCAGCCGGAGATCTCGCAGGGTCGCCTCGAGGCGCTCATCAACTTCCAGACCGTGGTCGCCGACCTCACCGGCATGGCCCTGGCGGGCTCGTCGCTGCTCGACGAGGGCACCGCCGCCGCCGAGGCGCTGGGCCTGGTCCACCGCGTCCTGCGCAAGGCCGAGGGTCCGTTCGTCATCGACGCCGACGCGCTGCCGCAGACGATCGACGTCGTGCGCACCCGCGCGGAGGGTCTCGGCATCGAGATCGCCGTCGCGGACCTCACCGACGGCCTGCCCGAGGGGCCGGTGTCCGGCGTGCTCGTGCAGTACCCCGGAGCATCCGGTCGGATCCTCGACCCGCGCCCGCTCATCGAGGAGGCGCACGCCCGCGGTGGTCTCGCGGTCGTGGCCGCCGACCCGCTGGCGCTCACCCTCCTGGAGTCGCCGGGGGCCCTCGGCGCCGACGTCGTCGTCGGCTCGACCCAACGCTTCGGCGTCCCGATGTTCTACGGCGGCCCGCACGCCGGCTTCATGGCCGTGCGCGAGGGCCTCGAGCGGCAGCTGCCCGGACGCCTGGTCGGTGTCTCGATCGACGCGGAGGGCCGGCCGGCGTACCGGCTCGCTCTGCAGACGCGCGAGCAGCACATCCGTCGCGACAAGGCGACCTCCAACATCTGCACCGCCCAGGTGCTCCTCGCCGTGACGGCGGGCATGTACGCCGTCTACCACGGCCCGGACGGCCTCCGCGCGATCGCCGGCGACATCCACAAGCTCGCCGCCCGTGCGGCCGCCTCGCTGCAGAACGCCGGCCTCGAGCTGGTCGCGGACGAGTTCTTCGACACCATCCAGGTGCGCGTCCCGGGCCGCGCCGCGGACGTCGTGACCGCTGCACGCGCCGAGGGCCTGCACCTGCGGCTCGTCGACGCCGACACCGTCGGGATCTCCTTCGGTGAGACCGCGGGCGCCCCGGCGCTGCGGGCGCTGCACACCGCCTTCGGCATCACCCCGGCCCAGGTCGAGCCACTCGCGGCGCTGCCGGCCGAGCTCGCCCGCGCCACCGAGTTCATGACGCACGACGTGTTCCACAGCCACCGCAGCGAGACCGCGATGCTGCGCTACCTGCACAAGCTGTCGAGCCGCGACTACGCGCTCGACCGCGGCATGATCCCGCTCGGCTCGTGCACGATGAAGCTCAACGCCACCACCGAGATGGAGCCCATCTCGCTGCCCGGCTTCGCGAACCTGCACCCGTTCGTGCCGGCCGAGGACGCCACCGGCTACGAGCAGCTCATCAACCAGCTCGAGGGCTGGCTGGCCGAGGCGACCGGCTACGACCGCGTCTCGATCCAGCCGAACGCCGGCGCGCAGGGCGAGTTCGCGGGCATGCTCGCGATCCGCGAGTACCACGTCGCCCAGGGCCAGGCGCAGCGCGACATCTGCCTCATCCCGTCCTCGGCGCACGGCACCAACCCGGCCTCGGCCGTGATGGCCGGGCTCAAGGTCGTGGTGGTCAAGGCCGCCGACGACGGCACCGTCGACCTCACGGACCTGCGCGCGAAGTGCGAGCAGTACTCCAACACGCTCGCCGCGATCATGGTCACCTACCCGTCGACGCACGGCGTCTACGAGGAGACGATCACCGAGCTGTGCGACGTCGTCCACGAGCACGGCGGCCAGGTCTACATCGACGGCGCGAACTTCAACGCGCTGCTGGGCTACGCCAAGCCCGGTCAGTTCGGCGGCGACGTGTCGCACCTGAACCTGCACAAGACGTTCTGCATCCCGCACGGCGGCGGCGGTCCGGGCGTCGGCCCGGTCGCGGTGCGCGAGCACCTGGCGCCGTACCTGCCGACCCACGTGCTGCACCCGGACGCGTCGCGTCGCGAGGGCACCGGCGCGATCAGCGCGGCGCCGTACGGCTCGGCGGGCATCCTGCCGATCTCGTGGGCCTACATCCGGATGATGGGCGGCGAGGGCCTCACTGTCGCGACGTCGGTGGCCGTGCTGTCCGCCAACTACGTGGCGGCCCGCCTGGGCGAGCACTACCCGGTGCTCTACCGCGGCGAGTCCGGCCTGGTCGCGCACGAGTGCATCCTCGACCTGCGCGACATCACCAAGGAGACGGGCGTGACCGTCGACGATGTCGCGAAGCGGCTCATCGACTACGGCTTCCACGCCCCGACGATGTCGTTCCCGGTCGCTGGCACGCTGATGGTGGAGCCGACCGAGTCCGAGGACCTGCACGAGCTGGACCGGTTCTGCGACGCGATGATCGCCATCAAGGGCGAGATCGACAAGGTCGCGTCGGGGGAGTGGACCGCGGACGACTCGCCGCTGCGTCACGCCCCGCACACCGGCCGCGCGCTCGTCGGCGACTGGGACCGCCCCTACTCCCGCGAGGTCGCCGTCTTCCCGGCCGGGATGGCCGAGGCCGCGGACAAGTACTGGCCGCCGGTGGCGCGCATCGACCAGGCGTACGGCGACCGCAACCTGGTCTGCGCCTGCCCGCCGCTCGACGCGTACGCCGAGACCGAGGCGTGACCGCGCTCCTCGACACCACCGCGGCAGCGGCTCTCCGGGTCGTCGCCGCGGCGCAGGCCGACGGCCGTCTCCCGTCGGTGTCGGCGGGCGTGGTGCGCGACGGGGAGCTCGTCTGGACGGCCGGCCGCGGTCGTCTGGTGCGCCGCGGCAGCGACGCGCGCCCGGACGCCGACACCCAGTACAAGATCGGCTCGGTCACCAAGACCATGACCGCCGCGTTGGTCATGCTGGCGCGCGAGCGCGGGCAGCTCGCGCTGGCCGACCGGCTGGGCCGCTTCCTCCCGGACGGCCCGTACGCCGACGCCACGATCCGGTCGCTGCTGAGCCACTCCAGCGGGCTGACCGCGGAGCCGCACGGCTCGTGGTGGGAGCGGACCGAGGGCAGCGACCTCGCCGCGCTCGTCGCGGCTCACGCCGACGCGTCGCCGGTCCTCGAGCCCGGTGCCCAGCTGCACTACTCCAACCTGGGCTACGGCCTGCTCGGCGCGGTCATCGAGAAGGTCTGGGACCGGCCGTGGTGGGGCGTCCTGCAGGCGGAGATCCTCACGCCGCTCGGCATGCGGCGCACGTCGTACCAGTGGGTCGAGCCGGCGGCCGAGGGCTTCGCCGTCGACGCCCTCACGGGCGAGGCGCACGCCGAGCCGCTGCCGGACACCGGGGCGATGGCGCCGGCCGGCCAGCTGTGGAGCACGGTCACCGACCTCGCGACCTGGCTGACGGCCCTCGCGGACGCCGAGCGGTCGATCCTCTCGGCGGAGTCGCTGCGGACCATGGCGACGCCGCAGTCCGGCGGACCCGACGGCACCACCTGGGGTCTCGGCGTCGAGATCGACGTCGTGGACGGGCACACCTTCGTCGGTCACGGCGGCTCGATGCCCGGCTTCTGCTGCAACGTGCTGGTCGACGTCGACTCCGGGGTCGGCGCCGTCGTGCTGAGCAACGGCGCGTACGGGCTCGGCGCGGCGGCGGGCGACCTGGTCGACCTGGTGCTGGCGGCCGAGCCGCCGCTGCCGGGTGAGTGGGAGCCGACGACCGACGTACCGGATGCGGTCCGGGAGATCGTCGGCACCTGGCACTGGGGCCACGCCCCGACGGTCCTCACCTGGGACGGCGCCCGGCTCGACGTGGCGCCGCCCGCGGGCCCCGGGCGACGGATGTCGTTCGCGCCCCAGCCGGACGGCACCTGGCTCGGCACCTCCGGCTACCTGACCGGGGAGACCCTCCGGGTGTGCCGCCGCGAGGACGGTGGCATCAGCCACCTGGAGTGCGCGACATTCGTCTGGACCCGCACGCCCTACGACCCGCAGGCGCCGATCCCCGGGGGCGTCGTCAGGTCCTGAGGTCGGGCGGTGCATGATGGCCCGGTGAACGAGAACACGTTCCAGTTTGCCTGGTTCCAGCACGCCGACGCCGGCCTCGACCCGCTGCCGCTGGCCCGGAGCCTGTGGCGCTCCGACCAGATGCACGGGGTGGCCGTCAGCGGCCTGCTCGCCCGCGCGCTCGAGCAGGCGGTCGCGGACGCGGGCCGGACCGGGCTGGTCCCGGCGCGCTACCACGTGGACCTCTTCCGTTCGGCGCGGATGGTGACGACCACGGCGTCGGCGTCGATCGTGCGGGAGGGGCCGCGACTGCTGCTGCTCGACGCGGTCGTCGAGCAGGACAGGGAGGTGGTCGCCCGGGCCACCGCGACCTTCCTCGCGCCGTCGCAGGCAGCGCCCGGCGTGGTCTGGGCCGCGTCTGACCGTCCGGTCCCGCCGCCGGCCGGCGTGCTGCCGGAGCCCGGTGAGCACCACGTCCCGATGTTCGCGAGCACGGCGCCGTGGTCGGACGACTTCGGGCAGCACCAGAACTCCGGGCGTCACCAGACCTGGCAGACGGCGGTCCCGATCGTCCTCGGCGAGGAGTGCACGCCCTTCCAGGCGGTGGCCTCGATCGCCGACGCCACCAGCATGGTGACGAACTGGGGGAGCGGCGGCGTCGAGCACATCAACACCGACATCAGCCTCGCCCTGTCACGCCTCCCGGACGGCGTCCGCCTCGGGCTGCGGGCGACCGACCACGTCGCGGCGGACGGCATCGCGGTCGGCACCGCGGAGGTGTACGACGGCACCGGCCCGATCGGCACCGCGACCGTCACGGCGCTGGCCAACACCCGGCGTACCGTCGACCTGCGCGGGGGAGTGCACGACCACGGCTCGGCGTAGCGCCTAGCCCGCGTCGCGGTCCTCGACGATCTCGGCCTCGACCGGCTCACCGAGGTCGAAGGTCAGCTCGTCGCGCTCGATGTCGGCGATGGCCTCGAAGTCGCCGGCGGTCAACGACCGGGGTGCCTCCTCCAGCTCCGTGGGCACCGGGATCGTCGAGACCGGGTCGGCCGCGTTCAGCTTGCGGGCCGCGGGGAGCACCGTGCGCTCGAGCGACCCCGTGAACGCGTTGTAGTCCTTGACGCTGCGCTGCAGCGAGCGGCCGAGCTTGTCGACGTGCTCGGCGAGCTTGAGGATCCGGCGGTAGAGCACCTGGCCGAGCTCGAAGAGCTGCTGGGCGTCCTCGGTGAGCGCCTCCTGCTTCCAGGTGAACGCCACCGTCTTGAGCAGGCCCCACAGGTTGGTGGGGGTGGCGAGCACGACGCCCTGCTTGAAGGCGTGCTCCATCAGCGAGGGGTCGACCTCGAGTGCGGCGTTGAGGAGCTGCTCGTTGGGGATGAACGCGACCGTGAACTCCGGGCTGACGTCCAGGCCCGTCCAGTAGCCCTTCTTCGCGAGCACGTCGACGTGTCCGCGCACCTTGCGGGCGTGGTCCTCGAGCAGGCGCTGGCGGTCCTCCGGCGCGATGCCGTCGCGCTGCGCGTCCATGAACGCGTTGTAGGGCACCTTGGCGTCGATCGCCATCTGCTTGCCGCCGGGCAGGTTGATCACCATGTCCGGGCGGCGGTCGCCGGAGTCTGCGACGACGGAGGCCTGCAGGTCGAAGTCGACCCGGTTGAGCAGGCCCGCGGTCTCGACGAGCGTGCGCAGCTGGGTCTCGCCCCACGCGCCGCGCACGGCGTTGTTCTTGAGCACCTGGGAGAGGGTGTCGGCGGCCTTGCGCGACTCCTCGACGGAGCGCTGGGTCTGCTGGATCTGCGAGGCGAGCTCGGTGTGCTGCTTGACCCGCGCGCGCTCCAGGTCGTCGACCTTGCCCTGCATCGAGCGGAGGTGCTCGAGGACGGGGGTGAGCGTCTTCAGCACCTGGGTCTGGCCCGACTCGGCCCTTTCGCGCTCGGCCTGGGCGCGGCGACCCTCCTCGACCAGCTGGCGGTGCTGGGTCTGTGCCTGGACGAGCGCCTCGCGCAGCTCGGCCAGAGTCGCCTGGGCGCTCGCCAGCTCCGCCTGGAGCCTGCTGCGGTTGCTCGCCTCCTGCTCCCGCGCGTTGGCGAGGGCGGCGTCGAGCTGGGCCAGGCTGAGCTGCTCGGCGGCGGCCGCGGACTGGCGCAGGGCGACCGCGTCGGCCTGCGCCTCGACCAGCTCGGTGCGCGTCCGGGCGAGCTCGTCGCGCAGCGGACCGGTCGCCGCCTCGGCTCGCTGGCGCATCGCCAGCGCGCCGACGACCGCGCCGGCAACAAGACCCGTCAGGAGCACCACGACCACCATGCGTCAATCCAAACAGGAACGGCCGACACAATCCCTCGGCCACGCCGCACCACCGCCTGTGGGAACCTTCCGGCATGCGTCCCTGGACCGATGTCCCGCCCCAGCCCGGCCGGCGGTTCGTGATCACCGGTGCCAACTCGGGCATCGGGCTCTCGACCGCCCAGATCCTCGGGTCACGCGGTGCCGAGGTCGTGCTGGCGTGCAGGAACCTCGACAAGGCCGAGGCGGCCGCGCGGACCATCCCCGGCTACGACAAGGGCCGGGTCGACGTACGCCGGATCGACGTCTCCGACCTGGACTCGGTCCGTGTCTTCGCGGCCGGCCTGGAGGGCCCGGTCGACGTGCTCATCAACAACGCCGGGGTCCTCGGCGTGCCCTACCGCGTCACCGCCGCGGGGGTCGAGGAGCACTTCGCGGCCAACCACCTCGGGCACTTCCTGCTCACCCAGCTGCTGCTGCCGCGGATCACCGACCGGGTGGTCGTGACCGGCTCGCGCGAGCACCGCCGCGGCGTCCTGGACCTCGACGACCTCGCGTGGGAGCGACGGCCGTACCAGGTCTTCCCGGCGTACGCCGCCAGCAAGCTCGCCTGCCTGCTCTTCCTCGCCGAGCTCGACCGCCGGCTGCGCGCCGAGGGATCACCCGTCCGCGCCGTCGGCGCCCACCCGGGCGCGACCGCCAGCGGGATCACCGGCAGCACGGGCAACCCGCTCGTCACCGCGATCGCCGACTGGGGCCACAACCTGGTCGGGATGCCGACCTGGCGAGGGGCGCTCAACACCGTCTACGCGGCGACCATGGACGTGCCCGGCAACAGCTACACCGGTCCGCACGGCCGCACCGAGCTCTACGGCTGGCCGGCCCCCGCGAAGCGGTCGAAGACGGCAGAGGACGCGGGCCTGGCCCGCGCCCTTTGGGAGGTCTCCGAGGAGATCGTCAGCCGATCTTGACGGACTTGAAGGTGATCGGGCTGTTCGGGTAGCCGCCGCCGGCCTGGGCGAAGGCGCCGTCGTTGCCGGCCTTGGTCGCCTTCTTCAGCAGGGCCAGGGATGCGGCGTCCAGGTGGCCCCACACGGTGTACGCCGGCGGGAACTGCGAGTCGCCGAAGCAGATGAAGAACTGGCCGCCACCGGAGTTCGGCGCGCCCGTGTTGGCCATGGCCAGCGTGCCGGCCGGGTAGGTCTCGGTGCCGGTCAGCTCGTCGGGGACGGTGTAGCCGGGCCCGTGGGTGCCGTCGGTCTGCGGGTTGTGGTGCTTCGGGTCGAACAGGGGGTCACCGCACTGCAGGAACTCGAACCCGGGCTGGTTGCCCTCGCGGTGGCACGAGCTGCCGTCGTAGTAGCCCTGCTTGACGAGCGAGGCGAAGGACTCGACGGTGCACGGGGTCTTGTCGGCGTCGAGGGTCGCCTTCATGGTGCCGAACGACATGTCGAAGGTGGCCGTGACCTTGCCGGAGTACTCGGGCGTGCTCGGCGGGGGAGTGACGCCCTTCGCCGGCTGCGAGCCGTCGACGGCGAAGTCGCAGGTCTTCCCACCGGTCGTGGCGGGAGACGCAGCGGTGGTGCCGGTCGTGGCCGTCGACGCCCCCGGATCGGAGGCCGTGGTGTCGTTCCCGCACGCGGCGGTCGCGAGCAGCGGCAGCAGGACGGCGGGGAGGGCGAGCGCGCGCTTCAGCATGGCCGGAATCGTACGGTGCGGGTGGGTGCTCCGGCATAGGTTGGGGGCCATGGACCTCGGTATCCACTACGCCAGCTTCACCCACCCGGACTGGCGCTCGACGCTCACCGACCGCCTCACCGAGACCGCGACGATCGCGGACCAGGGTGGCGTCGCGCTGTTCACGGTGATGGACCACTACTTCCAGATGATCCCGTTCGGCGGGCCGTTCGAGCCGATGCTCGAGTGCTACACGACGCTGGGCTACCTGGCGGCGGCCACGCACGACATCGACCTGGGCGTGCTGGTCACCGGAGCGACGTACCGGCATCCCGGGCTGCTCGCCAAGATCGTGACCACCCTCGACGTCCTGTCGCACGGGCGGGCGTGGCTCGGCATCGGCGCCGCCTGGTACGACCGCGAGCACGAGGGCCTCGGCGTGCCGTTCCCGCCGACGGCGGAGCGGTTCGAGCGGCTCGAGGAGACGCTGCAGATCGCGCAGCAGATGTGGAGCGAGGACGACGGTCCGTACGCCGGCCGGCACTTCCAGCTGGCCGAGACGATCTGCCTCCCGCCGCC
>DATFHM010000341.1:0-17712 GCA_035248385.1 Nocardioides sp. | reverse complement strand
GCGACCCGGCCCTGCAGCGCGAGCCCGAAGAACGCGCAGAACCGCGTCGAGGTGTCGATCGGGCCGGCCCACTGGTGGGTGAACCGCAGCCCGGCCAGCTGCGGGAAGGTCGTGAAGAAGTGCTCGGCCAGCTTGCGGTGCGTCTCGGGGCGGACCTCGTACTCGGGGCGGACCTTGCGGCCGTAGCGGTAGATGGCGTCGTACCCGCCCCACAGGATCCGGTTGTCCTGGGTGATCCGGTAGTAGTGGAACTGGTTGGCCATGTCGCCGATGCCCTGGCGGCCGTCCCAGCCGATCGACGCGAGCTGCTCGGCCGAGAGCGGCTCGGTCATCAGCACGTAGTCGTAGACCGGGATCGTGAACATCCGGTAGCGCGGCAGCAGGCTCGGGAACACGTTGGTCGCGAGCGCCACCCGGTCGGCGGTCACCGAACCGCGCGCGGTGGTGACCCGCACCGAGCCCGTCTTCCCCGAGGCGGAGATCCCGGTGGCCCGGCTGTGCTCGAAGATCTCGACGCCGAGGTCGGTGGCGACGCGCGCCAGCTCGACCGCGAGCTTGGCCGGATGCACCATCGCGACGTCCGGGTCGAGCACGGCCGCGAGGTACGTCGGGCTGTTGACCAGCTTGCGCAGGTCGTCGCCCTCGATCAGCTCGGCGCCGCTCGCCCGCAGCTCCTCGACCTGGTGCGGCTCGGTCGCCACGGCCAGGTCCCCGGTGCGCTCCCAGTCGACGTCCATGGCGAAGTCGCGGACGGTCTGCTCGATGGCGTCGAGGTTCGCGATGCCGAGCCGCTCGAGCTCGTCGTACTCGTCGGGCCAGCGGTTGCGGCCGTTCTCCTCGCCGTGGGTGATGCTCGCGGCGCAGAAGCCGCCGTTGCGTCCCGACGCGGCCCAGCCGACCTCCTCCGCCTCCAGGAGCACGACCCGGCGCTGCGGGTCCCGCTGCTTGGCGACGACCGCGGTCCACAGGCCGCAGTAGCCGCCGCCGACGACCAGGAGGTCGGTCGTGACGTCGGCGGTCAGCGACGGGTGGGCGACCCGGCCGGGCACGTCCTCGAGCCAGAAACAGGCGTCACGGACGCCGGCCAGGGCGTGGTCGACGGCGGAGGTGTCGGGGGCGGTCCGGGAGAAGACGGTGCCACGGGGTGCAGAGCTCACCGCCCCACCCTCCCGGCCGTGCCGGTCCAGACACCAACGCCACTCTGTCGATTTCTGACACGCGTCACGTGCCACTTCGTCTATTGCCCAGACGAGGGGCTAGCCGGCGTAGCAGCGGTTGGCTGCGTAGACCGAGCCGAAGCCGTAGCTCCAGCCGGGGAAGCACGTGACGTTCGACCACGAGGTGCTGTAGTACGGCGTGCTCGTGCTGGCCGCCCAGCTCTGGGGTGTCCCGCCGCAGCCGACCGTGAGTGAGTACGAACGACCCTGGGTGTTGTACGCCCATCGCTGCGAGTAGCCGGATCCGGTGCGCGTGGCCCAGCCGCTGACGCCGCCGGAGACGTTCACCCACACGCCCACCACATTCGCCTGGTTGGCACACATCGCGTAGCCGGACGTGGCTGCGGACGCGGTGCCGGCGCCGAACGTGAAGCCGCCGGCGAGAAGCGCCAGCGTGGCCACCACCGCGAGGGTGATGGAGCGGAGACGGGAAGGACCGGGGAGCTCGGTCATGGCATTCCTTTCGAGTAGCGCGCCGCACGGGAGCGGCACTGGAGTCCCGAGGTGCTCGAAAGGTAGGGCCGCAGCATGGGGCACGGAAGCGTTCGACGGCGTGTGTGGGCGTACTCGGACAACGTCGGACAGCCACCGCCGCGGCCGCACGCGGTCACCCCTCGCGGAGCAGCCGTACGGCGATCACCAGCTCCTCCAGCTCACGGAAGTTGCGCAGGTCGCAGCCGGTGCGCTCGGCGATCCGCTCCAGCCGGTAGTACGCCGTGTTGACGTGCACGTGCAGCCGCTCGGCAGCCGTCTTCGCGTTGAGGTCGCTGTCGACGTACGCCATCAGGGTGCGCACCATGACGCCCTCCCGCGCGAGGTCCTCCTCGACGAAGTGGCGCAGCTCGGGCCGGATCAGCCGGCGCGCCGTCGGGTCGTCGCGCAGCACCATGTAGTCGAGGGTCGAGAGCATCGACAGGGCCTGCACGCCCGCCGCTCCGCCGAGGGAGTCCCGCGCCACGACGGCCTCCCGGTACGCCTCCGGTACGCCGGACAGGCCGGGGTGCACCGTGCTCATCCCGACCACCATCCGCAGGCCCTGCCGGCCGACCTGGCTGTGCACGCGCTTGAGGTCCCGCACGGCGCGGGACCCGTCCCCCGTGGCCGGGAGCAGCGCCACGATCTGGTCCTGACGGATGACGGCGACGCCACGGTCCTCGCCGATCACGGCGCGGACGGTGCCGAGCGCGGACCGCAGGCCCTGGCCGGGGCGCAGCGGCGCGTCCGGGACGGCGACCACGACGACGAGCGGCGTCGCCCGGTCCAGGCCGCACGAGAGCGCGAGCGCGCTGCGCGGGCCGGCGGGCTCGCGGCCGGCGAGCAGGTCCTCCACCAGGTCGCGCCGGACCCGGTCGCCCTCGGCGAGCTCGGCCTGCTGGGCCGCCAGGAACGCCTCGCTGGCGACGGTGCTGCCCAGCTCGATGACCTGCATGAGGTGGGTCGCGACCTCGAGCGCGGCGTCGCGCAGCCGCGGGGTCCGGGCGACCTCCACGACGGACTCCCACAGGGTCACCTGCCCGATCCGGAACGCGGCCAGGAAGTCGGCCAGCTCCAGGCCCGCCTGCAGCCGCAGCGTCGCCTGCTCGGCGGTGATCGGGAAGTCCTCGCGGACCGCCGGCCGGCCCGCGCGCAGCGTGTCGAGGACGGCGACGTAGATCGCGCGGGTGTGGGTCATGACGTTGGCGCGGAGACCCGGGTCGGCGTTGGCGGCGTACGCCGGCACCTGCTCCCAGAACCGGTCGACCGAGGTCGCGACGAGGTCGTCCAACCCGGACTCGACCGCCGCGACGATCTCACCGACGAGCGACGTACCCACCCCGGCAGCGTAGAGCCGTCCAAACGGTCTTGTGGTCGAGCCCCAGGAACCGCGGGCGTAGGTCGGATTATGCTGCCGGTGTAACCGCGGTCACACCACCGGTTGCGCGCTCCCCGCATCGAGACCCCTCGGAGGTTGCCTTGACGACCGTGCTGCCCGATGACCAGGACGCTGGCCAGGAGATCGACGAGACCAGCGGCGACATCGGACGGAGGCGGTTCGTCGGCTACCTGATCGCCGCCCCGACGCTCGCCGTCGCGGTCCGCCTCGGCCTCGACGAGACCGTCGCGAGCGCCCCCGCGGCCGCCGCGGTGCCGTCGGTGGCCGGTCCGGCCGAGCTGTTCGACCTCAGCGACCTGCTGAAGGCGGCGGCGGCGCCGACCGCGAACATGATCACGCTCACCGTCGACACCGCCGGCGTCGCGCACTTCGCGCTCCCCCGGGCCGAGGTCGGGCAGGGCGTCACCACCTCCTCGGCCATGCTCATCGCCGAGGAGCTGGACCTGCCGATGAGCCACGTGAAGGTGACGCTGGCGCCGGCCCGCCCCGAGCTGCTCTACAACCAGATCACGGGCGGCTCGAACACCACCTACACCACCTACGTGCCGATCCGCACCGCCGCCGCCATCGCCCGCCAGAAGCTGGTCGAGGCGGCGGCGCAGAAGTGGGGCGTGAGCGCGTCGACGCTGCACACGAGCAACGGGTATGTCGTCCGCTCCGACGGGGCGAAGCTCAGCTACGGGTCGCTAGCCGTGGCGGCCCGGGCGCAGACGTCCTCCACGTCGTCGGCCACCCTCAAGGACCCCAGCGCCTACAAGGTCATCGGCAAGCCGCACGGCCGCGTCGACGCGCACCTCGCGGTCACCGGCCAGAAGACGTACGCGATGGACCTCAAGATCAAGGGCGCGAAGCCGACCATGATCTGCCGGCCGCCGACGATCAACGGCAAGGTCGTGAAGGTCCACAACGCCGCCGCGGTGCGGGCGATGCCGGGCGTCACCCACGTCGTGACGATCTCGACCGGGGTCGCGGTGCGGGCGCGCACGTTCGGGCAGTGCATCGACGCGGTGCGCGCGCTCAAGGTCACGTGGGGCCCCGGCACGATCGGCACCAAGTCCGACGCCGACATCCTGGACGAGCTCAAGGGCGCCGAGCTGCCGCTGGTGGTGCCGGCCGTCCCGGTCCTGGCGCAGACCGTCGACACCGCCTTCACGTTCTGGTTCGCCGGCAACTCCGCGCTGGAGACCAACTGCGCGGTCGCCGACGTACGCTCCGACTCGGCCGAGATCTGGGGCTCCTTCAAGACCCCGATCACCGCCCAGGAGCGGGTCGCCCAGCTGGTCGGGCTGCCGACCGACAAGGTCAAGGTCCACGTGACCGAGGGCGGCGGCTCGTTCGGCCGCAAGCTCTTCTACGACGCCGCGCTCGAGGCCGCCGAGGCCTCCAAGAAGATGGGCAAGCCCGTCCGGCTGATGTGGCACCGCGCCGACGACGCGCGCCAGGGGCGCGTGCACCCGATGTCCACCTCGCGGATCCGCGCCACCGTGCTCAGCGGCAACGTGCTGACCTACGAGCAGCGGCACACGAGCGTGAAGACCGACTTCAGCCACGGGCTCGGCGAGATCATCACCGGCTTCTCCGCACAGCTGCCCGTCGGCGACCTCGGCTGGTCAGAGACCGTGTACGCCCTGAGCCAGGCGACGCACTACAACTTCGGGCTCACCACCCAGCTGCTCAACGAGGTCGAGACCGGCTTCAACACCGGCTCGATGCGCAACATCTACTCCCCGAACGCCGCCGTCGCGCGCGAGCTCACCGTCGACAAGATCGCCAAGCTCGTGGGCAAGGACCCGCTCGCCTTCCGCAAGGAGTTCGCCTACAGCCCGCGCAGCGTCGCGGTGCTGGACAAGGTGGCGAGCGTGGGCAGCTGGGGCCGGAAGATGCCGGCCGGGCACGCGCAGGGCATCGCGATCCACAACGAGTACCACGCGCACACGGCCTGCCTGGTCGAGATCGACTGCACGACCGCGACCATGAACCACAAGGTCCGCGACGCCGTCACCGGCCCGCGCGTCACCAAGGTCGTCTTCGCCGTCGACATCGGCCGGCCGGTCAACCCGCGTGGCCTCGAGGCCCAGATGATGGGCGGGATCATGGACGCGATCGCGCTGGTCCTCACGTCCTCGCTGCACCTCAAGGACGGGTACTTCCAGGAGGCCAGCTGGGACAACTACGCCTACACGCGCGAGTGGAACGTCCCGCCGAAGGTCGAGGTCATCATCATGCCGCCGACCAGCGACGACCCGGGCGGTGCCGGCGAGCTCGGCGTACCGGCGGCAGCGGCAGCGGTCGCAGCGGCGTACGGGAGGGCGATGGGGAAGATGCCGACGGAGTTCCCGATCAACCACCACAAGCCGCTGTTCTTCGCGGTGAAGCCGAACGTTCCGCCGATCCCGCCCTCGCCCACCAACGGCCTGTCCTTCTACTGAGCGGAGCACCCCGATGCCCAAGCACACCTTCAAGGTCAACGGCGAGAAGGTCACGGTCGACGCCCCCGACGACGTCCGCCTGCTGTGGATCCTGCGCGACGTCCTGGGGATCACCGGGCCGAAGTACGGCTGCGGGATCAACGTCTGCAAGGCCTGTACGTCGCACATCAACGGCCGGGCGTTCAACCCCTGCTCGGTGCCGGTCGGCAAGATCAAGGCCGACGACGAGATCACCACGATCGAGGGCCTGCCCAAGACGGTCGGCAAGAAGCTGCACCCCATGCAGAAGGCCTGGCTGGAGCACGACGTCGCTCAGTGCGGCTACTGCCAGCCGGGCCAGATCATGGCCGCGGTGGACCTGGTGAAGAAGGTCCACCGGGAGGGTCGCGAGATCACCGAGCACGACCTCGACACGCTCCGCAACATCTGCCGCTGCGGCACCTACCCGCGGCTGCGCCAGGCGATCCTGGACGGCGCCAAGGACATGTAGCGCCAGCTCCTCGCGCGCCGCGTCAGGCCCGGTCGATGCCCCGGGCCACCGCGCGGCACAGCCGGGTCGCGGTCGCGGCCAGCTCGGCGGGCGACTCGGTGCGGTGCGGCAGCCAGTCGGCGATCAGCCCGTTCACCCCGCCGACGGCGAAGAGTGCGTTGCGGCGCAGCTCGTCCTCCGGTGGCACGCGGTCGAGCAGCCGGGCGGCGTTGTCGCGGACGAGGTCGACGATCCTGCCGGTCGCGGTGATCTGCTGCTGCGCGAGGCCGGGCACGCTGGAGGGGTCGCTGGTGAGGATCCGGTGGACCTGCGGGTCGCTCGCGACCACCTCGAGGAAGGCGGTCAACGCGGCGTCGAGCTTGGCCCAGATGTCGCCCGGCTCCGACTCGCTGGCGACGACCAGCGTCACGGCGAGCTGGTCACGGACCTCGTCGGCGACCGCGAGGAGCAGCCCGTCGCGGTTGTCGAACTGCTCGTAGAAGTAGCGCGGCGTGAGGCCGGCCCGGGCGCACACGCCGCGGACCGTCACCTCGGCCGCGCCACTGGCACCCCACAGCTCGCGGGCAGCGTCCAGCAGCTTGCGCCGCCGCTCCGCGCGCCGGTCCTCGGCACTCACGCCGCCGTAGTGACGGACCACCTCTGCCCTGGCCATTGACAGCACTCTAGCGACGTCCCTACTTTGGAATACATGCGTTATCCAGTTGCCGGTGCCCGCCCGATCCCGTCGCGGCACCCGGCCGCTCCCCTGCCCGTCCCCGCCTCGATCAGGCTGCTCGCGACGACGCTGCGGGTCGCACCGGCGACGGAGGCGGAGTTCCGCCGGTACGGCGAGGCGCTCACCGAGGGCGATCCGTTGATGGACGACGTGGTGACGTGGATGTCCGCCACCGGCCGCGCCCAGGGCAAGGCGCTCTTCGACCGGGCGCTCGAGCACGGCATCGCGTCCGTCCCGAACGCCCCCGCTCCCCTGCGCGCCCTCTTCGAGGAGGTCGAGAGCACCCCGGACTGGGCGGACGTCGACCTGCTCCACCGCGGCGCACGGGTGCTGCGGGCGGGCGGGTCCGACGGCCTGTACGTCGCGCGGGACGTCGCCCTCCACGGCGGCTACCTGTTCTCGGGCTTCAACCAGACCCTGCTGCGCACCGGCGCTCTGGAGAAGGGGTCGAACCAGCGGTTCGCGGAGACCACGCAGTGGGCCATGGACGTCATCTCGCCGCACGCGCTGCTGCCGGGCGGTCGCGGTTTCCGGTCGACGCTTCGGGTGCGGCTGATCCACTCGTTCGTACGCCGGCACGTTGCCGCGATGCCGGACTGGGACGCCGACGCCTGGGGCCTTCCGATCAACCAGACCGACATGGCGGCGACGATCCACGGGACGTTCGTCGCGCCGGTCACGGCCGCGATGGCGCTCGGGATGTTCAACAGCCCCGGCAACCTCGAGGCCGTCGCCCACCTCACCCGCTACGTGGGCTGGCTGATCGGCGTGGGCGACGAGTTCCTGCCCCGGAGCTTCCGCGACGCCGCGCGCCTGCAGCTCCTCACCCTCTCCGCGCTGGCCACGCCCGACGAGACCTCGCGCCGGCTCGCGGTGCCCATGGCCGAGGACCCGATGGCCTGGCGGTTCGACCGGTTCCAGGGTCTGCGCCGGCGGATCGCCCGCTCGCAGCACCTCTCCGTCACGCAGGGCGCGCTCGGTCCGCGGGCGATGCGGCAGCTGGGCCTCTCGCCGTACGTGCTGCCCTGGTACCCGGTACTCCGCTTCCCCCTCAACACCGTCCGCTCGGCTCTGATGCAGCTGCCCGGCGGCCTGGACCGCGCCGCCGCCCGCGGGGACCGCCAGCAGCGAGCCTTCATGGCACGCCTCACCTCCGAGGCCGCGGTGGTGGGCGGCTCGGTGGCCGCCCTCCCCTGACCGCGAATCCGGACTTATGGTCGCGCGAGTCGTTAGTTCTGGTCGCGCGAATCCGGAGTTCTGGTCAGCGAGACTGGCGTTTCGGCGGACCAGAACTAACGATTCGCGGGTCAGGCGGGGAGGCGGAGGGCACCCGGGGCGGTCGCGGGGACGGCCGGCGCCTTCGGCTCCACCGCCGCGATCCGTTCGTACGCCGATCCGAGGGCCGGCCGGGTGTCGGCCTCCCCGCGGTTGGGCCAGAACGCCATGGCCCGCTCGGCCTGCGCGGTGATGGTGAGCGACGGGTTGACGCCGAGGTTCGCCGTGATGGCGCTGCCGTCGGCGACGTGCAGGCCGGGGTGGCCGTGGACCCGTTGGTACGGGTCGATGACACCCGACTCAGCCGAGAGACCGATGGTGCAGCCGCCGATGTAGTGGGCGGTCGCGGGGATGTTGAAGATGTCGGTGCCGATGTTGCCGGTGACCCCGTCGGCGGCCGCGGCGTACTCCCGCGCCACCTCGTGCGCGACCGGGATCCAGTCCGGGTTCGGCTGGCCGGTGCCCTGCCTGGTCTTGAGCAGGCCGCCCTTGAGGTAGGAGGTGAGCGAGTTGTCGAGCGACTGCATGACGAGCAGGATCACCGACCGCGAGGACGCGTCGCGCACGTTCATGGTGCGCATCGAGGCGATCGGGTGCAGCACCAGCGTCAGCAGCAGCCGCAGGAACCGGAACGCGCCACCGTCGACCATCGGCACGGTCTGCAGGAACAGCGAGTTGTGGCCCTTGCCGTAGGTGCAGACCTCGACGTGGGTCTGCGGCTCGGGGTGGATCGAGGAGGTGATCGCGACGCCCTGCGCCAGGTCGGTGCGGCTGCGGCTGGTCACGCCGATGATCGCCTCGGAGTTGCTGCGGGTGAGCTCGCCGAGCCGCGGCGAGAGGTGCGGCAGCGTGCCCGAGTCCCGCATGCGGTGCAGCAGCTTCTGGGTGCCGAGCGCGGCGGCCGCGAACACCACCTGCTCCGCGGTGAAGGTACGCCGGCCCTTGCGCAGCTTGCCGTTCGAGCGGACCGTCTCCACGACGTACCCACCGGATCCGTCGGGCCGCACGGAGGTGACCGTGGTCAGCGGGTGCACCTCGGCGCCGTTCTTCTCGGCGAGGTGCAGGTAGTTCATCGTGGTCGTGTTCTTGGCGTTGTGCTTGCACCCGGTGAAGCACTCCGAGCAGTGGATGCAGCCGGCGCGGCGCGGCCCGGCGCCGCCGAAGTACGGGTCGTCGACCTCGACGCCCTCCTTGCCCTCGTTGAAGAAGACCCCGACCTGCGTGGTGTGGAAGGTGTCGGCGACGCCGCGACCTCGAGCGACCTGCAGCAGCAGCTCGTCCTTCGGGCCGACCCGCGGGTTGGCCTCGACGCCGAGCATCCGCTTCGCCTGGTCGTAGTACGGCGCCAGCTCCTCGCGCCAGTCGGTGATGCCGCCCCACGCGGGGTCGGAGTAGAACTCCGGCAGCGGCTCGTAGAGCGTGTTGCCGTAGATGAGCGACCCGCCGCCCACGCCCGCGCCGCTGAAGACCAGGCACTTGCCGAGCGCGCTGATCCGCTGCGGGCCGGTCATGCCGAGCCGCGGCGCCCAGATCGACTTGCGCACGTTCCAGTTGGTCTTGGGCAGGTCCTCGGCGTTCCACCGGCGGCCGGCCTCGAGCACGCCGACCCGGTAGCCCTTCTCGGTCAGCCGCAGCGCGCTCACGCTGCCGCCGAACCCGGACCCGATGACGACGACGTCGTAGTCGTAACCCTTGCTCACTGCCCCACCACCTCGTAGTCGGCCGCGTCGAAGCGCGCCTGCTTCCTGTACTGCGCCCCCAGCAGGGGCCAATTGGCCGTGATCCGGCCGTCGGCCTGGCGGTACCAGGACGTGCACCGGCTCCACACGCTCGTGGACAGCTCGGCCTGGATGCGGTCGTCGTACGCCGCTTCCACCTCGGGCCTGACCGCGAGCGGCCGCCCGACCGCGGCCAGGTGGGCGACGTAGTCGCCCAGGTACCTCGCCTGCGCCTCGAGGAAGTAGATGATCGACCCGCCGCCGGTGTTGGTGTTCGGGCCGTACATCACGAACAGGTTCGGGAAGTCCGGCACGGTCATGCCGTAGTAGGCGTGCGGGCCGTCCTTCCACTCCTCGTGGAGCTCGCGGCCGCCGGGCCCCGTGATCCTCATCGGCGCGAGGAACTCCTGCACCTTGAAGCCGGTGCCCCAGACGATCACGTCCGCGGGGTGCTCGACGCCGTCGCGCGTCACGACCCCGGTCGGCGTGATCCGCTCGATCCCCTCGGTCACCAGGTCGACATCGGGCTGCGCGAGGGCGGGGAGGTAGCTGTCGGAGAACAGGATGCGCTTGCAGCCGATCGGGTAGTCCGGCCAGACCTTCTCGAACAGGCCGGGCTTGGTGCGGGTCTGCTTGCGCATGTGCCGCTTCGACCACGCCCGGATCGCCGCGGCGAGCGGCGGGGAGTAGACCCACGCGATGCTGAGGCCCTCCACGACGCCGTACCAGGTGCCGCGCTCGGCGAGCTCGGTCGCCGGCAGCCTCTCGAAGACCTTGTGGTGCAGCTGGGTGAACTCCCGGTCCGGCCTCGGGATGATGTACGGCGAGGACCGCTGGAACACCGTCAGGTGGTCGACGACGGGCTGGATCTCGGGCACGAACTGGATCGCGCTCGCGCCGGTGCCGATCACGGCGACCCGCTTGCCGCGCAGGTCCACCGAGTGGTCCCAGGTGGCGGAGTGGAAGGCCTCGCCGGTGAAGTCCTCCCGACCCGGGATGCTGGGGTACGCCGGACGCGACAGCTGGCCGACCGCGGAGACGAGCACGTCGACCACGACCGGGTCGCCGTTGCTCACCTCGACGGTCCACTTCCCGGCGGCCTCGTCGAAGGTCGCGCCCAGCACCTCGGTGTCGAAGCGGACATGGCGGCGCACGTCGTACTTGTCGGCGACGTGGCGGATGTAGTCGAGGATCGCGGGCTGGCGCGAGAACCGGTGCGGCCAGCGCGGGTTCGGCTCGAAGGAGAAGGAGTAGAACGGCGAGGGCACGTCGCAGGCCGCGCCCGGGTAGGTGTTCTCCCGCCACACCCCGCCGACGTCGCTCGCCTTCTCGAGCACGACGATGTCGTCGAAGCCGCGGCGCTTGAGCTCGATGACGGCCGCGAGACCGCCGAAGCCGGTGCCGACCACGGCGACGCTCGGGGTACGGGTCATCGGCCGTGGATCCAGCGGATCAGCCGCGGCAGGATGCGCTCCACCCACGGCTTGCGGCTGAAGGTGAGCAGGTTGACCGGGGCCGCACGCTTCTGGGTGGCGATGGCGCGCGGCCGGGTGAACTCGCGCAGGCCCTCCGGTCCGTGGATCCGGCCGAAGCCGCTCTCGCCCTTGCCGCCCAGCGGCAGCGCGGCCATGCCGGCGAAGCCGAGCACGGAGTTGACCGAGACCTGGCTGGTCTCCAGGCCCTCGACGATCGCGTCGGGGTGCTGGGAGAAAACCGCCCCGCCCAGCCCGTACGCCGTGTCGTTGGCCAGCTTCACGGCCTCGTCGACCGACTCCACCGTGGTCACGGTCAGCGTCGGGCCGAAGGTCTCCTCCTGCACGGCCGCCGAGGTGTGGGCCGGGTCGAGGATGACGATCGGGGCGACGTACCGATCCCCGATGCTGTGCGGCCCGCCGACCACCGGGGTGCCGCCGCTGGCGAGCGCGTCGTCGACGTGACGGCGGATGACGTCGATCTGCGACGGCATCGTCATCGGCCCGTACGACGCTCCCTTGCCGGAACCGGCCTCCAGCGCGGACGCGCGCTGCTTGACGAGGTCGAGGAACTGCTCGCGCACCGGCCGCTCGACGTACACGCGCTCGATGCCGACACACGTCTGGCCGCTGTTGCCCATCGCGCCGAAGACGATCGCCTCGGCGGCCTGGTCGAGGTCGGCGTCGGCCGCGACGATGGCTGCGTCCTTGCCGCCGAGCTCCATGACCACGGGAATCAGGTTCTTGGCGCAGGCCTCCATCACCTTGCGGCCCGTCGGACCGGAGCCGGTGAAGGCGATCTTGTCGACGCCCGCGTCGCACAGGGCGGCGCCCGTCGAGCCGTCGCCCGTCACCAGGCTGAGCACGCCTGCGGGCGCGTCGGGGTTCGCCTTGGCGAACGCCTCGACGAACCAGGCGCCGATCGCCGGGGTGTACTCGCTCGGCTTGAACACCACCGTGTTGCCGGCGGCGAGCGCGGTGGCGATCGAGCCGTTGGGCGTGAAGACCGGGTAGTTCCACGGGCCGATGACGCCGACCACGCCGAAGGGGACGTGCTCGACGCGCGCCTCGAAGTTCGACAGCAGGAGGCCCGTCTTCCGCTTCTCCGGGCGCAGCACCTTGCCGGCGTTCTTGGCGTTCCAGTCGATGTGCTCGAGCGCCAGCATCAGCTCGAGGCGGGCGTCGGTGAGCGGCTTGCCGTTCTCGCGGTGCATGAGGTCGGCGATCTCGTCGTTGTGACGGGCCAGGTACTTCTTCCAGGCGAGCAGCGCGGCCTTCCGGCCGGCGTACCCCTGCGCGCGCCACCAGGGCGCGGCCTCGCGGGCCTGCGCGACGACTGCGCGCACGGCCGTCCCGTCCATCACCGGGAAGGTCGCGACGACCTCGTCGGTGGCCGGGTTCGTGCTGATCAGCTGGTTCATCGGGGTTCCTTCGTGGCGGCAGCGGTGGCGTCGGCGAGGACGAGACGGGAGCAGGTGGAGGGGTCGTCGTTGAACGGGACGTGCCCGCAGCGCGGCAGGTCGACGTGGTGCACGTAGGGCATGACCTCGCGGGCGCGGGCGCTCTGGGTGCGGTGCGTGAGCACCACGTCGCGGGTCCCCCACGCGATGGTCGCGGGGATGTGCGGGAGGGCGCCGGGGTCGTCGGTGGGTGCCAGGCGGTAGCCGGAGAAGGCGTGCCGGGCTTGGGCGTACGCCGGGGAGTCGGCCAGCGCCGCCATGTCGGCCCGGGCCACGTCGGGATCGATCTTCCCGGGCTGGCCGAAGAAGCCGCTGAGCAGCACCTGCCGGCCGATCCGGTGGTCGACCGCTCCGCCCATCACCGGCCCGGCGACCCGCGCGGCCGACCGCATCGTCGTGATCATCGACTGGCACCAGCGCAGGCCCGGCTCGCGCCAGAGCCCGGCCGGGGAGAACGCGGTGACGGCGCTCGCGAGGCCGCGGCGGCCGAGCTCGAGCGCGATCGCACCGCCCATCGAGTTGCCGACCACGTGCGGCCGCTCGACGCCCTGCTCGGGGAGCCAGCCGGCCAGCCAGTCGGCGTACCCGCGCGGGCCGGGGGCGACCCCGGACGGGAGGCTGGACGCCCCGAAACCGGGGAGGTCGATCGCGAGCACCTCATGGCCGGCGTCGACGAGCGCGTCGAGGATCGGGCCGAACACCTGCCAACGACTGCCGATGCCGTGGACGAGGACGATCGGGTCGCCGGCACCCCGGCGCTCGAAGGAGATGCTCAAGCTCACCCCGCAGAGAAACAGTTACGACATACGGTTTCTCAGTGCACCAGCAAATCGGAGCGCCGTCAACAGGTTCGACAAAGAAACCGTCAGTACATACGATTTCTTGCGTGCCGCAGCCGCCCATCCGTCGTACCCAGGCGGAACGGCGCGCCACCACCCGCGCCCGGATCCTCGACGCGACCGCCGCCTCGCTCGTCGAGAAGGGGTACGCCGCGACCACGGTGAGCGAGGTCCAGGAGCGGGCCGGCGTCGCGCGCGGCACCCTGCAGCACCACTTCCCCACCCGCTCCGAGCTGCTCGTCGCGGCCACCACGCACGTCGTGGACCTGCGGTTGGCCGCGTTCCGCCGCTCCATCGACGAGATGGCCGACGACACCGACCGAATCGGTACCACGGTGGAGCTCGCGTGGAACGACCTGAGCGGGCCGGTGTTCTACGCCGCCGTCGAGCTCTGGGTCGCGGCGCGCACCGACCCCGAGCTGCGCGCCAACCTCGTCGCCGAGGAGGAGCGCGTCTTCCGCGAGATGCGCACGCTGTACGCCGAGGCGCTCGGCCCCGACCTGGCCGACGACCCGCGCGCGGCGACCCTCGTCGAGTTCACCGTCGACTTCCTGTCCGGTCTGTCGATGACGGCCATGCTGACGGGCAAGCGCCCCGAGCAGGAGAAGAACGTGGAGCAGTGGAAGCGGGCTCTGGCGGTGCTGGCCGAGGCGTTCCCGCTCAGCTGATCGCTCAGCTGACGGTCCGCTCAGCTGACGGTCCGCTTCGCCACGGCCTCCACGACCGCGGTGATGCCGCCGGCGTCGTACGCCTCGCGCTGGAGCCGGGCTCCGGTGCCTCGCCTGCTGATGCGCGCGATCCCGTCGGCGACCAGCGTGTCGTCCCCGGCGCGCGCCAGCTCGAGGGCGACCAGGTCGAGGAGCCGGTCGACCAGGTCCCCGGCCGGCACCAACCGCCGTTCGACCGGGTCGACGAGCTGGTCCTCCAGGCCCCACCGGGCCGCTCGCCAGCGCGCGGCCGCCAGCAGCTCGCCGCGCAGGCAGGGAGCCGGGAAGCCGACGACGGCGTGCCGCGCGGCGGTCGCGACGAGCGCCCGGGTCAGGGCCGCGAGCACCGGCCCGTCCGCCACGTCGGCGCACACGTCGCAGACGCGGACCTCGACTGTCGGGTAGCTGGCCGACAGCCGGGCGTCGAAGTAGATCATCCCGTCGTCGAGGGCCGCGCCGGTGGCGACGAGATCGGCCGTCGCGCGCTCGTAGGTCTCGGCCGTGCCGAACGGTTCGGTCGCTCCCGCGCTGGGCCACATCGCCCAGAGGATGGAGCGATAGCTGGCGTACCCGGTGTCCTGACCGGCGACGTACGGCGAGTTCGCGCTGAGCGCCGTCAGCACCGGCAGCCAGCCGCGGATGCGATCCAGGACGGCCACGCCCTCCTCGCGCGAGGCGATCGCGACGTGCACGTGCATGCCGCAGGTCAGCTGAGCCCGCGCGAGCTGTCCGAAGACCTCACCCATCCGTGCGTAGCGTCGATCGATGGTCGTGGTCGAGTCCTGGTCCAAGGGGCTGGTCGCCGACGCCAGGAGCCGCACGCCGTGGCGGGACGCCGCCTCGGCGAGGGTGCGTCGCCGCGAGCGGAGGTCGCGCGCGACGTCGGCGATCGCGTGGTGCGGCGCCGTACCGGTCTCCGCCTGCTCCTGCTTGAACTCGTGCTCGAACTGGCCCTCCGCGAGCCGGCCCGCCGTCGCGACGACCTCGTCGCCGACGGACGCCAGCAACGGCGATCCGCAGTGCACGAGGAGGAACTCCTCCTCGACGCCGACGGTGCGGATCTCGTCGCTGTACATGCGGCCCGGTTCCCCGAACCGGCCGCGATCACGCCACTACGTCGAGCGCTCCCAGGTAGCCGGCGAGCAGGGCGTGCGCGACGTCGGCGATCGCCGCGTCGGGCGGGTGGAACGCCGGCTGGTGCAGGGAGGTGCCCGCGTCCGGCAGCCCGACGAACATCATCAGGCTCGGCGCGACGGCGCCGTAGTAGGAGAAGTCATCGGCGCCGCACGACCGCAGCGAGGTGTCGACGGACAGGCCGAGCTCCTCGAGCCAGGGATGGGAGTACGCCGTCAGCCGCGGCTCGTTGACCAACGCCGGCTCGCCCTCGTGCACGGTCACCTCGCCCTTGCAGCCGGCGGCCGCCGCCGCGTGCTCGACGATGGAGCGGACCTCCTCGTGCGCCGCCGCCCGGTCGCTCTCCTCCAGCACCCGCAGGATCCCCTCGGCGCGCGCCTGGTCGGGGATCACGTTGGCCGCGGAGCCGGCATGGATCCACCCGACCGTCAGGACGGCCGCGTGCAGCGGGTCGATCCGCCGGCTGACCACCTGCTGCAGCGCCACCACGACCTGCGCCATCGCCACCACCGGGTCGCGGGTGAGCTGGGGGTAGCCGCCGTGGCCGCCGCGTCCGGTCACCACGATCTCCACGTGGTCGGCGGCCGCGTTCACCGCGCCCGGAACGGCCGCGACGCGTCCGGCCGGCAGCTGCGGCTGCACGTGCGCGGCCACCATGGCGCCCACCTGGTGCCGCTCGAGAACACCCTCGGCGACGATATCGCGGGCCCCCGACGGCGGTCGCTCCTCGCGCGGCTGGAAGACGGCGAGGACCGGCAACGGCAGCCCGTCCTGCCCCGCCTCCTCGTCGACGCGGCGGGCGGCGCGGGCCAGCGCGACGAGCGCGGCCAGGTGCACGTCGTGGCCGCACGCGTGCATCGGCCCGGACGGTCCGGGCAGGCCGTCGAGCTCGGCCCGCAGCGCCACGCTCGGGCCGGTGGACCGGCCCACGCGGACGACCCGGCCGGTGCCGGCCACGGCCTCGCCGGGTCCGCTGCCGAGGGCATCGACCACGAGCTCCGCCGTACGCCACTCGGAGCCGGAGAGCTCGGGGTCGGCGTGCAGCCGCTGCCGCAGAACCGCGGCAGCGGGCAGCTCGGCGGCGAGCGCCGTACGGAACCGTTCGAGGAGCGTCGGTGACGTCATCGGTTCCAGGCTAGCGGGCGGTCCAGTCCACCTCGATCCCTTGACCGCTGGACCATTCCCACCGGCGCCCGGCGGCGCTACGTTCGGCTCCATGACCACGTCCGCGGACTTCGTCG
This sequence comes from Nocardioides sp., assembly GCA_035248385.1. Lineage (GTDB taxonomy): Bacteria > Actinomycetota > Actinomycetes > Propionibacteriales > Nocardioidaceae > Nocardioides. The sequence goes on along the minus strand of DATFHM010000341.1, from coordinate 1,142 downwards.
TTGTCGGTGCTGGATCCGCCGGGGCGGTGATCGCCGCCCGGCTCTCGGAGGACCCGAGCGTCTCGGTCGTGCTGCTCGAGGCCGGCGGGCACCCGCCCGCGGCCGAGCTGATGCCGGCCGCGGCACCGGCGATCCAGCAGGACAAGGACACCGACTGGATGTACGTCGCCCAGGCCGGCGGCTGTGGTCGCGGCCTCGAGGGTGGGCTGATGTTCGTGCCGCGCGGCAAGATGCTCGGCGGCTCCTCCGGCATGAACTACATGGCCTACGTGCGCGGGCACCCCGGCGACTTCGACGCCTGGGCGGCCGGCGGGGCGACCGGGTGGTCCTACGACGAGGTCCTCCCCTACTTCCGCAAGAGCGAGGGCCTCGTGCCGAGCGACGCCATCCCGATCGACACCGCGGCGCACGGCACCAGCGGCCCGCTCGGGGTCTCGGTCCGCAACCCGGTGCTGCCCGGCGCCCAGGCGTTCGTCGACGCGGCTGTCGCCGCGGGCATCCCCGCCGGCGACTACAACGGGCTCTCCCGCGGTGGAGCCGACGGCGTGGTGTCGCTGCTGCAGACCACCACCAAGGACGGCAAGCGGTCCAGCACGTACCACGCGTTCCTCGAGGGCGAGACCGAGCAGCGGCCGAACCTCACCATCATCACGAAGGCGCAGGTGGCCCGGCTGGTGCTCGAGGGCTCGGGCGACGCGCTGCGGGCCACGGGCGTGGAGTACATCGGCGACGACGGCACGCGGCAGACCGTCACGGCGCGGCGCGAGGTCGTGGTGAGCGCCGGCGCGGTCGGCTCGCCGCAGATCCTCATGCTGTCCGGCGTGGGCCCGCGCGAGCAGCTCGCGGACCTCGACATCGACTGTCTCCTCGACGCGCCCGACGTGGGCCGGCATCTCAAGGACCACCTGCAGATGGGGCTGATGTTCCCGGCCCCGGGCCTCGGCGTCTCGATGGCCGCGATGGGCGTCGCCATGGGGCCGGACGCGCTGCGGGCGCCGGCCGGCCCGCTGCCGGCCGACCCGGCCGACGACGCCTCGCTGCCGCCCGAGCTCGCCGGCCTGCGGGCCGAGGCGGAGCGGCAGATGATCGAGTGGTTCACCACCGGCTCGGGCCTCGCCTCGTCGTCCCTGTACGACGCCAGC
>DATFHM010000340.1:0-23926 GCA_035248385.1 Nocardioides sp. | reverse complement strand
GCACACCCCGCTGGGTGAGGACGGCGACTCCGAGTTCGGCGACCTGATCGAGGACTCCGAGGCGATCGTCCCGGCCGACGCCGTGTCGTTCACGCTCCTGCAGGAGCAGCTGCACGCCGTTCTCGACACGCTCTCCGAGCGCGAGGCCGGCGTGGTGAGCATGCGGTTCGGTCTCACCGACGGACAGCCGAAGACTTTAGACGAGATCGGAAAGGTCTACGGCGTCACCCGCGAGCGCATCCGCCAGATCGAGTCGAAGACGATGAGCAAGCTGCGGCACCCGTCGCGCTCGCAGGTCCTCCGCGACTACCTGGACTGACGTCCGGCGCAGACTCATGTGGAACGCCCTCCCGCTGACGCGGGAGGGCGTTCTTGTTCGGGCCTGCGGTGGGGCTCAGCCGAAGCTGACGCAGGTCGGCCAGGCACCTGCGGGAACCCGAGCCGTCGAGATGCGAGGCTGGCCCCAGTGCAGCAGGTCACACCAAGCCCGTGCGTGGAATCGGTCAAGATTTGACCTCACGAACGGTTAAATTCCGCACCCGGCTGCCGGGCCGAATTGCGCTCTCGCGTTCCAGGTTCGACGCGGTCAGCCGGCGGCGACCAGAGCGACCGTCCCGGCGCACAGCGCCAGCCCGATCGCCTGCCGCGGCGAGATGCGTTCGTGCAGCACCGCGACGGCCAGCAGCACGGTCACCGCGGGGTACAGGGAGGTCAGCACCGAGCTGACCGAGAGCAGGGTCGAGCGCGCGGCGAGGAGGAAGCCGAGCTGGGCGCCGCACGCCAGCAGGCCCGCTGCCATGCCCCACGCGTCGGCCGCACGGCTCGGGCGCCAGCGCTCGCGGAGCACCGTCGCCAGGCTCGCGATCAGCAGCACCGAGACGCCCTGGGCCAGGGCGAAGGGCCACAGGCCGGCCGAGGACGTCACGTGGCCGAGGCCGACGAAGGACAGCCCGAAGCCGGCCCCGGCGAGCAGTCCGTCGCGGACGGCGCCGATGTCATGGGGGTGGGCGTGCTCGTCCTGCTCCTCGGCCGAGGCCGCCAGGGCGATGCCGGGCAGTGCGAGCAGGATGCCGAGCCAGACCAGCACCGAGGGCCGCTCGCCGGTGGCCACGCCGACCGCGACCGGCAGCACGGCGGCTGCGACGGCGGAGACCGGCCCGACGACGGCCATCCGGCCGGCGGCCAGCCCGCGGTAGAGCATCGTGGTCCCGAAGCCGGTGCCGACGCCGGCCAGGCAGCCCCAGAGCAGGGCGTGGCCGGACGGGTCGCCGCCGTCGATCGTCGCGACGACGACGCCGCCGAGCAGCGCGGTCACGCTGGCGACGAAGGCGACCGGCCACGCCGACGTACGACGTGAAGCGAGCCCTCCGACGAAGTCGGAGAGCCCGTACGCCGCGGCAGCGGCCAGCGCGAGGAGGATGCCCATGGAAAGAACGAAGCCCCGGACCGAATCGGTCCGGGGCTTCGGAGGTCAGATCCGGATCAGTCCGCCACCGGCGCCGGCTTGTCGCTCAGCTTGTGGGTCTCGTCCTGGACGGAGGCGGCGATCGCCTTGAGCTTGTCACCGTGCTCGCGGGCGTGGTGACCGCAGAAGAGCAGCTCACCACCCGAGACGAGCTCAACACGAAGGTAGGCCTGGGCTCCGCACCTGTCGCAACGGTCCTCGGCGGTCAGGGGGGCGGGGGCAACTGCAGTTGTCACGTCGGCCTCTCTCTCTTCGTTCGTACCTGCCATATCGGCCAGGTACCGGGAACAACGTAGCCACTGGGGCAAAGATTCCCTGTCGAATGTGCATCCAATCACGCGATCTGCGGCGACGTTGCCGTTCAGCCACATCGTGACAACGACGTGACCCGTGTGCCTGTCACGCGGCCCGGCGTGTCGCCGGTAGATTCGGGATCCGAACCCCACGACCCCCTGCTAGGAGCCGATCATCGCCGAGAGCACTGCCACCGGTACGCAGGCGTACAACGCCGCCCACCTGCTGGTCCTGGAGGGCCTCGAGGCGGTCCGCAAGCGGCCCGGCATGTACATCGGCTCGACCGACACCCGCGGCCTCATGCACTGCGTGTGGGAGATCATCGACAACGGGGTCGACGAGGCCCTCGGTGGTCACGCGCACACCGTCGAGGTGACGCTGCACGCCGACGGTTCGGTCGAGGTGTACGACGACGGCCGCGGTATTCCCACCGACAAGGAGCCCAAGAGCGGGCTGTCCGGGGTCGAGCTGGTGGCGACGAAGCTGCACGCGGGCGGCAAGTTCGGTGGCGGCTCCTACAACGCCACCGGCGGTCTGCACGGCGTCGGCCTCTCCGTCGTGAACGCGCTGTCGAGCCGGATGGACATCGACGTCGACCGCTCGCCGGCCACCCAGGGCATGAGCTTCCAGCGCGGCGTACCGGGCGTGTTCGACGGCGACGGGCCGTCGGCCCCCTTCACGCCGAGCTCGGGCCTGTCGCGCAAGGGCGGGCGCGTGGCCAAGACCAAGTCGGGCACCCGGGTCCGGTTCTGGCCGGACCGCCAGATCTTCACCAAGGACGCCGGCTACGTCCTCGAGGGGCTGGTCGGGCGGGCGCGCCAGACGTCCTTCATCGTGCCGGGGCTCGCCCTCGTCATCCGCGACCAGCGCTCTTCCGACAAGGCGGAGTGGACGGAGGAGCGCTTCCGCCACGACGGCGGCATCGGGGAGTTCTGCGAGTTCCTCGCCGAGGACGAGGCCGTCACCGAGGTGCTCCGGCTGCAGGGCCAGGACACCTTCACCGAGACCGTTCCGATGCTCGACGAGCAGGGCCACATGACCCCGCAGGACGTCGAGCGCGAGCTGTCGGTCGACGTGGCGGTGCGCTGGGGCACCGGCTACGACACGACGGTGCGCTCCTTCGTCAACGTGATCGCGACGCCGAAGGGCGGCACCCACGTGGCGGGCTACGAGGCCGCCCTGACCAAGACGTTCAACGAGGCGATGCGGGCGTCGAAGGCGCTCAAGGTCAACGACGACGACGTCGTCAAGGACGACATCCTCGAGGGCATGACCGCGGTCGTCACCGTGCGCCTGGCCGAGCCGCAGTTCGAGGGCCAGACCAAGGAGATCCTCGGTACGCCGGCCGCGCGGACCGTCGTGCGCAAGGTCGTGGCGGCGCAGCTCAAGGAGTTCCTGACCTCCACCAAGCGCAACGACAAGGCCCAGGCCAAGCTGCTGATGGAGAAGGTCGCGGGAGCGGCCAAGACCCGGATCGCGGCGCGCCAGCACAAGGAGACCCAGCGCCGGAAGAACGCGCTCGAGTCCTCCTCGCTGCCGGCCAAGCTCAACGACTGCCGCTCCGGCGACAACGACCGCACCGAGCTGTTCATCGTCGAGGGTGACTCCGCGCTCGGCACGGCCAAGTTCGCGCGGAACTCGGAGTTCCAGGCGCTGCTGCCCATCCGCGGCAAGATCCTGAACGTCCAGAAGGCGTCCGTGGGCGACATGCTCAAGAACACCGAGTGCTCCTCGATCATCCAGGTCGTCGGCGCGGGGTCGGGGCGGACCTTCGACCTCGACGCCCGCCGCTACGGCCGGATCATCTTCATGGCCGACGCCGACTCCGACGGCGCCCACATCCGCTGCCTGCTGGCCACGCTGTTCTTCAAGTACATGCCCGAGCTCATCGCGGACGGCCGGGTCTACTCCGCCGTGCCACCCCTGCACCGGATCGAGGTCTCCAACCCGAAGAAGGGCCAGGAGAAGTACATCTACACCTACTCCGACGACGAGCTGCAGCGGAAGCTCGCCGAGCTGCGCAAGAAGAACGTGCGCTGGAAGGACCCGGTGCAGCGGTACAAGGGTCTCGGCGAGATGGACGCCGCCCAGCTCCGCGAGACCACCATGGATCCCCGCCAGCGGACCCTGCGCCGGCTCACCGTCGACGACGCCGCCGAGGCGGCCGAGGTGTTCGAGCTGCTGATGGGCTCCGACGTCGCCCCGCGCAAGGAGTTCCTGGTCCAGGGCGCCTACGACGTCGACATGGAAGCCCTCGACGCGTAATGGGCCCCGACCGCGCGGCTGTGCTGAAGCTGCTCAAGGCGCGCGGTTTCAAGGCGCGGCGCGGACACCTGCGGCTCGCCGTGGGTGAGCTGTTCTGGTACGTCGACCTGCGGATCGACGGCGTCGGTCCCTCCGCGTCGCTGCTGCTCGAGGTCGGGTGCTGGACCCCGCTGCTGCCGCCCGAGCCGGACGGAGGAGCGGTCGACTGCCCGCTCCTCGTCGACGTGGCTGTTTCCGGTGCTGCGGACGTGGAGGCTCTGGTGGGGCGGGTGTCGGGGATCGGCACCCTCGCCTCTTTGCGCGACTCGGTGGGGGACTTCCCGGGGGTGCTGGTGGACCGGAGGTTGCGGGAGCTGCTCGGCTGAACGCCGTTCCCGCGGTGGTCGAGGAGGCTGCGCAGCAACCGCCACGAGACCCGCGTCCTTCTGCGGTGTCGGTGAAGGCTGTGCGGTGTTGGTGATCCGAGATGCGGCTGGCGCCTGCGGCTCCCGAGGCTCTGCCCGTCGGGGCGAGAGCGGGGTCCCCGCCCGGCAAGGCGATTGTTGTCTGCTCCTGTGCTGCGCTGCGTTTGCCGGGCACCCCGATCGCCCCGACAGGCAGACCTCGTCCGACTCCGGCGCCAGCCGCATCCCGCGTCGGGTGGATGGGGCTGCTGGTTGTTCACAGGCCGCTGTACCTCGCTGGCGGGCACGGCAGTTGCGGCGTAAGTTCCGAGTACCTCAAATCTCGGGAGGTTCGATGAAACGTCTGCTCGCCCTGCTCGCGACCGGTGCGGCGCTCGCGCTGTCCGGCTGCGGCCAAGCCGCGGACCCGCCCGCTCAGGCCGACCCCACCCCGTCGGTCTCGCCGACGAAGGCCGCGCCCACGGCGCCGGTCATGCCGGACGCCGCGACGCAGCAGACCAAGGCAGGGGCGATCGCCTTCGCGCGCTACTACTGGCGTGTCGTCGACTACGCCCAGCTGTCCCGCGACACCGACCCACTTTCCGCTCTTCAGACGTCGAGGTGCCGTGCGTGCGATGCCGGGCGCAAATGGATCGAACAGATCGATCGGCGACACGGCACGATAAGCGGCGGGCAGCACCGGATCACTGCGGTTGAAGCCCACAGCGACTCAGGAACCGGATTTATCGTCTTTCTGCGCCAGTCGACATCCCCGCAGCGGGTGAGCGGAGCAGGAGATCTCAACAACCGATACTCAGGCGGACGGCAGCATCTCGTGATGAACCTTTCGTGGGCATCCGGCTGGCGGGTGGCGTCGTGGGACACCACCGACTGACGACCGCCGCGCTCGCGGTGGCGCTCACCTTGCTCTCCGCGCCGGCGTGGGCAGATGGAACCGGGGTAAGCGGGGGCAAGAACGGATTCAACGTCGCTGGTCATTCGGCCAACCACGCCGTGCAAGTGACATCGGCGAGCTCGAATACGGAGCTCCATGTGAGGAACACTTCGTGCTTGGGGGACGGCGCCTGCACGAAGATCAACTGCGGTCAGGGCCAGACACCCGTGTGGCACGAAGTCCTCAACGCGCACAACGTGGACGTCGGACAACCGGGGATGATCTGTCTCGGGGCTGGAGCCGTCTCAGTCGGAGCGGCGGTGGAGAGGGCGTTCCGGCGAATCCCCGTCCCCACCCCGACGTTGCACATCCAGCCGGTGAAGGGGCGGACGCTGGTCAACTTCGACACCAACTACTACGCCACGGGCGGGGCGTCGTTCACGCGGGCGGTGACGTTGCTGGGGCACCGGGTGACGTTGCGGATCCACGTCGACCACTACCTGTACCGGTTCGGTGACGGGGAGCAGCTGAGCAGCGCTTCGCCGGGGGCGGCGTTTCCCCAGCTGACGAACACGCACCAGTACCGACGCAGGGGCGTCGTCCACCCGAACCTCGCCACCACGTGGAGCGCGGACTACCAGGTCGACGGCGGTGGATGGCGGGCCGTGCGTGGGACCGTCACGACGACGGGCCCCACACAGCGGCTCGAGGTGGTCACCGCGACACCGCGGCTGACCAACCCCTACGAGTGAGCGAGAGCGCTCAGAACTTCTGCTCGAGCAGACCGCTGTCGACGTCGTAGATGAAGCCGCCGACCTTGACGCTGTCGGGGATCAGCGGGTGCGCCTTGATGCGCTGGACGTCGGCGGCGAGCGCCGCCTCCTGGCCGTCGGTCACCGGGAGGGTCAGCCAGGAGGTGTCCTGGCCGGTGGAGGTGTTCAGCTTCTCGCGGAGCACGGCCTCGGGGTTGCTGGCGACGGCGCAGCGGGTGTGCGGGGCGATGACGATGCGGTCGACGTTCAGCATGTGCACCGAGATCACCAGGGCGTCCAGCGTGAGGTCGTCGACGCGGCCCCCGGGGTTGCGGATGATCTTGGCGTCGCCGGGCTTGAGGCCGAGCATGCCGAGCGGGTCGATGCGGGAGTCCATGCAGGTCACCAGGCCCACACCGGCCTTGGCGATGCCGTCGAAGCCACCGAAGTCGAAGGTCTCGGCGTAGGCCCGGTTGGCGGCGAGGAGGTCGTCGAAGTCAGCCATGGCTCCGAGGTTAGCGTCCGCTCACCCGGCTGTGCGAAGCGTCTCGGCGAGATCCACGCCACGCGTTTGAGCCCCGCGCAGCACCACCAGGGACAGGCCCGCGGCGACGAGCGCCACGACGGCCGCGCCCGCGAAGACGGCGTGCTCCTGGAGGACGCCGAGCCGGTTGAGGTCCCAGTCGGGGTGGTCGGCGCTGGCGGCGTACAGGCGGCGCAGGCCGATGGTGGTCAGGGCGGAGATGCCGACCAGCATGCCGACCATCCGGGCCACCACCACGAGCGCCGAGGCCAGTCCGTGACTGCTGTGCGGCGCGGTGGCCAGCATCGCCGCGTTGACGGGTGCCAGCGCGAGGCCGAACCCGAAGCCGCCGAGCAGCAGCGGGAGGGTGGGCAGCCAGGAGTCGAGGGTGTGCATGCCCCACTGCGACATCAGCGCGAAGGACGCGGCGGCGCACAGCATGCCGACGGCGGCCACCGGGCCGGCCGGGAGCCGGCGCAGGAGCCAGCCGCCGGCCACGGCCCCGATCGGCAGCGCGACCAGGAACCGCAGCAGCACCAGGGCCGCGTCCAGCTGTGAGTCGGGGTAGACCGTCGTACGGGCGAAGAGGGGGATGTCGACCAGCGCCGCGATGAGCGAGAAGCCGACCAGGAAGCTGACCGCGATCGAGCCCCAGGCCGGGGTGGCCCGCAGGATCCCGCGCGGCACGATCGGGGCGGCGGCGGTGCGCAGGTGCAGCCCGAGGAGCACGACGGCGACGACCGTGCCGAGGAGGTACCACCAGCCCTGCGGGGCGAACACCGCCACCTTCGGGTCCGCGGTGGCGAAGGCCAGCACGATGCCGGCGAGCGCCAGCCCGAGGAGCGCGGCGCCGCGCAGGTCCGCCTCGACGAGGGAGCGCGCCCACCCACGCAGGTCGACCAGCGGCCGCGTCGCGAGGACGCACCGCAGCACCAGCAGCACCGCGGCGGCGATCGTCACGAGGCCGACCGGGGTGACCCAGCGGGGGCCGTTCGCGACGTACGGGATGAAGATCTGGCCCCAGGTCAGGTCGCGCTTGATCTGGTCGGGCTGGAGGAAGGTGAGGGCGCCGGCCACCACGACGACGGCCAGGAGGAGCACCCCCACGACGTCGCGTCCCGGGTTTCGGTCCGCCAGAACCCGGGTCTCGGTTGACCAGGAGGCGCGATTCGCGGAGATGAGGAGCGCGAGGAGGAGGCCGGCGAGGAGGTTGAGGATGAAGATGAGGCGCCAGTCGCTGACGGCGAGGATGACCGCGCCGTACAGGGGGCCCAGGACGCTGCCGAACTCCTGGACCGCGGACACGACGCCGAGCGGCATTCCGCGCCGGTCGGCGGGGTAGAGCATGCCGACGATCGCCATGGTGGCCGGCACCAGCCCGCCGCCGCCGACGCCCTGGAGGAACCGGCCGGTCACCATCGACGGCAGGTCCACGGACACCGCGGTGAGCATCGACCCGAAGGAGAAGACGACCAGGGACGCGACGAGGACGGGGACCGGGCCGCGCAGGTCGGCGATGCGGCCGATGAGGGGCAGCATGGCGACGTACCCCAGCAGGAAGCCGGAGACGATGGGGGCGGCGCGCTGCAGCTCCTCGATCGGGATGCCGACGGCGTGCATCATGTCGGGCAGCGCGAGCACCACCACGTAGGTGTCGATCGCCGCGAAGGCGACCGCGACCGCCGCGAGGGCCAGCAGCAGCCGCGACCCCGTCCGGTCGGTCACTTCGGAGCCTTGATGTCCTTGGTGACGTCGTACTTCGTGATGTCGATCGTGTAGGTGATCGGGGACGCGCCAGGGAAGAACGAGCCGGTGAGCGCGGCGCTGCGCAGGGACCCGTCGCTCGCGATGTCGAAGGTGGCGTCGAAGGAGTCGCCGTTCGCGCACGGCAGCACCTTCTTGATCGCGTCGGCGCTCTCCTTGCCGGAGTACGGCGTGATGACGATCGAGGCGTCCGTGGTGTCGCGCTCGGACTTCCCGGCGGTGAGGTCGGTCGCCGAGGTGAGAAGGTCGGAGACCCCGGAGTTCGGGTCGAGCAGGTTCGCCGGGTCGGGCGCGCAGAGCGACTTGGCGGAGTACTGGTCGGTCCAGCCGAGGATCGGGACGTTGATCCAGAGCTTGCCGCCGACCGAGATGACGTCGACGCCGCTGTCGCTCAGCCCGCTCACCCGGCCGGCGACGGTGCCCTGGAAGGCGGGCGGGTTCGCGACGATGGTGCCGTCGGCGGCCTGCAGGTAGTCGACTCCCGGGTCGGCGGAGGCCTTCAGCGACACCTCGACCCCGCTGGTCGCGTCCAGCTTCTGCTTCGCGGTCGCCATCGCCTGGTCCGGCGACACCGTCGTCGAGCCGCCGGAGGAGCCACAGCCCGCCAGCAGCAGGGCGGACGCCGTGAGGGGGAGGAGTGCGCGCTTCATGACGTCACCCTTCCACACCGAGGCCGACGGCGAGAGGACCTGCGCAGGCCGCGATGGCCTGGCTGCCGGGCACCCCGGAGCCGTCGCGCTTGCCGGTGGCCTCGGGCAGGTCGATCGGGGCCCCACTGGCCGCCGACGCCCGCGCCGGAGCAGGCCCGGCCCACGCGAACACCAGGGCGTCCTCGCCCTTCAGGAACCGGTGGCACCGTACGCCGCCCGTGGCGCGACCCTTCGCGGGGTACTCCCAGAAGTCGGTCACCTTCACCGCCCCCGGCTCGGTGCCGGGCAGCGCGGTCGAGGAGCCGGAGGCCGTCACCAGGACGACGCCGCCGGGGGACTGCAGCTCGAGGCTGCCGAACCACACGACGCGCTCGCGGTCGGCCACCCGGATGCCGGCCATGCCGCCACCCGCCCGGCCCTGCGGGCGGACGCCCGCCGCGCCGAAGTGCAGCAGCTGGGCATCGGAGGTGACGAAGCAGAGCTCCTCCTCACCGGTGCGCAGCTGCACGGCACCGACGACCTCGTCGCCGTCCTTGAGCCCGATGACCTCCCACTCGTCGCGGCCGATGACCTCCGGGTTGACCCGCTTGACCACGCCCTGCTTCGTGCCGAGCGCGAGGCCCGGGCCCTCGCCGGTGAGGTCGCACAGCGCGAGCGCCCGCTCGCCGGCGGCGAGGGACAGCACCTCGGTGAGCGGCAGGCCGCCCTGCAGGTTCGGCTCGTTGGCCGAGGCCGGGATCGCCGGCAGGTCGATCACGCCGAGCTTGAGCAGGCGGCCGGCCGAGGTGATGACGCCGATCTCGGACCGCACGCTGGTGCGCACCGCCGAGACCACCACGTCGTGGTTGGCCCGCGGACCGCCGGTGCCGACCTCGTCGGCGTTCATGGTCCGGGCGAGCAGGCCGGTGGACGACAGCAGCGCGAAGCACGGGTCGTCGGCGACCTCGAGCGGTGCGGCCGCGGCCGCCACGGCGGCGGTGCCGGCCGACTCGAGCAGGACCGTACGCCGGGGCGTGCCGTAGGTCTTCGCGACCTCGGCCAGCTCGCCGGACACCACCTTCTTCAGCAGCTCCTCGTCGGCGAGGATGGCGTCGAGCTCCTCGATCTCGCGGCGCAGGGTCTCCTGCTCCTTCTCCAGCTCGATGCGGGAGAACCGCGTCAGACGGCGCAGCTGCATCTCGAGGATGTACTCGGCCTGCACCTGGCTGAGGTCGAACACGCTCATCAGGCGTTCCTTGGCGGCCGACGAGTCGTCGCTGGTGCGGATGACCTGGATGACCTCGTCGATGTCGAGCAGCGCGACGAGCAGGCCGTCGACCAGGTGCAGCCGCTCGGCCTTCTTGTTGCGGCGGAACTGGCTGCGGCGGCGTACGACCTCGTAGCGGTGCTCCAGGAAGACCGTCAGCAGCTCGCGCAGGCCCAGGGTGCGCGGCTGGCCGTCGACCAGCGCGACGTTGTTGATGCCGAAGCTGTCCTCCATCGGGGTCAGCTTGTAGAGCTGCTCGAGGAGGGCCTCGGGAATGAAGCCGTTCTTGACCTCGATGACCAGGCGCAGGCCGTGGTCGGCGTCGGTGAGGTCCTTGATGTCGGCGATGCCCTGGATCTTCTTGCCCTGCACCAGGATCTTGATTCGCTCGACGACCTTCTCGGTGCCGACGCCGTACGGCAGCTCGGTGACGACGATGCCCTTGCGGCGGCCGAAGGACTCGACCCGCGCCGTCGCGCGCATCTTGAACACGCCACGGCCGGTCTCGTAGGCGTCGCGGATCCCGTCCAGGCCGACGATCTTGCCGCCGGTCGGCAGGTCTGGGCCCGGGATGAACCGCATCAGGCCCTCGGTGGAGGTGTTCGGGTGCTGGATCAGGTGGCGCAGCGCCTGCACGACCTCGACCAGGTTGTGCGGCGCCATGTTGGTGGCCATGCCGACCGCGATGCCGGTGGTGCCGTTGACGACCAGGTTGGGGATCGCGGACGGCAGGACCGTCGGCTCGAACTCGCGGCTGTCGTAGTTCGGCTTGAAGTCGACGGTGTCCTCGTCGATCGACTCCGTCATCGCCATCGCCGGCGGCGCCATCCGGCACTCGGTGTAACGCATGGCGGCGGGGGAGTCGTCGGGCGAGCCGAAGTTGCCGTGGCCGTCGATGAACGGCAGCCGCAGGCTCCACGGCTGGGCGGTGCGGACGAGCGCGTCGTAGATCGCGCTGTCGCCGTGCGGGTGCAGCCGACCCATGACCTCACCGACGACACGGGCGCTCTTGACGTGACCGCGGTCGGGCCGCAGGTTCATGTCGTTCATCGTGTAGAGGATCCGGCGCTGGACCGGCTTCAGCCCGTCCCGGGCGTCGGGGAGGGCGCGGGAGTAGATGACCGAGTAGGCGTACTCCAGGAACGACGAGCGCATCTCGTCGCTGACGTTGATGTCGAGGATGTGCTCCTCGAAGTCGTCGGGTTCCTGCTTCGTCGTACGTCGTGCCACGAGGGGTCATTCTTCCTGCCGGCACCGACGCTCGGGCACTCGGCACGCCGCCGCTGTCGGTGGAACCGGTGATGATGGCCCCATGGGCTCGGTGATCATGCACGCGGTGGTGTCCCTGGACGGCTTCGTGGCCGACGACAACGACGACGTCGGTCCGCTCTTCGACTGGTACTTCAACGGTGATCGGCCGCTCACCGACGCCGCAGAGGCCCCGTTCCGGGTCTCCGCCACGTCCGCGGCGTACGTCGCTCCGTTCTGGGCAGGCATCGGCGCGACCGTCATGGGACGGCACCTGTTCGACCTGACCAACGGCTGGGAGGCCAAGCCGCCGGCCGGTGACCACCTGCTCGTGGTCTCCCACCGGCCGAAGCCGGAGGGCTGGCACCCCGAGGCGGACGTCCCGTTCTTCGACGACGTCGTACCGGCGATCGAGGAGGCCCGGCGACGGGCCGGCGACCGCGTCGTGGCGGTGACGGCCGGCGAGATGGGCGGTCGGGCGCTGGCCGCCGGGCTCGTCGACGAGGTCGCCATGGACGTCGTCCCGGTGGTGTTCGGGAGCGGCAAGCGCTACTTCGGGTCGATGGACGGACAGGTGCTGCTGGAGGACCCGCACGTCGTGATCCAGGGCGACCGGGTGCTCCACCTTCGTTATCGGGTACGCGGTCGATAGATTTCTCCTGTGACCGCCGGCGATTCCACCCCGACCGAGGAGATCGACGCGCCGCCGGAGCACTGGGAGGCCGACGTCCTCCTCCGCGACGGGCGCACGGCGCACATCCGCCCGATGCACGCCGACGACGAGCAGCTGCTCGTCGAGTTCTACGCACGCGTCTCCGACGAGTCGAAGTACTACCGGTTCTTCTCGCCCATGCCGGTCCTCTCGGACCGCGACGTACGCCGGTTCACCCACGTCGACCACGACCTGCGGGTCGCGCTCGTGATGATCCTGCAGGGCCGGATGATCGCGGTCGGCCGCTACGACGTGCTCAACTCCGAGCAGCGCGGCGCGGCCGGGACCGAGGCCGAGGTCGCCTTCCTCGTCGAGGACCGGCACCAGGGCCGCGGCATCGCCCAGCTGCTCCTCGAGCACCTCGCCCAGGCGGGCCGGGAGCGCGGCGTCGAGCGGTTCGTCGCCGAGGTGCTGCCTGACAACACCCGGATGATCCAGACCTTCCGCGACGCCGGCTACCGCGTGGCCAGTGGGTACGCCGACGGCGTGATCACCCTGGAGTTCCCCATCGACTCCACCGACACCGCGGTCGGGCTGATGCGCGCCCGCGAGCACACCGCCGAGGCCGCCTCGATCCACCGCTTCTTCCACCCGCGCTCGGTCGCCATCATCGGTGCCTCCCGGCGCCAGGAGACGATCGGCCAGGTCCTGGTCCGCAACCTCGTGACCGCCGACTTCACCGGCCGGGTCTACGTGGTCAACCCGAGCGCGCGGGCGGTGTCGGGCATGCCGGCGTACAAGAGCGTGCAGGACATCCCCGACGAGGTGGACGTCGCGATCGTCGCCGTCCCCGCGGACGCCGTGACCGACGTGGTGCTCGACTGCGCCGCCAAGGGCGTGCACGGGCTGATCGTCATCTCCTCCGGCTTCGCCGAGGCCGGCGAGGACGGCCGGCGCCGGCAGCGGCACATGGTCGGCCTGTCGCGCTCCTACGGCCTGCGCCTGATCGGCCCGAACTGCCTGGGCATCATCAACACCGACCCGCGGGTGCAGGTCAACGCGTCGCTGTCGTCGGTCATGCCGGCGCGGGGCCGCGCGGGCTTCTTCTGCCAGTCGGGTGCGCTCGGGTCGGCCATCCTGGAGAAGGTCCGCGGCCGTGGTCTCGGCATCTCGACGTTCGTCTCCGCCGGCAACCGCGCCGACGTCTCGGGCAACGACCTCCTGCAGTACTGGGAGGAGGACGAGTCGACCGAGGTCGTGATGATGTACCTCGAGTCGATCGGTAACCCGCGCAAGTTCTCCCGGATCGCCCGCCGCGTCTCCAAGCGCAAGCCGATCGTGGCGGTCCGCTCCGGACGCACCACCCAGGGTGTGCCGATGGGCCACGCGGTCCGCAGGATCGGGGCGCCCCAGGCCGCCGTGGACGCGATGTTCCGGCAGGCCGGCGTGATCCAGGTCGACACCCTCGACGACATGTTCGACGTGGCCCAGCTGCTCGCCCACCAGCCGCTGCCGCGCGGCCGCCGGGTCGCGATCGTCGGCAACTCCGACGCGCTCGGGCTGCTCGCCGCCGACGCCGCAGCCTCGGTCGGTCTGGTCGTCAACCGGTCCGTGGCGCTCGGCGCCGAGGCCACCGCCGAGGACTTCGAGGACGCCCTCGACGCCGCCATCGACGACCCCGACGTCGACTCCGTCGTCGCCGTCTACATCCCGCCGCTCGACATCTCCGGCGAGGAGGTCGCGAACGTGCTCGCGGCCGTGGGGGAGCAGTCCGACAAGCCGCTGGTCTCGACCTTCCTCGGCGCCGAGGGCATCCCCGAGCTGCTGCGCGTCCCCGACGTCGCCGGGTCCTCGGCGGGACGCGGCTCGGTGCCGTCGTACCCCGCGGTCGAGGCGGCGGTGCGCGCCCTCGCCCGCGTCGTCGAGTACGCCGTCTGGCTCCGTACGCCGGACGGGGAGCCCCTCACGCCGGCCGACGGCAACGCCGCGGGTGCCCGCAACCAGCTGCGCCGGATCCTGCTCGACGCCGGCACCGAGCGCGCCACCGAGGGCCTCGACCTGACCCAGGAGCAGCTGACCGAGCTGCTGGCGGCGTACGGCATCGACCTGTGGCCACTGGTCCGGGTGCAGACCCTGGAGGAGGCCGAGGCCGCCGCCGAGCAGCTCGGCTGGGACGTCGTGCTCAAGGCGACCGAGGAGTCGCTGCGCGAGCGGCCCGACCAGCGCCACATCTTCCGCGGCATCACCAACCCGCACGAGCTGGGCGAGGCCTGGGCGGCGCTCGAGCGGATCGTCACCGACCCGGTCTCGGCGGGGTTCGTGGTGCAGAGGACGGCCGCGTCCGGCGTGCCTCTCGCGATCCGGAGCTTCGAGGACCCGCTGTTCGGGCCGGTCGTGTCCTTCGGGGTGGCCGGGCCGGTCATCGAGCTGCTCGGCGACTGGTCCTACCGGATCCCTCCGCTGGACGAGCGGGCCGTCGCCGCGATGGTGCGCGAGGTGAAGACCGCGCCGCTGCTGTTCGGCTACCGCGGTGCCGACCCGGTCGACATCGACGCCGTCGAGGACCTGTTGGCCAGGGTCGCCGAGCTGCAGAACGACCTGCCCGAGGTGTCCTCGCTCGAGCTGTCCCTGGTGCTCGCCGGCCGCGAGTCGGCCGCGGTCCTGACCGCGCGGGCGCGGATCGCCCGGGTCACCGACCCCCGGCCCGACTCCACCGTCCGCCGGATGCCCGACCTGATCACCACGATTCCGGGGTGACAAGATGCCGACATGCGCAAGTCCGTCGACCCGTTGACCGAAGACCGCGACCACGCGCCGGAGCTGCGCGCCGCGATCGACCGGACCGGCTACTACCCGGAGGTCGTGGCGGACGCGGTCGAGGACGCGGTCGGTGGCGAGCAGGTGGTCTCCTACTACGTGCACCACGAGCCGACCTTCGAGCGTGACGAGGTACGCCGGCACCAGTCCGTCATCGTGCTGACCCCGTCGCGGCTGATCCTGTGCCACACCGACGAGCACGCCGGCGACGACCTGCTGCCCGAGCCCTACACCTCGACCTCCACCGAGGCCGTCGCGCTCGCGTCGGTGGCCTCGGTCGTCGTGACCCGGATGGTCACGAACCCGAGCGAGGGCCCGTCCGCCGCCGCCGAGGCCGTGATGACCATCGGGTGGGGCGGCGTGAGCCGGCTCGACCTGGAGCCCGCCGCCTGCAGCGACCCGAGCTGCGACGCCGACCACGGCTACACCGGTGTCCTGGCCTCCGACGACTTCTCGCTGCGGGTCTCCGCCGCGGCCGACGGCCGGGACGCGGTCGGCGGCCTGCTCACCTTCGCGGCGCACCTCTCGGCCCGGACGCGAGGGCGGTAGTGGCCGAGGACTTCTGCGAGCCCACCTACGGGGCCCGGTCGCTCAGCGACGTCCTGCCGGCCGTCGCGCGGGCCTTGGGCAACCCGCTGGCCCACGTGCCGACGAACCTCGACCTGCCCGACGCTCCGGCGTACGTCGTCTTCCTGATCGACGGGCTCGGCGCGGAGCTCCTCCGTCGCTACGAGTACGCCGCTCCCTACCTGGCCTCGCTCGTCGACGACGCGCCCGCGGCCACCGCCGGCGTGCCCTCGACGACCACCACCTCGCTGACCTCGTTCAGCACCGGGCTGGTGCCGGGCGCGCACGGCCTGGTGGGGTTCACCACGCGCGTGCCAGGCACCGACGCGCTGCTCAACGCGCTGCACTGGGACGTCCCGGACCTCGACCCGACCGAGTGGCAGCCCCACCAGACCGCGTTCGGCGCGCTGCAGAGCGCGGGCGTGCGGGCGAGCGTGGTCAACAAGCGCGAGTTCGAGGGGTCCGGCCTGACCGTCGCGGCCCAGCGGGGAGCGACGTACGTCGGCGTCGACAAGGTCGGCGAGCGGATCGCGGCCGTCCTCGCGGCGTCCGCGCACCGGCCCTCGGTCACCTACGTCTACGACTCCGACCTGGACTGGACCGGCCACCGCTGGGGCGTCGCCTCGCAGGAGTGGCTGCAGCAGCTCGCGATGATCGACCACGAGGCCGAGCAGCTGCGCGAGGCCCTCCCCGCCGACCGCCGGCTGGTCGTGATCGCGGACCACGGGATGGTCGACGTCCCGACCGAGTCGCGGGTGGACGTGGCCCACGACGACGACCTGCGGGCCGGCGTCGCGCTGGTCGGGGGAGAGGCGCGGTTCCGGCACCTCTACTGCTCCGGCGGCGCGGTGCCCGACGTCATCTCCACCTGGACCGAGGTCCTCGGGGACAGGGCCACCGTCCTCAGCCGGGCCGCGGCGATCGGCCGCGGCTGGTTCGGCGCCGTCGACCCCGGTGTGCTGCCGCGGATCGGCGACGTGGTCGTCGCGTGCCGCGGTGACTTCGCGGTGATGGCGACCGACGCGTTCCCCTACGAGCGGCGCCTGATCGGCATGCACGGCTCGCTGACGCGGGCCGAGATGCTCATCCCGATCCTGGTGGACTGACCGCGGCTCAGCCGAAGGGCAGCGGGTCCGGGGTCAGCGACACCGCCCGCGCGCGGGCCGCCGTCATCTGGCGGCGGTGGTGCTGGCGGCAGAGCACCTCGTAGGTGACCGTGCCGGGCTGCTGCTCGTCGTCGGTGTCGCCGACCACGATGACCTCGCCCTCGGTGATCATCACGCCGTCCTCGATGCGGGCCTGGTGGGTGGCGCGCTTCCCGCACCAGCACAGGGCCTCGACCTGCAGCACCTGGGTCGCGTCGGCGAGCTCGACCAGCCGCGCGGAGCCCTCGAAGAGGCGGGTGCGGAAGTCGGTGAGGATGCCGAAGCAGAACACGTCGATCTGCAGCTCGTCGACGATCTTGGCCAGCGCGTCGATCTGGGCCGTGGTGTAGAACTGCGCCTCGTCGCAGATGAGGTAGTCGATCCGCGCGCCGCCGGTGAGCGCGTCGACGACGTACCTCCAGAAGTCGAAGCCGGTCCCGACCTCGATGGCGGAGTGCGTCAGGCCCAGCCGCGACGACACCCGCGCCTCGCCGGCACGGTCGTGGGCGGTGAAGATCCGGCCGCTGCGGCCGCGTGCCGCGTGGTTGTGGTTCGTCTGCAGCGCGAGCGTCGACTTCCCCGAATCCATCGAGCCCGTGAAGAACCTCAACTCCGCCACCGCGGCATCCTCTCAGAGCCCCTCGAGGTAAAGAATGCGGCTCCCTCGCAGGAACAGGATCGCCCTTTCTTCGGCGTTCTCCTGCGCACTGGGGGCAGCCGGGCGTTCACTGGTGACCAATGGTCTCGGGAACACGACCACACGACCAGGGGGATGTGGGGATGAACCGGACCGACCAGCCCAGATATCGATGGGTGCAACGCCTGAGCGTGCTCGGCGTCGCGGGTGCCGTCGTCCTCACCGGGGCCTACGGGCCCTCCTCGATCACGCCGATGGACTCCTCGACCCACGCATCGGTCGACCAGCCGCCGGCCGCGCCGCGGGTGGCCGTCCCGGTCGTGGCGGTACGCCGCGCCGCGGGCCGCATCCACCAGCGGACCCGTCCCGCCGTGCGTCGCGACCCCGTCGGCCGGCCCGCCGACTTCCCGGGACCGGTCACCACCGTCGCGGAGCCCGCCCTGGCCGCGTACCAACGGGCGGCGACGATCATCGACGCCGCCGCCAGCTGCCACCTCGACTGGACCGTGCTCGCGGCCATCGGCCGGGTCGAGTCCGATCACGGCACGGTGGATGCCGCCGGGCACGCGCACCAGGTCAGCGCGAAGGGCATCGTCCGGCCCGGGATCGTGGGCACGTCCCAGAACGGCAGGCACGGCCGCGGCGTCGTGTCCGACACCGACGCCGGACGCCTCGACCACGACAAGCGGTTCGACGCCCCCGTCGGGCCGATGGCGCTGCTCCCGCAGACCTGGTCGCAGGTGGCGGTCGACGCGGACGCCGACGGCCGGCGCAACCCGCAGGACCTCGACGACGCTGCGCTCGGCGCCGCGATCGTCCTGTGTGCGGACGGGCACGACCTGCGCAAGGCCGCGGTCCTGCGCACCGAGCTGCGCAGGTACGAGGACGCCCACGGGTTCGTGCACACCGTGCAGATCCTCGCGAAGCGCTACGCCCACCAGGCCGCCACGATGCCGTCGGCGCTGCCCCTCGGCGGCGTGGTGATCCCGACGATGCCGGTCCTGTGCGGCTGCGACCAGCACGCCGGAACGACGGTTCGCCCGCACGTGACGCCGGTGAAGCACGACGTCCACGAGAGCGACGCGCAGGGCACCTCGGGGATGCACGCGACGGCTGGGGTGGCCCCGGCCTCCGGAGGTACGACGGGCGGCACGACTCCTGACCCGACGCCGACTCCCGACCCGACGCCGACTCCCGACCCGACGCCGACCCCGGACCCGACGCCGACCCCGGACCCGACGCCCACGCCGGACCCGACGCCCACCCCGGACCCGACGCCGACCGCGGACCCGACGCCGACCGCCGCGTCCGCGCCGGACCCGACGCCCGCCCCCGACCCGACCCCGGCCGCCAGTGGTCAGTGCGCCACGGACGGCGGCGCGCAGCCCGACCCGTCGTGCGCGACCTCCTCGGACACGCTGCCGGTCACCCAGCCCGCAGCGACGGATCCCGCGGCCTGATCTGCGATAGCGTCCCCCTGCACGCCCGACTCGGGGCTGGCGCCATCCAAGGGGGATCCATGCGTCGCATCGCACTCGTCCTGGCCGCACTCATGCTGGCCTTCACCGTCTCGTCGTGTGGCAAGGAGGCGGCGCCGACCACCACGGCCCAGTCCTTCTCCTGCCCGACCGACAACACCAAGGCCTTCCCGAAGGTCCGCCTCGCCGCGGACCTCGGCATCGCGTTCGGTGTGTTCCACCACTGGATCTGGAACCCGTACCAGGCCGGCGGCTTCAAGAAGGGCGCCGACCATCGGCTCTGGAAGCTCGGCAAGGCCGCCGTGGCTGCGGCTGTCGTCACGCACTACATCGGCAACGCCGCCGACAACGTCAAGGCGGACCCGACGATGTGCAAGGTCTTCGGCAAGCCCATGGCCGAGCTGTCCGACAAGGTCTCGAACCTGAAGTCGATCGTCACCAGCGGCAACCTCGGCGACCTGACGTCCGTCGCGGGCGCGGTCACCAGCATGACCGGCCTGATGTCGCAGAACGGTCAGTCGATCACCGAGTCGTCCGACCTGAACCCGACGACCCAGCCGTAGCATCACCAGGGTGAACGCCCTTCTCGAGCTCAGCGACCTGCCCTACCAGCTGCCCCGGTTCGAGGCGTTCACCGACGACGCGTTCGGCCCTGCCATCGCCGAGGCGATGGCAGGGCAGCGCGCCGCCGTGGCGGCGATCGTGGCCGACCCGGCCGCGCCGACGTTCGCGAACACCCTGGAGCCGCTCGAGCTGAGCGGGCTCCCGCTGGAGCGGGTCCTGGCGGTCTTCTTCAACCGGACCAGCGCCGACACCAACGACGCGATCGACGCGCTGCAGGCCGAGCTCTCGCCGCAGCTGGCGGCCCACTCCGACGCGATCACGCTCGACTCGGCGCTCTTCGCGCGCATCTCCGCCGTCGCCGACGAGCCCGGCCTCACCGACGAACAGGCCTACCTCGTGCAGCGCTACGTCACCGAGATGACGCTGGCGGGCGCCGGGCTGGACGACGCCGACAAGGCGCGGCTCAAGGAGATCAACGAGCAGCTCTCGGCCCTCTCCACCCGCTTCGGCATCGCGCTGCAGGCGGAGGCGAACGACCTCGCCGTGCACGTCGAGACCGAGGCCGAGCTGGACGGGCTCTCGCCGGGTGAGGTCTCGGCCGCTCGCGAGGCAGCCGTCGCGCGCGGGCTGGACGGCTACCTGATCACCCTGGTGCTGCCGACCGCGCACCCGCACCTGGCCTCGCTCACCGATCGGGACGTACGCCGCCGGCTGCTCGGCGCCCAGCGTGCCCGCGGCAGCCGTGGCGGCGAGCACGACACCCGGCAGGTCGTGCTGGACGTCGTACGCCTGCGCGCGGAGCGGGCCCGCCTGCTCGGTTTCGCCGACCACGCCTCGGCGGTGACGGCCGACAACACCGCCGGCACACCCGCCGCCGTCCGCGCCATGCTCGACCGCCTCGCGCCGGCGGTGGCGCGCAACATCGCCGCGGAGAAGGAGGCGCTGGCCGCGTCCGCCGGGGCGCCGATCGAGCCCTGGGACTGGCCGTTCCACGCCGAGCGGGTCCGTGCCGAGAAGCACGACGTCGACCTGGTCGCGCTGCGGCCGTGGTTCGAGGCCGAGCGGGTCCTCGTCGACGGCGTCTTCCGCGCCGCCACCGAGCTGTTCGGCATCACCTTCACCGAGCGCCCGGACCTGCCGGGCTACCACCCGGACGTGCGGGTCTTCGAGGTGTTCGAGGAGGACGGCACCCCGGTCGGCCTGTACCTGCTGGACCTCTACACCCGCGACTCCAAGCGCGGTGGTGCGTGGATGAGCAGCTTCGTACGTCGCTCGACGCTGGCCGGCGCGCCGACGGCGGTCGTCTTCAACAACCTCAACGTGCCGAAGCCGGCGGCGGGGGAGCCGACGCTGCTCACCTTCGACGAGACCAGCACGCTCTTCCACGAGTTCGGCCACGCGCTGCACGGGCTGCTCGCCGAGGCGACGTACCCCAAGTTCGCGGCGACCGCGGTGTTCCGCGACTTCGTGGAGTTCCCGTCGCAGGTCAACGAGATGTGGATGCTCTGGCCCGACCTCCTGCAGAAGTACGCCGTGCACCACGCCACCGGCGAGCCGCTGCCCGACGGCGTGGTCGACCGCATCCGCGCGGCCGAGACGTTCAACCAAGGCTACGCGACGGGGGAGTACCTCGCGGCCGCGCTGCTGGACCTCGCGTGGCACTCGCTGGCGCCCGAGGACGTCCCGGCCTCCGTCGACGAGGTGGCCGCCTTCGAGGCGGCGGCCCTGGCCGCGGTCGGCTTGGACGACCCGGCGGTGCCGCCGCGCTACTCCACGGCGTACTTCGCGCACGCCTTCCAGTTCTCCTACGACGCCGCCTACTACGGCTACATCTGGAGCGAGGTCCTCGACGCGGACACCGCCGCGTGGTTCGAGGACAACGGCGGCCCGACGCGGGCGAACGGTGACGCCTTCCGCCGCTACGTGATCGGCATCGGCGGCACCCGCGACCCGCTCGCGTCGTACCGCGAGTGGCGCGGGCGCCCGGCGCCGCTGGAGCCGCTCCTGGAGCGGCGCGGGCTGGTCTAGTCGGAGGGGACGTTCTCCAGCTCCGCCAGCCAGGCGGCCGCGGAGGCGTCCGACGGCATCCGCCAGTCGCCGCGGGGGCTCATCGTGCCGCCGGGGCTGACCTTCGGTCCGTTCGGGAGCGCCGACCGCTTGAACTGGCTGCTGAAGAACCGCCGGACGAACACCTCCAGCCACCTCCGGGTGGTGGCGAGGTCGTAGGTGTCGCCCCACGCGTGGTGCTGCAGGAAGGCGATCTTGCTGGGCCGGTAGCCGCGGCGCAGCGTGTAGTAGAGGTTGAAGTCCTGCAGGGCGTAGGGCCCGACGCTGTCCTCGGTCTTCTGCTCGCCGCCGGGGATCAGCTCGGGGGTGATCTCCTGCTCGAGGATGGCCTGCAGCACCTCGTCGACGTCGTCGAGCTGGTTGGTGCTGATCACCCAGCGGATCAGGTGCTGGATCAGCGTCTTCGGCACGCCCGCGTTCACGTTGTAGTGCGACATCTGGTCGCCGACGCCGTACGTGCACCACCCGAGGGCGAGCTCGGAGAGGTCGCCGGTGCCGAGCACGATCCCGCCGCGGTGGTTGGCGAGCCGGAACAGGTAGTCGGTGCGCAGGCCCGCCTGGACGTTCTCGAAGGTGACGTCGTAGACCGACGGGTCGACCTCGGTCTCGGCCCCGGGGTAGGCGTGGCCGAGGTCGGTCAGCATCTGCTCGGCCGCCGGCCGGATGTCGAGCTCGGCGAAGGTGCAGCCCAGCGCGGTGGCGAGGGTCGTGGCGTACGACTTCGTCGTCTCGCCGGTCGCGAACCCGGGCATGGTGAAGGCGTGGATGTCGCTGCGGGGCCGTCCCAGCCGGTCCATCGCCTTCGCCGCGACGATGAGGGCGTGGGTCGAGTCGAGGCCGCCGCTCACCCCGATGACGACCTTCGGCTGGCCGATGGCGGCGAGCCGCTGCTCGAGGCCGGAGACCTGGATGTTGTAGGCCTCGTAGCAGTCCTGGGCGAGGCGGGCCGGGTCGTCGGGGACGAAGGGGAACGGGGCCACCTTGCGGCGCAGGCCGACGTCGCCGGTCGGCGGCTCGAGGGTGAACTCGATCGACGGGTAGGGGGACATCTGGACGCCCTCGCCGTGGCGGTTGTCGTCGAAGGTGCCCTGACGCATCCGCTCCTGGCGGATCCGGTCCAGGTCGACGTCGGCGATGGTGCGGCGTGCCTCGCCGGGGAACCGGTCACCCTCGGCGAGCAGCTCGCCGAACTCGTAGATCATCGTCTGCCCGTCCCAGGACAGGTCGGTCGTCGACTCGCCCTGGCCCGCCGCCGCGTAGACGTAGGCCGCGTTGCAGCGCATGCTCGCGCTCTTCGCGAGGAGGTGCCGGTCGGCCGCGCGCGCGATCGTGATCGGGCTGCCCGAGAGGTTCGCGAGCACGGTGGCGCCGGCCAGCGCGGCGTTCGCGCTGGGCGGGACGGGAACCCACATGTCCTCGCAGACCTCGACGTGGAGGCGCAGGCCCGGCACGTCGGTCGCGGTGAAGATCAGGTCGTTGCCGAACGGCACGTCCACACCGTTGAGCTCGATCACCGAGTCCTGCCCGCAGATCGGTGCGCCCGAGGCGAACCAGCGGGCCTCGTAGAACTCGCGGTACGTCGGCAGGTACGACTTCGGAGCGACGCCGAGCACCTCGCCACGATGGATCACGATGCCGCAGTTGTAGACGCGGTGCCCGCTCCGCAGCGGAGCCCCCACCACCAGCACCGGCCGCAGCTCGGCCGAAGCGACCGTCAGCTCGATCAGAGCCTCCTCGACCGCGTCCAGCAGGGTGTCCTGGAGGAAGAGGTCGTCGACGGCGTACCCCGTCAGCCCCAGCTCCGGGAACACCGCCACGGCCACGCCCTCGTCGTGCAGCAGGCGGGCCTGCTCGAGCGTGCGGGCGGCATTCGTCGCGGGGTCGGCGACGGCGACGGGCAGCGTCACTGCGGCGACCCTGGCGAAGCCCTGGGCGTAGGCCGAGTAGAAGTCCACGCACCCAGCCTAGTGAGGGCTAGCCTCACGCCCATGATCATCGTGTCGACCAACGACGTCCCCGGCGCCCGCATCGTCCACACCTTCGGCGAGACCTTCGGCCTCACCGTCCGGTCCCGCAACGTCGGCTCCAACATCGGTGCCAGCTTCAAGGCGCTGGCCGGTGGCGAGCTCAAGGGCATCACCACGCTGCTGCACGACTGCCGCCAGGAGGCGCTCTCGCGGCTCGCGCACGAGGCCGAGCTGCGTGGCGCCAACGCCGTCGTGGCGTTCCGCTTCGAGACCACCGAGTACGCGCAGTGGGGCGTCGAGGTCTGCGCCTATGGGACGGCCGTCACAATCGAGCCGCTGGGCTGATCCCACGGAGCACAATGGCGTCATGACCGAGGAACAGGCGCCGTACGGCAGTGCACCGACCGGGCAGAACCGGCCGGGCGCGAGCATCAAGCGCATCCGCACCCATCACCTCCGGGAGATGAAGGAACGGGGCGAGAAGTTCACCATGTTGACGTCGTACGACGTCTTCACCGCGCAGATCTTCGACGAGGCGGGCATCGAC
>DATFHM010000339.1:0-4818 GCA_035248385.1 Nocardioides sp. | reverse complement strand
CGCTCAACCACCGGTACCCGGATCGCATTCCCAGGGTGCCAGACTCTGGACATGAGCAGAGGAGCGGCTGTCGTCACCGGGGCGTCGAGCGGGATCGGGGCGGCCACGGCCCGCCGCCTCGCGGCCGAGGGGTACGACGTGGTCTGCGCGGCCCGGCGTACCGACCGGATCGAGGCGCTGGCCAAGGAGATCGGCGGCCGGGCGGTCGCCTGTGACGTCACCGACGACGCGGACGTGGCGCGTCTCGCCGAGGTGGTCGGCCCGAGCCTGAACGTGCTCGTCAACAACGCGGGCGGCGCGTTCGGGCTCTCCCCCGTCGCCGAGGCCGACGCCGACGAGTGGCGGCGGATGTACGAGGTGAACGTCGTGGGCCTGATGCGCGTGACGCGCGCCCTGCTCCCCGCACTCATCGCGTCCGGGGACGGGCTTGTCCTCAACGTCGGGTCCACCGCCGGCCGCGGCGTCTACGAGGGCGGCGCGGGCTACACGGCCGCCAAGCACGGGACCAAGGCGGTCACCCAGACGCTGCGCCTGGAGCTGTTCGACCAGCCGGTCCGGGTCAGCGAGGTGGCCCCGGGCATGGTGCACACCGAGGAGTTCGCGCTGGTGCGCTTCGGCGGCGACCAGGCTCGCGCCGACGCGGTCTACCAGGGCGTCGCCGAGCCGCTCGTGGCCGAGGACGTCGCGGACGCCATCGCCTGGATCGCCACGCGCCCCGCCCACGTCAACATCGACGAGCTCGTGATCAAGCCCCGCGCCCAGGCGGCTCAGCACAAGGTGCACCGGGTCTGAGCCTGGCCCGCACGCCGAGCAGCAGGGCCCGGGCACGGCGCAGCAGCGCGGCCGGTACGCCGGTCCACGCCGTCCGCGCCCGCACCGGCAGCGCGGTGTGCACGGGCAGCACCAGGGCCATCGCCGCGTAGGCGAGGTCGGCCCGGCCGGTGCTCAGCGCCCGGTTGTCGGCGAGCGCGCGCAGCGATCCGGCACCACCCCCGAAGTCCCGTCGTACGTCGGCGAGCTGGCGGGCCCGCGCCCGCTCGACCAGCCGCGGGTCGACGGCGTCGAGCCGTCGGGCGACGTCGGCCGGCACCGTGTCGGGCAGCCCCACGGTCTCCCGCGCGACGGCGAGGTAGCCCAGCGCCAGCGCCGGGAGGGGACCGTCGAGCACGCGCGGGTCGCGGGCGAGCCGGCGCAGGTCGACGAGGGTGCGCAGCCAGGTCGCGCCCTCGCGGTGCGCGGCGAGGTGCCGCAGCGCGTCGCCGGGCGCGAGGGTGGGCACCCGGCCGACCCCGAGGTCGACCTCGACCCGGCGCGACCAGAAGGTGGCGAAGCCGGGATGGGTGCCGGGCGTGACCTCGAGCCGCCAGTGCAGGTCGGCGTCGGCGGCCGTGCCCTCGTAGGTGAGCGCGTTGCCCCATCGGAGGAGGTGGCGCCACGCCCACAGCCCGGGCTCGACCGGGCCGGTCTCGGGGACGCGCCAGCCCTGCTCGTTGAGGACCCGGTGCGCCTCGACGACCGACCCCGGACCGACGAACAGGTCCACGTCGCCGGCGCCGCGGGCGTCGGTGCGGCCGGTGGTGACCACCGACAGCGGCAGGCCCTTGATGACGAGCGCGTCGATGCCCGCGTCGGTCAGCGCCCGCCACGCCCGCACGGTCTCCAGCGCCTGCACCACGAGCCGCGGGCGGGCGTAGGCGTGCGCGGCCCGCAGCTCGCGCTCGACCTCGCCGGGGAGGCCGAGCGTCACGGCGTGCGGCAGGAGCAGGTCGCCGACCCGGTGGCGCCGTACCGCCTCGAGGAGGTCGGCGGGCGCCACCCCGGCGAGGTCGACCGGCCCCTCCGGAGCGCCCTCCTCCACCGCGAGCGCCCGGCGCACGAGCCGGCTCAGCACGGCGAAGGCGGCGGGGTCCAGGGCCACGGCACGAGGGTGGCACAGCGCCTGCCCCGAAAAGGCAAAGTCGCCTATAGGCAAAATTTTGCGTCTTTGCAACACCGCCGCCACATCGTGAGCGCATGCTTCCGGGGACAGCGTGGCGAGGTTCGGGACTTGCCGTAACCACGAATGAGGAGCTCCTTGATGAAGCCCACCTACGAAGCCCCCATCCTCGAGAACCTGAGCCTGAAGGCCACCCACGACACCAGCGTCGGGGTGGGCGTCAGCGTGACCCTCGGTCTCGGCAGCTGACGCTCCGAGCCCGCATCGCACCGGCAGCCGCGTGGGCGCTCCTGGCGTTCACGCGGCTGTTGGTCGCCGTGGCGCCGTTCAGCCTGGTACGCCGGCTGCTGGGCGACACACCCTCGCGCGCGGCGACCGACCCCGCCGCCCTGCCCGCCGTCCTCGACGGCCGCGCCCGTGGACGAGCGGTCGGCGTTGCCCGCGCCATCGGCAGCGCCGCCGCGCACACCCCCTGGCGCTCGGACTGCTACCCGCAGGCGCTCACCGCGCGCATCCTGCTGCGCGCGGTGCGCGTGCCGCACACGGTCACCTTCGGCGTACGTCGTGACGCCGCGGGCGAGCTCCGCGCACACGCCTGGGTGACCGCGGGCGACCTCACCGTCACCGGCGGTTCCCCCGAGACCTGGACCGGGGTCGCCAGCTTCGCCTGGGCCCCCTGAGGACAACCGCCATGGCCACCTACTCCGCCTACGGACTGGCCCTGGCCAGCGAGCTCGCCCTGCCCGACCTCGACGCCGCCGGCTCCGACGAGCCGGACGAGCCGGACGTCCGGGTCCGCCTCGGCCCGGTGACCCCGCCGTCGGCCGACGCCACGATGCTCCCGCTCGGTCTCTGGGTCGACGGCGAGCGGGTCGGCATCGACGTCCCCGAGGTCGGCCGCTACTCCTGCGAGGACGGCCGGCTGATCACCGTGCAGGCCGACGCCGGCGCCACCGACGACGCCCTGCGCCTGTTCCTCCTCGGCTCGGCTCTGGGCATCGTGCTGGCCCAGCGGGGCCACCTGGTGCTGCACGGCAACGCGTTCCGGGTCGGCGACGCCTGCGCGGTCGTGCTGGGGCACTCCGGCGCCGGCAAGTCGACGTTGGCCGCGGAGATGCACCGGCGGGGCCACCCCGTGCTGAGCGACGACGTGGTGCCGATCGACGTCGACGGCAACGCGATCCCCGGCTGGGCCCGGATCAAGCTCTGGCAGGACGCCCTGGACCGGCTCGGCCGGCCCTCCGCGGACCTCGCCCGGGTCGCCCCGGCCCACGACAAGTTCCACGTGCCCATCGAGCGGGAGGTGCTCGAGCCGCTGCCGGTGCGCTGGATCTACCTGCTGGACCGGTACGACGGCCCGCTCCGGCTCACCCCGATCACCGGCGCGGAGGTCTTCGCCTGCCTGCACGAGCACGGCTACCGCAACGAGGTGCTGGTCGGCGCGCTGCGGCGTACCCACTTCGCGCGGAGCGCGACCCTCGCCGGCCGGGCGCGGTTCGTCCGGGTCGAGCGCCCGCGCGGCGTCGACTCGGTGGTGGCCTCGGCCGACGCGATCCTGGCCGACGTCACCTCGGGTTCGCCCGGTCGTTGACCGGGCATGCAGGCGACCGACCAGCAGTGGGTGCGCGACCACGCCCTGAACGCCGTCGAGATGGACGGTGAGTTCGTGATGATGGGCGTCGACCAGGGCGAGTACTACGCGATGCGCGGCGTCGCGGCGTCCGTCTGGCGCCATCTCGCCCAGCCTCGCTCCCTCGCCGAGCTGTGCGACCTGGTCGCCGA
Source organism: Nocardioides sp. (assembly GCA_035248385.1). GTDB lineage: Bacteria > Actinomycetota > Actinomycetes > Propionibacteriales > Nocardioidaceae > Nocardioides. The sequence continues at coordinate 1,100 of DATFHM010000339.1, read as the reverse complement.
GGAGTACGACGTCACCGCCGACCGCTGCCGCCCCGACGTCATCGCCTTCCTCGGGCAGCTGCAGGACCGGCGGATGGTGCTCGCCTCGGCCTGACAGGCGCGGTAGTCCCTGACGAAAAGCACCTCATTTCGCGGAAATGAGGTGCTTTTCGTCAGGGACTACCGGTTATGTCAGGCCAGTGCCCGGTCCAGTGCCGCCGCCACGTGCAGGCTGGTCGAGGGGAAGACCGGCAGCTCGCTGTCGGCCTGCTTGACCAGGAGCTCGAGCTCCGAGCAGCCCAGGATGACCCCGCCGGCACCGGCATCCCAGAGCGACTCGATCATGCCGACCACGGTGCGCCGCGAGGAGTCGAGGACCTTCCCGTGCACGAGCTCGTCGTAGATGATCCGGTTGAGCTCGTCGAAGCTCCCCGCGTCCGGCACCAGCACCTCGAGGCCGTGGCTGGCGATCCGGTCGGTGAAGAAGACCCGCGACATCGCGAACTTCGTGCCGAGCAGCGCGACCGACGTGGCGCCCTCCGCCTTCGCTGCCTCGGCGACCACGTCACCGAGGTGCAGCAGCGGGATCCGCACCGCGCTCTGCACCTGCTCGGCGACGCGGTGGAAGGTCGTGGTGCACATGACCAGGAAGTCGGCACCGGCCCGCTCGACGGACTGCGCGGCGGCCGCGAGGATCTCGGCGACGGCGTCCCAGTCCTCGTTCTCCTGGAGCGCGGTCACCTCGGCGAAGTCCACCGACGCCATCACGGTCTTCGCCGAGTGGAAGCCACCCAGCCGCTGCTCCACGCCACGGTTGAGCAGCTCGTAGTAGGCCGCGCTGCTCTCCCAGGACATCCCGCCGATGAGCCCGATGGTCTGCATCGGCCCAGGATGCCACAGGGCCCTGGTCGCCAGGATGAGGGTCGAGCACGCTCGCGCCGATAAAGTTGACCCTCGTGTCCAGCACTCGTCGTACCGACCTCCGTAACGTCGCCATCGTCGCCCACGTCGACCATGGCAAGACCACCCTCGTGGACGCCATGCTCCGGCAGGCCGGTGCCTTCACCGAGCACCAGGCCGAGAGCGTCGCCGAGCGGGTCATGGACTCCGGTGACCTCGAG
>DATFHM010000338.1:0-10617 GCA_035248385.1 Nocardioides sp. | reverse complement strand
CGGGTGCGCCAGGCGATCGCTGCGAGGTCGAGGAAGGAACGGGCGCCGTGCCGGAGCGGCACGAACGTGGAGCCGGGCACGTCGACCCAGCTCACCGGGATCTCGACGATGCGGGCCCCGGTCCGCTGCAGGCGGACCAGGAGCTCGACGTCGAAGGAGAAGCCGCGGGTGACCAGGTGCTGCGCGACGTCGCGGGCGAGGTCCGCGCGCACCACCTTGAAGCCGCACTGGGTGTCGACGACACCGGGCAGCAGCCGGCGGGCGATCCGTCGGTAGCAGGCCGCGCCGCGCGAGCGGGTGCGGCAGTGCCGCACCTCGGTGTCGCTGCCGGGCAGGCCGCGCGACCCGATCACGACGTCGGCACCGCCGCGGACCCGGGCGACGGCGCTGGCGAGCGCCCCCAGGTCGGTCGCGCCGTCGGCGTCCATGAAGCAGACGAGGTCCTGCTCGGCACGGGTCTCGGTGACGGCCAGCAGGCCGGTGCGGACGGCGGCACCCTTGCCGCGGACCTCGCACGCGACCACGCGGACGGGCAGCGCGGCGCTGTCGAGCGCGAGCGCGACCTCGGCGGTGCGGTCGCCGCTGGCGTTGTCGACCACGGTCACCTCGACCCGGCCGAGGTGACGCCGGTTGGCGACGACATAGCGACGCAGCGCGCGCAGGGTGCGCGGCAGGCGTAGCTCTTCGTCGTACGCCGGTATGACGATGTGCAGCATCGGACCCTCCCAAGCCGTCTGCCACGTCCGGGACCACCCCTCCCAAGGTGGATCGGACGAACGGGCACGGCTCCCGAGCAGCCGCGACCTACGCGATCACTTGCTGGCGTAGGACCTCAGCGTGTCTGCTGCGACCGGCTTCTGGCCGTTCTGCTGGGCGACGTGGACGCCGCTGACGAGCACGGCGAAGGCCGCGAGCGCTCCCACGAGCGCAGCGATGAATCGGTTCATAGAGGTCCCCTCCCAAAGACCAGGCACTGCAAGAAGGACGGGGCGCCCCAGTTCTCCCGATTGTGACGCCAGTTACATCCTGCCTCGGAGTATCCATCCCGTGCTCACCAAAAGCAAAAGAAGCGCCGAAGCGTCGCAGATCAGGACGAAGTCCCGGTGATTCGCGACCAAAGGCATGGTTGACACGGGCCCGTCGGAGGGTCCCAGGTCCACCAGGACCAGCCCGTCCGCGTCGTACGCCGTCGTGGCGCCGGCGCTTCTCAGCTGCGCAGGTGTCGGCCGGGCGCCGAGGCCGGCCTCGACCAGCACCCACCGCACGTGCAGACCGCGCAGGGCGGCGACCGGGTCGGTGGCGGACAGGGCCGCGCGGACGGCGTCGGAGCGCGGGTCCTCGGCGGGCACGACCTGGTCGGTCAGGTAGGTGCGGTCGTCGACGAGCACCTCGCCCGGCAGCGCCCGGGGCGCGGGGTCCAGGACGGACCGGTCGTGCGCCCAGGCGAACGCCCGGTAGGAGCCGGTCCACGGCAGCACGACGGTGGTGCCCGGATCCGCCGCGAGGTGGTCGGCGACCGCCTGCCAGGCCGGGGGGTAGGACGAGCGCTGCAGGTCCCCGCCGAGCCCCCAGCCCAGGCCCGGGAGCAGCAGGACCGGGGCGACGACGAGCAGGCCCACGACGCCCCACAGGGACTCGCGGTTCGGGCGGATCCGCGCGCGGACCTCGGTCACCGCGCCGGCGACGCCGACGGCGAGGACCAGCCCGAGCGGTGCGAGGAAGCGGTGCGAGTCGCGCAGCAGCGCCAGGCCGGGCGCGTGCACGGCGAGGTCCTCGAGCAGCCGGTCTCCCCCGGGCAGGTCGGGCAGCAGGGCGACGACCAGCGCGCCGGCGGCGAGGACGGCGAGGCGGTGGGCCTCGCCCGGGTCGCGGCGCGACCAGCGCACCAGGCCGAGGAGCGCGACGAGGCTGAGCAGGCAGGAGAGCAGCACGACGAGGCTGCTGGTGCGGGCGGGCAGGACGATCGAGGTCTTCCAGATCCCACCGAGGGAGAGCAGGCTCGGCAGGACCCCGGCGGACGACTCCGCCCGCGCCGCGAAGCCGGCGAAGACCCCGCTCGTGGTGACGTCGGTCGTGGTCGCGGTGAGCGCCGGGGCGAGCCAGGTCAGGTTCGCGACGACGCCGAGGGCGACGATGCGCCACCAGGTGCGGCGGCCGCCGGCCAGGACCAGCAGCGTGGCCACGGCCATCACGCCGCTCGACGGGCTGCAGGCCGCGGCGAGGACGGTGACGAGCGCGGCGGGCGCCCAGGCGCCCGGGTCCGCGCGCAACCGGCGGGCGGCGAGCACGATCCAGGGCAGCAGCAGGTACCCGAGCAGGATCGCCCACTGCCCGATGCCGAGCCGCTCGGCGACCCACGGGTTCCAGCAGAACAGCGTGATCGCGGCGGCGCGGGCGGCGAAGGGGTGGCGGCCGGCCAGCCGGCCGACGCCGGTGCCACCGAGCAGCAGGCCGCCGGTCAGCAGCAGCCGCTGCAGCACCTGGCCCGGCAGCACGTGGCTCGCCACCGAGATCAGCGCGTCCATCGGCACCGCGCGCGGGAGGGACCCGTCCAGACCGAGCCAGGCGTCCTTCCACGGCTGGTGCGGGACGAAGACCATGTCGCCCACCAACCAGAAGCCCCGGCCGAGCCAGAGCGGGCCGGTGACGGCGAGCGCGAGTGCCAGCGCCCAGGCCGCGTCCACGAGCACGGGCCGCCTGCTCACGGCGACCTCCGCACGGCCGCGCCGAGGCCGAGGGCGACAGCGGCGCCGACCAGCAGGTCGACCGGGTCCGAGGGCAGCCGCGGTCCTCCGGTGAGCTGCACCGCGGTCACGACGTACGCCGAGACCAGGGCCGCCCCCACGACGGCGACGCACGCCCGGGGCCAGCGCCCGGCCAGCCACCCGGCGAGGGCCGCGACGCCGACCACGGGGCCGGCGAGGACCCACCCGGCGAGCCCGAGGACCACCCCTGCCCACGGTCGACCCGGCCCTCCCGGACGGCCGATCCGGCCCTCCGGGACTGTCGATCCGGCCCTACCGGGCCGCACGAGGAGCCAGCAGGCCGCGAGCAGCACCAGTGCGAGCAGGACCAGGCCGGCGACCAGCCCGGCGACGTACCCCTGCTGCGGGGTGAAGGACAGCACCACCCGGCCGGAGGTGCCCGCGGGGATCCGCCAGCCCTGCGCCCACCCGTCGACGGTGAGCGGCGCGAGCGTGTGGCCGCCGACGGTGGCGGTCCACCCGGCGTTGACGTTGAAGGGTGCCGAGATGATCGCGTCGGCGCCGGGGCCGACCTGGAGGACGGTGCGGGTGTCGGTCGAGGAGACCACCGAGATCGTGCGGGAGCGGCCATCCGGGGCGGGGGTGGCCCGGGTGGGGAGCAGGCCGAGCGCCACGGGCTGGAACTGCTCGGTCGACAGCAGCTGCACCCGGTGGACGCCGGCGGCCAGCCGCCAGCGTCGTACGCCGCACGGGTGGACCGCCAGCTCGCCGTCGGCCACCACGTCGCCGATCGTGCCGCTGACCCGGGTCTCGACGCGGTGGCCGTCGACCACGAGGGGCGGGCCGTAGCCGCACACCGAGCCGGTCGGCCCCGCCCCGTCGAGGGGTACGCCGACGTGGCCGCCCGTCAGCCGCAGCTCGGCCACGCCCAGGGGAGCGCCGGTGGCCGAGCCGCGGGAGCCCGTGAAGGTGACCGTGAGCTGCCGGGTCCGCAGCGGGGCGAAGGTGGCGACCGGGCCGAGAGCGCCGAACGCCACCGACCGCGACCGGCCGTCGGGCGTGGTGATCCGCGCTCCGGTGGGCGCCACCGCCACACCGGACGGCGCCGCCACGGACAGCCCGCGGATCGTGCGGACCCGGCCGAGGTCGACCTGCAGGCTCGGGGCGGGGTCGCGCGGGTCGGCGATCCACTCGGTCGCCGGGTCGGTGTCGTAGGCCATCCGCGGCGAGACGGCGGGTTCCGACCCGTAGGTCGACGACGCGGACATCGTGACGCCGCCGAGCGGCTGGAGCAGCACCAGGGTCGCGGGGCTGGCAGGGGTCACGACGAGTCCGCGCATCTGCCAGGTCCCGTCGGCCGACACGGTGAAGGTCCGGTCGATCCCGGTCTCCTCCTCCGCGGCGCGCTGCCGGCTCGGGTCGCAGTCGGGCCCGAGCAGCGTGGGAACGCAGGCCCGGGTCTCCGGCGTCGCGGTGAAGAGGAACGACGGGTCGGCGCTCTCGGTGACCGGCGGCACCACGAGGGTGCGTTCCGCGTGCACCCCGGCGATGCCGACCTCGGCCAGCGCCCCGGCGTCGGCGGACGCGGCGGTGACCCGCAGCGACCCGGCCACGGCCCCGCCGAGGTCGACGCTCGCCTCGCCGTCGGAGTGGACCGTGCGGGAGACGTCTCCGGCGCTCACCGTCCAGGTGCCCGCGCCGGTCAGCGTCACCCGGCCGATCGGGGTCGGCCCCAGCAGGTCCACCTGCCACCACTGGCCGGCCGGACCGTCGTACGCACCCGGCCGCCAGGCGGTCCTCGGGTCGCCGTCGAGCGCCGACCACGGGCCGTCCTCGGGGTGGACCGCGCCGACCGTGTCGGCCCAGCCCCGCGAGCTGGAGGCCTCGAGCGCGCGGATCCCCAGGTAGCGAGCGACCACGGGCTGCGCGTCACCCGGTTCCGGGTAGTCCGGCAGGACGCGGTCGGTGCGGCTGGGGTCGTCGGCCGTCATCACGCTGCTCACCGCGTCGTGCACCTGGCCGTACTCGCGCTCGCGGCGGCGGTAGCCGTCACCGACCACGTCGACCGGGGCGTTCCGCCCGGACGTCCCGGCCACCACCATCGGCTGATCGGGCGCGACCAGGCTGTTCCCGACGGCGGTGAGCCCGTCCTCGACCGAGGTCACGGTCACCGCGGCGGCGGAGTCGCGGGCGTCGTACCCCTGCGCGCCGGGGACGGGTTCGACCCGGAACACCTCGATCGCCGGGCCGAACGCCAGCTGCCCGAAGGAGCGCACCCGGGTGATGCCGGGCGAGCGCGCGAGGGCGACGGCCACGGTGCTCGCCGACGGCACCTGCGCCACGCCCTGGTCGAGGTCGTGGCGCAGCAGGACCTGCGTGACACCCAGCCGCGCCAGCATGAAGCGGAGGTACGCCGACCCCGTCCCGGTCTCGAGGTAGGACTCCAGCTGCGACAGCACCCGGATCGTCCCCGCCGGCGTCAGCGGCACCTGGGAGCGGCTGACCCACCCGGACCGCGCGACCGCGTCCATGGGCTCCTCCATGGTCCAGCCCCAGGTCTGGGTGCCGAAGCCGGAGCCCGGGATCACCCAGGTCGTCCCCGGCCGCTTCGCCACGTACGCCGCCGCGTCGGTCCAGTACGACGGGATGCTGCTCCACCCCGGGATCCGGGTGTTCGCGGCCACGACCGGGGCGGACATCGCCACCAGCCCGCCGGCCAGCACGAGGGCGATCCCCGCGGCAGCGACCTGACGGACCCCCCGGACCCGGCGGAGGCCGACCCGCGCCACCTCGTCGACGACCACGGCGATCCCGACGGCCAGCGGCAGCCGCAGGACCGGGTCGGCCTTCGGGATGTTCCGCAGCGGCGCCAGCGAGCCGTCGAGCAGCCCGCGCAGCCAGCCCGCCAGCGGGCCGTCCAGCGGTGCCGTGTGCGCGCCGACCTGGCAGAGCAGGCCGAACGCGGCCGCGGCCAGCAGCGGCGCCCGCCACCGGCTGCGCCAGCGCAGCAGCCCGACGAGCCCGAGGGTCGCGACCAGCCCGGAGCCGAGCACCAGCCACGGCGAGGAGGTCAGCTGCCAGCCGGCCGGCCACCAGGGCGTGCCGCCGACCTGGAGGTAGTCGATCCAGTTGCTCGTGCCGCGCAGCGAGGCGGAGAAGCCGGCAGTGGACGTGGTGGTCCGGGCGTCCTCCACGTAGTCGAAGAACGGCGGGCTGATCGACCCGAGCCGCACCAGCGACACCACCCACCAGGCGTTGGCCGCCGCCATCAGCGCGAGCCACCCGGCCACGAACCGCCACCCGACGAAGCGCCGCCACGCCGCCCAGCCGACGACGATCGCGAGCAGGGCCGCCGGCGCTGCCGTCGCGGTGCCGTTGACGCCGCCTCCGCACACGAACGCGGCGACGGACAGCAGAGCCGCGTCACGAGGGCGCCGACGGCCCTCGACCATCAGCACGAGCGGGAGCACGGCCCACGGCAGCACGACCGACGGCAGGATCTCACCGCTGCGCAGCCCGAACTCCGACACGATCCGCGGGCCCAGTCCGTAGGCCAGGCCGGCGGCGGCCGCCGCCCACGGTCCGGTGCCCAGGGCACGGGCCAGCCGGCGTACCCCTTCACAGGCGAGGAGGAGCAGCAGCACGGACCACAGCCGCTGGGTGACCCAGCCCGGGACGCCGAGCCACTCGACCACGGTGAAGAAGCTCCCCTGCGGGAACAGGTAGCCGTAGGCCTGGTTCTGCAGCTCCCCGAGCGAGGTGCCCGGCTGCCACAGCGAGAAGGTGCCCGCGAGGTAGCTCGCGGGCCGCTCGGTGAGCTCCAGCCGGGTGTCGTTCGTGGTCCGGCCCCACTGCTCGGTGAGGACCAGGACGGACAGCACCGCGTAGACGCAGCACACGAGCGCCGTGCACCGGCGGTCGCCGCGGAGACCCGGCTCCGGCATCCCGGCCTCCCTCCTGGTGCTCCGCAGTGGCGGTGGTCACTGTATTCCGGCACCCTCGGATTCCCGGGAACGCGCCACCCAGCATCTAGGCTCTAGGCCGTGATGAGCGTGGTCGAAGCCCCCGTGGGCTCCAAGATCCTCCGGCTGCTGCGCAGCAGCGCCGGGATCGCGATCGCCATGGCCGTCATGAACATCGGCGCCTACGCGTTCCAGATGGTCTCCGCGCGCCTCCTCGGCCCGGAGCAGTACGGCGGCATCGCCAGCCTGATGGCCCTGCTGATGGTCCTCTCGGTCGTCCAGCTCGGGATCCAGGCGACCGCGGCCCGCCGGATCGTGCACGAGCCCGCGGACGTCGCCGCCATCGAGCAGAGCATCCTCGCCACCACCTGGCGCGCCGCCTGGGGCCTCGGGCTCCTGGCGCTGGCCTGCACCCCGCTGGTCTGGAAGCTGCTGGAGCTCGGGTCGATCTACCCGGCGGTGATGCTCGCGCTCACCGTCGTACCCACCACGCTGATGGGTGGCCAGGCGGGCGTCCTGCAGGGCGAGCGCCGCTGGCTGCCGCTGTCGCTGATGTACATCGCCGTCGGCGTCCCCCGGGTCGTCCTCGGCGCCGGCTTCCTGCTGGTCCGGCACACCGAGGCCAGCGGCATGCTCGGCGTCCTGGTCGCCTCGTTCATCCCGGTCGTGATCGGCTACCTCGCGCTGCGCGGCCACCGTCCGCACGCCACCGCGACCGAGCACAACCGGGAGGTGCGCCGCGACGTGCGCCACGAGGCGATCGCGTCGTCGATGGCCCTGCTCGCGTTCACGGCCCTGGCGAACCTCGACGTGATCGTCGCGCGCAACGTCCTCTCCCACCACGACGCCGGTCTGTACGCCGGCGGCCTGATCGTCACCAAGGCGGTGCTGTTCCTGCCGCAGTTCGCGGTGGTGATCCTGTTCCCGTCGATGGCCGACGACTCCCAGAGCCGCCAGGCGATCGTGCGAGGTCTGGTCTTCCTGGGCGGCCTCGGCACGTTCTGCGTCGTCGCCACCTGGGCGCTTCAGAACGTCGCGGTCCAGTTCGTCGGCGGGGAGAAGTACGCCGGCGTCACCGGCCGCCTCTGGCTCTTCGCCGTCATCGGCGGCCTGCTCTCGTTGCTGCAGCTGCTCGTCTACAGCGGCCTGGCCCAGCGCGGCCGCAGCACGAAGTACATCGTCGCGGTCAGCGTGGCCGCCCTGATCGGCCTCGGTGGCATGGCCACCGGCCTCACCGGCCTCGCCCTGACCGTGATGGCGATCGACGCCGTCACGGTCGCGGTGCTGCTCGCGTTCAGTGCGCGGCAGCGTGCCAGCTGAGCCCGGTCCCGACCGAGACGTCCAGCGGCACCGCCAGGTCGGCGGCCGAGCCCATCTGCTCACGCACCAGCGCCTCGAGCGTGTCCCGCTCCCCCGCGGCCACCTCGAACACGAGCTCGTCGTGGACCTGCAGCAGCATCCGTGAGGCCAGCCCGGCGGCGGTCATCGCCGCCTGGGTCTTGAACATGGCGACCTTGATCAGGTCGGCCGCCGACCCCTGGATGGGCGCGTTGAGCGCCATCCGCTCGGCCATCTCGCGGCGCTGCCGGTTGTCGGAGGTCAGGTCCGGCAGGTAGCGCCGGCGGCCCATGATCGTCTCGGTGAAGCCGGTGCTGCGCGCCTCGTCGACGACGCCGCCCAGGTAGTCACGCACGCCGCCGAAGGTCTGGAAGTACTCGTCCATCAGCTCGCGCGCCTCGCCCGGCTCGATGCCGAGCTGCTGGGACAGGCCGAACGCCGAGAGCCCGTAGGCCAGGCCGTAGTTCATCGCCTTGATCTTGGCGCGCTGCTCGGGCGAGACCTCGACGTCGTCGGCGACACCGAACACCCGACGCGCGGTGATCGTGTGGAAGTCCTGGCCGGACCGGAACGCCTCGATCAGCAGGTCGTCCTCGGACAGGTGCGCCATGATCCGCATCTCGATCTGGCTGTAGTCGGCGGTCATCAGCGCCTCGTAGCCGGCACCCACCACGAAGCTCTCGCGGATCCGGCGGCCCTCCTCGGTGCGGACCGGGATGTTCTGCAGGTTCGGGTCGGTGCTGGAGAGCCGGCCCGTGGCAGCGATCGTCTGGTGGAAGGTCGTGTGGATCCGGCCGTCGGGCTGGACCGTCTTGAGCAGGCCCTCGATGGTCTGCCGGAGCCTGATCACCTCGCGGTGGCGCAGCAGGTGCAGCAGGAACGGGTGCTCGGTCTGCGCGAACAGCCCCTGCAGCGCGTCGGCGTCGGTGGTGTAGCCGGTCTTGGTGCGCTTGGTCTTGGGCATCCCGAGCTCGTCGAAGAGCACCACCTGCAGCTGCTTGGGCGAGCCCAGGTTGATCTCCCGGCCGATGACGGCGTACGCCGCCTCCGCCTCCTCGCGCACCAGCGTCGCGAAGTGGCTCTCCAGCCCCTCGAGGTGCTCGGTGTCGACCGCGATGCCGGTCTGCTCCATCCCGGCCAGGATGCCGACCAGGGGCAGCTCGACGTCGGTGAGCAGCTGCTTGCCGCCGGCCTTCGCGACCTGGTCGGCGAGCTCGGCGGACAGGTCGAGCGTGGCGCGCGCCTGCACCATCGCGTCCTTCGCGACGCCGGCCTGGTCGCCGCTGTCGTCGAAGAGGAGCTCGCCCTGGTCGGGGTCCTCGCTCCGGGCGAGCTCGCGGTGCAGATAGCGCAGGGTCAGGTCGGCCAGGTCGTAGGAGCGCTGGTCCGGGGCCACGAGGTACGCCGCCAGCGCGGTGTCCTCGACCACGCCCGCGAGCGTCCAGCCGTGGGCGCCCAGGGCGACCAGCGGGCCCTTCGCGGCGTGCAGCACCTTCGGCTGCGCCGGGTCGGCCAGCCAGGCCGCGAGCGCGGCGTCGTCCTCGGGGCTGAGTGCCTCGACGTCGATGTACGCCGCCCGGCCGTCGCCGAGGGCGAGCCCGATGCCGCTCACGCGCCCGGTGCCGCTGCCCCAGCTGCCCTGGACGCTGAGACCCACGGCCTCGCCGGTCAGGTCGGCGAGCCAGCCGGCGACCTCGCCCTCGGCGAGCGCCACGCCGTCGAGCTCGACGCCGGCCTCGACCTGCACGTCCTCGGCGGGCGCGACCACGTCCATGATCCGGGTGCGGAGCTCGCCGCGGAACTCCAGCTCGTCGAGCAGCTCCAGGGCCGAGGACCGGTCCCACTCGCGCCGGACCAGGTCGTCGACGGTGACGCCGAGGTCGAGGTCGCGCACGAGCGCGTTCAGCCGGCGGTTGCGGATCACGTCGCCGAGGTGCTCGCGGAGCGACTCACCCTTCTTGCCGGTGATCTTGTCGGCGTGGGTGATGACGTTGTCCAGGCCGTCGTAGGTGTTGATCCACTTGGCCGCGAACCCGGCCCCGACCCCCGGGACACCCGGCAGGTTGTCGGAGGTCTCCCCCACGATCGCCGCGAGCTCGGGGTAGCGGTGCGGCGGGACGCCGTACTTCTCCTCGACCGCCGTGGGCGTCAGCCGCGCCAGGTCGGAGACGCCGCGCATCGGGTACAGGACCGTGGACCGGTCGGTGACGAGCTGGATCGAGTCGCGGTCACCGGTGAGGATCAGGATCTCGAGGTCGTCGACCTCGGCGAGCGACTGGGTGACGAGCGTGGCGATGATGTCGTCGGCCTCGAAGCCCTCGGCCTTGAGGAACGGGATCGAGAAGCTGGTGAGCATCCGCTCGATCAGCGGCAGCTGGCTGCTGAACTCCCCCGGGGTCTTGTTCCGCTTCGCCTTGTACTCGGAGTACTCCTCGGTGCGGAAGGTCTGCCGTGACACGTCGAATGCCACCGCGACGTGCGTCGGCTGCTCGTCGCGGAGCACGTTGACCAGCATCGAGGTGAAGCCGTAGACGGCGTTCGTGTTCTGCCCGGTCGCTGTCGAGAAGTTCTCGACGGGCAGCGCGAAGAACGCGCGGTAGGCGAGCGAGTGA
>DATFHM010000337.1:0-2811 GCA_035248385.1 Nocardioides sp. | reverse complement strand
CCGTTGAGGTGGACCGTGCAGGCGCCGCAGTTGCTGGTGTCGCAGCCGACGACGGTGCCGGTCTTGCCGAGCGTCTCGCGGAGGTACTGCACCAGCAGCATCCGCGGCTCGACGTCGTCGACCACCCGCTGTCCGTCGACGGTGAGGTTGATCCGGGTCATGACACTCCCCTCGCGAGATCGGTGATGCCGATCACGCTAGGGAGAGCGGGTTGGTCGAAGGTTGCTCCGCCTAGTCCAGCTGCTCGGAGGCCACCACGAGCCGGGCCCGCAGCAGCGGGATCGCCGGGTGGTGGGCGTCGCCGGAGCGCAGCAGTGCGGCGAGCGCGACCTCGAGCACCTCGGTGTCGTCGGGGGCCAGCTCGCTGTAGCGGACCACGGCGTCCGGCTCCGGGGAGCGCAGGAGTGCCTCCCGTACGGCGACCGCGACGTACTCGCCGTACTGGATGAGCGCCGGGGAGTCGGTGCCGGGGAGCAGGTCGCCGCCGTACGCCTCGACGGCCGCGCGCACCCGGCCGCGGCGCAGCAGGGAGAGCACCAGGTCCACGTCGGTGGAGACGGGGAGCATCAACCGGTAGGGGCGCGAGGAGAGCTGGCCGCCCAGGGCGTGCCGCAGGTGCGAGACCTCGGCCTTGAGCGTGGAGAAGGTGACGGCGTGGTCGCCGTACAGCGCGGCGTGGAGCTGCTCGAGGGACAGCCCGTCGGGGTGCAGCGCGAGCAGGGCGAGGACCTCGGTCTGGCGCCGGGTCAGCAGCAGCCGCTGGCCGTCGAGGCGGACCTCCGCGTTGCCGAGCAGGGTCATCACGATGCCCGGGTCGGCGGTCTCCTCGTCGACGACGTAGTGGCGCGAACGGGGCATGGCCTGCTCGATCAGCGTCGCCAGGACCCGCGCGGTGGCCAGGCCGATCGGGTGGGTGCGGTCCCAGGTCGTGGAGAGGTCGATGACGCCGAGCCGGGCGCCGGTCACGGGGTCGTGCAGGGGCGCGGCCCAGCAGACCCACTGGTGCACGAAGGGCGCGAAGTGCTCGGCGCTGAAGACCATGGCGGGGGCAGCGGTGCGGTTGGCGAGGTCGAGCGCGTTGGTGCCGACCGAGCGGTCGTCCCAGCGCCCACCGGGCACGAAGTTGACGCTCTCGGCGCGGCGGCGCATGACGCGTCCGCCGTACGTCCAGAGCACGCGGGTCTCCTGGTCGGTGACGCCGATGACGAGGTCGCCGTCCTCCGCCGTACGACGCAGCTCGGACTCGATCCGCTCCACGGCGGCCTGGAGCGGCGAGTCGTGCCAGGACGCCCGGGTCTCGGACTCGTCGTCGAGCGGGGCCGCGGCGACGTGGTCGGCGTCGACGGCCACGCGGGAGCGTCGCCAGCTGGTGAGGATCTCCGGGCGCACCAGCCTGGGGTAGTCGTCGGACTCGTCCATGAAGGCGGTCCAGGCGCGCACCGTGGCGAGCTGCCTCTCCTGCAGCTCCTGCTGCGTCATGCCGTCACGCTACACCTCGCGTGATCGGCGTCACACGGCCTCGTCGGCGCCGCCGTGGATGCGCCCCTCGGCCTCCGCGAGCGGCCGGCCGGTGCCGCCCCAGCGGCCGGCGACCATCTCCGCCGCGATGCTGATCGCCGTCTCCTCCGGGGTCCGCGCCCCGATGTCCAGCCCGATCGGGCTGTGCAGCCGGGCGATCTCCTCGCCGGTGACGCCGACCTCCTTGAGCCGGGCCAGCCGGTCGTCGTGGGTACGCCGGGAACCCATCGCCCCCACGTAGGCCAGCTCGGGCATCCGCAGCGCCTTCTCCAGCACCGGTACGTCGAACTTCGGGTCGTGCGTCAGCACCGCGACCACCGTGCGGGCATCCAGCCGACCCGCCTCGTGCTCGGCCGCCAGGTAGCGGTGCGGCCACTCGACGACCACCTCGTCGGCGTCCGGGAAGCGCGTGTTGGTGGCGAAGACCGGGCGGGCGTCGCACACCGTCACCCGGTAGCCGAGGAAGGTGCCGACCCGCGCCACCGCGGCCGCGAAGTCGATCGCCCCGAAGACGAGCATCCGTGGCGCCGGGGCGAAGGCCCACACGAACACCCGCATGCCCTCCCCGCGCCGCTCGCCGTCGGGTCCGTAGGTGAGCAGCGCGTCGTGGCCGGTGGCCAGGATGCCGAGGGCGTCGTCGTGGACGGCGTCGTCGGCGCGGGGAGAGCCGAGGGTTCCGGATAGTCCCGGACGAAAAGCACCTCGTTCGTCCGGATCGAGGTGCTTTTCGTCAGGGACTATCCCCGACGGCCGGATGATCGCCCTCAGCCCGACCCGGCGCGGGTCGGGGTGCTCGACGACGGTGGCGACCGCGACGGGGCGACCGGCCTCGACGTCGGCGGCGATCTCGGCCAGCTCGGGGAAGGTGGTGCGGTCGACCTTCTCGACGTACACGTCGAGGATGCCGCCGCACGCGAGCCCGACCGCGAAGGCGTCGTCGTCGGAGACGCCGTACCGCTGCAGCTGCGGGGTGCCCGAGCCGACGACCTCCTGGGCGAGGTCGTAGACGGCGCCCTCGACGCAGCCCCCGGAGACCGACCCGACCGCCGAGTCGTCGGGACCGACGAGCATCGACGCGCCGGGCGGGCGCGGGGCCGAGCGGAAGGTCGCGACGACGGTCCCCATGCCCACCGTCTCGCCGGCCTCCCACCACTCCATCAGCGCGGGCAGCACCTCACGCACGCCGCACCACCTCCATCAGCTCGTCGTAGGTCGCGAGCGAGTGTCCCGCGAGGAAGTCGTCGACGTGCGGCAGCACCGCCGCGATGCCGCCCTGCACCGGCGCGTAGCCCG
>DATFHM010000336.1:0-5049 GCA_035248385.1 Nocardioides sp. | reverse complement strand
GAACGTCGCCTTCAGCAGCGTGTTCGCGCCCTTCAAGGAGACCTCGCTCGCGGAGTTCCGGCGGACCACCGAGGTCAGCTACCTGGGCTTCGTCCACGGCACGAAGGCGGCGCTGGACCGGATGCTGCCGCGCGACCGCGGCGCCATCGTCCAGGTCGGCTCGGCCCTGGCCTACCGCGGCATCCCGCTGCAGGCGGCGTACTGCGGGGCCAAGCACGCGATCCAGGGCTTCCACGACTCGCTGCGCTGCGAGCTGCTGCACGACCGCAGCGGGGTGCACGCGACGATGGTGCAGCTGCCGGCGGTGAACACGCCCCAGTTCGACTGGGTGCTGAGCCGGCTCCCGCGCCGGCCGCAGCCGGTCCCGCCGATCTTCCAGCCGGAGGTGGTCGCGGAGACGATCGTGTACGCCGCCGAGCACCCTCAGAGGCGCGAGTACGTCATCGGCGGCAGCGCGGTCGCCACGATCATGGGCAACAAGCTCGCCGCCGGCTTCCTGGACCGCTACCTGGCCCTGACCGGCTACGACTCCCAGCAGACGTCCCAGCCCGCCGACGCCGGCCGGCCGGCGAACCTCTGGGAGCCCGCCGACGGCCCGGAGGGGCGCGACTTCGGCACCCACGGCCGCTTCGACGCGCGCGCGTTGCGCCGGTCCTTCCAGGCGTCGCTGACCCGGTCGCCGCGGTGGGTGGCCCGGCTGGTCAACCCGATCGCGTTCGTGCTTGCGGGCGCCCGGATGGCGCTGCAGGACCCGCTGCCGTTCCTGCGGGCGCTGTTCTCCCGTGCCTGAGGCCACCCGCCGCGCGCTGGCGGCCCTCCTCGCCCTGCTCGGGGTGGGCGTGGCCGGCTACCTCGCCGCCGTGCAGATGGGCGCGATCGACCACGCCTGGGACCCGGTCTTCGGCGACGGGACCGACAACGTCATCGGTTCGTCGGTGGCGAACCTGCTGCCGTTCCCCGACGCCCTCCTGGGCGTCCTCGCGTACGCCGTCGAGGCCGTCCTCGTGCTGTATGCCGGCACGGCCCACGGGCGGATGCGCCGCTGGCCGAGCCTGCTGCTCGAGCTCGAGGCCGTCGGGTTCGCCCTCGCCGGGGTGGGGCTCGTGGCGGTCCAGGCCTTCGTCGTCCACGCGTGGTGCTCGTGGTGCCTGGCCTCGGCGGCGCTCTCCTGGCTGCTCCTCGCCCTGACCCACTCACTCACCCGTGGGCGATCTGCTGCTCCCCGCCACTAGCCGAGGTCTGCGTGGCGCTGCCGCCGAGCTGGCGCGCGCTGTTGACCAGGCCGACCAGGCTGAACGCCTGCGGCGTGTTGCCGAGGTGGCGGCCGGCCTGCACGTCGTACTCCTCGCTGAGCATGCCGACGTCGTTGCGCAACCGCAGCAGCCGCTCGAACATCACCCTGGCGTCCTCCTCGCGGCCGGTGCCGTGGAGCGCGTCGACCATCCAGAAGCTGCAGGCGAGGAACGCCCCCTCCCTGCCGGTCAGACCGTCGGTGCCGCCGTCGGCGTCGGGGTCGTAGCGCACCAGGAAGCCGTCGCGGCACAGCTCGCGCTCGACCGCGGCGACCGTGCCGCGGACGCGGGCGTCGTCCCAGGGCAGGAAGCCCACGCGGGGGATCAGCAGCAGCGCCGCGTCGAGGCCGCGGGAGCCGTAGAACTGGGTGAACGTCCCGCGGTCGGCGTCGAAGCCCTTGTCGCACACCTCGCGGTGGATCTCCTCGCGCAGCGCGCGCCACCGGTCGACAGGTCCGTCGAGACCGTGGTTCTCGACGCTGCGCACCGCGCGGTCCACCCCGGCCCACGCCATCACCTTGGAGTGCACGAACTGCCGCCGCTCGCTGCGGACCTCCCACAAGCTGTCGTCCGGCTGCCGCCAGTTGCCCTCCAGCCAGTCGAGCAGGGAGCGCTGCACGTCCCAGGCGTGGTGCGTGATCGTCATGCCGCTCTCGCGCGCCAGGTGCAGCCCGTCGAGCACCTCGCCCCAGACGTCGAGCTGGAGCTGCCCCGCGGCGGCGTTGCCCTCGCGGACCGGCCGGGAGCCGGCGTACCCGGAGAGCCAGTCGTCCTCGTACTCGGGCAGCCGGCGGGAGCCGTCGAGCCGGTACATCACCTGCAGCTTCGCGGGGTCGCCGGCGACCGCCCGGACCAGCCACTCCCGCCAGGCCTTCGCCTCCTCGACGAAGCCGGTGCCGAGCAGCGCCTGCAGGGCGAAGGTGGCGTCGCGCAGCCAGCAGAAGCGGTAGTCCCAGTTGCGCTCGCCGCCGATCTCCTCCGGCAGCGAGGTGGTGGCGGCGGCGAGGATGCCGCCGGTGGGGGCGTAGGTCAGCGCCTTGAGCAGCAGCAGGGAGCGGCGTACGGGCTCCTGCCACTCGCCGTCGTAGTCGCAGCCGCCCATCCAGGACTCCCAGAAGTGCACGGTCTCGCGGAGCGCGCGCGCCGCGTGCACCCGCTTCGGGCGCTCGCGGTGCGACTTCTGGTGGGTCAGGACGAAGGTGACCCGGTCACCGGCCTCGACGGTGAACCGGGCCCGGATGTCCCCGTCCTCGGTGCGCACCGGGACCGACGACGACAACCAGGCCGCCTCGGGACCGGCGATGGCGGCGGTCTCGCCGTCGCGGCTGTCCTTGATCCACGGCGTGATCCGGCCCATCTCGAAGCGCAGCCGCAGGTCGGACTCCAGCTCCACCCGGCCGTGCCGTCCGTCGACGATGCGAACCACGTCGGCGGCCTCGCCCCGCTCGGGCATGAAGTCGGTGACGTCGGCCTCACCGTCCGCGGTCCGCCAGCGCGTGCGCAGGACGAGCGTCTCGCCTTGGTAGTGCCGGGTGCTGGCCGCCTCGGGGTCGGTGGGCGCCAGCCGCCAGCAGCCGGCGTCCTCGTCGTCGAGCAGCGCGGCGAAGCAGGCGGGGGAGTCGAAGCGGGGCAGGCACAGCCAGTCGATCGACCCGTCGCGGGCCACGAGCGCGGCCGTGTGCTGGTCGCCGATGAGCGCGTAGTCCTCGATCGGCTTGCTGGAGCGGTGGGCGGTCACGTGCTCGGCGTCCTCCTGTCACGTTCGATTCTGGTCGACTCGTCGCCCCTGAGGTACCCAGGAACGGCTCCCGCGAGCAGGTTCCGCTCCCGTCCCTCAGGTCGCCCACGAGCATGCCGATGGGGGCCCTGATGCCGCGGTGCATCGAGCCCAACCGGAGGGGGAACCGATGAGCAACCGCCTGCGCCGGCTGCCGGTCGTGCTGTCGGGAGTGCTGGGGGCTCTCCTCTGCGCGTCCGGGCCGTCGGCACTCGCCGGGTCGCACGTAGCCACGACCGCTGCGCCGGACGCGGCACGACCGGTCATCGTCACGGGCGTGCCCGCGACGGTCCGTCGTACCGCCCGGCAGCTCAGCGCGACCGACGGCTTCCACCGCCTCCCGGTCATCCACGGGTACGCCGCCGACCTGACCTCCGCGCAGGTCCGGGACCTGACCGGGCAGGGCCTGCACGTCACGGCCGACGCTCGCGTCTCGGTCAGCGACGCCGACTGGGGCTCCGGCAGCCACGACGCGGCCGCTGTCTACCCGACGGTCGACGGTGCGCCGTCGGCCTGGGCGAGCGGGCTGGACGGACACGGCGTCGGGGTCGCCGTGATCGACACCGGCATCAGCACCAGCGGCGACCTTGCCGGCCGCGTCATCGACGGCTACGACTTCTCCGGTGAGGGCAGCGCCACCACCGACAGCTTCGGCCACGGCACCTTCGTCGCGGGGACGATCGCCGGGTCCGGTGCCGCTTCCGGTCACGCGATCGAGGGGGTGGCGCCCGGCGTCGACCTGATCTCGCTCAAGGTGGCGGGCGCCAACGGCTCCAGCGACGTGATCCGGGTGATCACCGCGATCCAGTGGGCCGTCAACCACGCCGCCAAGGACAACATCCGCGTCCTCAACCTCTCGCTCGGCACGGACTCGACGCAGTCCTGGCGGATCGACCCGCTCGACGCCGCCGTCGAGGGCGCCTGGCGGTCCGGCATGGTCGTCACCGTCGCGGCCGGCAACGGCGGCGCGGCGGGCATCTCCAAGCCCGGCGACGACCCGTATGTCGTCACGGTGGGCGCCACGGACGACGCGACGACGCCGACCACCTCGGACGACACCGTCGCACCGTTCTCCTCGACCGGACCGACCGCCACCGGTGTGGCGAAGCCCGACCTGGTGGCTCCCGGCGCGCACGTCGTGTCCAGCCGGGCACCCGGCTCCACCGTCGACAACCAGTTCCCGGCGGCACGGATCGACCCGAGCTACTTCCGCGGCTCCGGTACGTCGTTCTCCGCACCGCAGGTCGCAGGAGCCGCGGCGCTGCTGCTGCAGCAGCGTCCCGACCTGACCAACAACCAGGTGAAGGCGCTCCTCGTCGGGACCGCCTCCGCGCTGCCCGGCGTACCGGCCACCGCCCAGGGGGCCGGCGAGCTCGACATCAACGCGCTGATCGCCGCACCCACCGGAGGGAGCGCCAACCAGGGGCTCGGCCGTTCCGACGGCTCCGGCTCGGCGGTGGGGTCCGAGGGCTCTCTGGTCGCCGCGGGCAGCCCGAGCTCCGGCGACTCCGTCGCGTGGAACAGCTCGGCGTGGAACAGCTCCGCGTGGAGCTCGAGCGCCTGGAACTCGGCGGCCTGGAACTCGAGCGCCTGGAACTCCAGCGCCTGGAACTCGTCCGCCTGGAACTCCAGCGCGTGGAACTCCACCGCGTGGAACTCGACCGCCTGGAACGCCGGCGGCTGGGCGTCGGCCTCGTTCTGGTCGACGGCATGGAACTGACCGGCCGGCGGCAGCCGCGGTCAGCACCCCGGGTGCTGCCGCCGGCGGCCATCTCCGTCGTCTGCTACGTGGTCGGGGCCGGCGCGCTCGGCGCGACCGTCGCCGCCGGCCTCCTGGGTGGGCGGCAGCCCCTGGCGCACCCCCTGGCGTTCGGCACCCTCATGCTGCTGCTGGCCTACACCCACCTGCGCCCGGTGCGCATCCTGCACCGTCACGGCACCGTCGAGTCCGACCACCTGGACGAGGCGCTGATCCCCGTG
>DATFHM010000335.1:0-6664 GCA_035248385.1 Nocardioides sp. | reverse complement strand
CACGTCGTACCCCTCGGCCGCGAGGCGGCGGGCCGTGGCCGCCCCGATCCCGCTCGACGCCCCGGTGACGACAGCCGCTCCTCTGCTCATGTCCAGAGTCTGGCACCCTGGGAATGCGATCCGGGTACCGGTGGTTGAGCGCTCTGGGTGATCCCTGACCGTCGAGGAGGTGTGCATGAGCGAGATCCGCCGCGTGGCGATGATCAGCCTGCACACGTCCCCCTTGGACCAGCCCGGCACCGGCGACGCCGGCGGCATGAACGTGTACGTCGTCGAGGTCGCCCGCCGGCTCGCCCGCTCCGGCATCGAGGTCGACATCTTCACCCGCGCCACCCGCTCCTCGCTGGCGCCGGTCGTCGCGATGGAGCCGGGCGTCACCGTGCACCACGTCCACGCCGGGCCCTTCGAGGGCCTGACGAAGACCGAGCTCCCCGGCCAGCTGTGCACCTTCGCGCGCGAGGTGCTGCGCTCCGAGGCCGCTCACCCGCTCGGCCACTACGACGTCGTGCACTCCCACTACTGGCTCTCCGGCCAGGTCGGCGCCCTCGCCCGCGACCGCTGGGGCGTGCCGCTCGTGCACTCGATGCACACGATGGCCAAGGTGAAGAACGCCGCGCTCGCCCTCGGCGACACCCCCGAGCCCGAGTCCCGCGTGATCGGTGAGGAGCAGGTGGTCGAGGCCGCCGACGTGCTCATCGCCAACACCGACCTCGAGGCCAAGCAGCTGATCAACCTGTACGACGCCGACGCGGGCCGGGTCGAGGTCGTGCACCCCGGTGTCGACACGATGGTCTTCCGTCCGCAGTCGCAGCGTGCGGCACGGGCCGCGCGCGGGATCGCCGAGGACGCGCTCGTCGTGCTCTTCGCCGGCCGGATCCAGCCGCTCAAGGCCCCCGACGTGCTGCTGCAGGCGGTCGGCGAGCTCGTGGCGCGGCGGCCGGACCTGCGGTCACGGCTGGTCGTGCCGATCGTCGGCGGTCCCTCGGGCAGCGGGCTCGAGCGCCCCGCCGACCTCGCCGACCTCGCGGCCCACCTGGGCATCACCGACCTGGTGCGCTTCGTCCCGCCGGTCTCCCAGGCCGACCTCGCGGGCTGGTACGCCGCCGCCACGACGGTCGCCGTCCCGTCGTACAACGAGTCGTTCGGGCTGGTCGCCGCCGAGGCCCAGGCGTGCGGCGTCCCCGTCGTCGCGGCGGCCGTGGGCGGGCTGACGACCGTCGTCCGCGGTGAGCACAGCGGGCTGCTGCTCGACACCCACGACCCGCTCGCGTGGTCCTACGGGCTGGAGCGCGTCGTGGCCGATGCGGCGCTGCGTGACCGGCTCGCCGCCGGCGCGCTGGTGCAGGCCGAGCAGTTCACCTGGGAGGAGACCGCGCGGCAGACCCTCGACGTCTACGCCCGCGCCGGGCGCCTGATGCGGGCCGAGGTCGTGGCGTGAGCGGGACCGACCCGGCCGCGGTCGTGCGCGAGCACCTCACCGCCGCGGAGATCGAGTTCGAGGAGACGGCGGAGGGTCAGTTCTCGTTCTCCCTGCCCGGCGAGCGCAAGCTGCAGACGCCGGTGCGCGTCGACATCGGGCCGCACGCCCTCGGCATCCACGCCTTCGTGTGCCGCAAGCCCGACGAGGAGTTCGAGCGGGTCTACCGGTGGCTGCTGGAGCGCAACCTGAAGATGTTCGGGGTCGCGTTCGCGCTCGACGCGCTCGGTGACATCTACCTGGACGCCCGGCTGCCGCTCTCGGCGGTCAACCCCGAGGACCTCGACCGGCTCCTCGGCTCGGTCCTCACCTACGCCGACGAGTCCTTCAACGCCATCCTCGAGCTCGGCTTCGAGTCCTCGATCCGCAAGGAGTGGGAGTGGCGGAAGCTGCGCGGTGAGTCCACCGCGAACCTCGAGGCCTTCCGCGGCTGGCTCGAGCCTGATCACTCCGAGTAGAGGGCCTCGATCTCCTCGGCGTACTTGGCGTCGATGGGGCGCCGCTTGAGCTTCATCGTCGGGGTCAGCTCCTCACCTCCGGGCAGCCAGTCGGTCGGCAGGATCGTGAATCGCTTGACCTGCTCGACCCGCGACAGCCGCGCGTTGGCCTGCTCGATGGCCTCCTCGAGCACCTTGCGGACCTGGGGGTCCTGCGCGAAGGCGTCGGCGGCCGGGTCGAGGCCGGCCTGCTCGGCGTACGCCGCGCGTACGTCGGGATCGATCACCAGGAGCGCCACGTTGTAGGGGCGCCGGTCGCCGATCACCACGGCCTGGCCGATGAGCGGGTGGGCCGTCTTGATGGTCTGCTCGATGTTCGCCGGCGACATGTTCTTGCCGCCGGCGTTGATGATCAGCTCCTTCTTGCGGTCGACGATCGTGATGTAGCCGTCGTCGTCGATCGTGGCGATGTCGCCGGTGTGCAGCCAGCCGTCGGCGTCGATCGCCTCGGCGGTCTTGTCCGGCTGGTTGCGGTAGCCGCGCATCAGTGTCGGGCCGCGGAACAGCAGCTCGCCGTCCTCGGCGAGCCTGGCCTCGGTGCCGGGGATGGCCGGGCCGACGGTGCCGATCCGGTTGTCGTGGGGCGGGTTGATCGAGCCGCAGCAGGAGATCTCCGACATGCCCCACAGCTCGCAGATCGGCAGGCCGAGGTCGGTGAAGTACTGCAGCACCTCCTTCGCGACGGGCGCGGCGCCGGAGACCGACCAGCGCACCTCGTCGAGCCCGAGCAGCGCCAGCACGGCGGCGCGGGTCTCCGCGTCGAGCGCGCCGGGATCGGTGATGCCCTTGGCCTCCAGGCCGGCCTTCAGCTTCTCCCAGATCCGCGGAACCCCGCCCCACACCGTGGGTTTGGCGTCGCCGAGGCTCGCGATGATGTTCTGCGGGCTGTCGACGAAGGTGGTCTGGCAGCCGGTGACCAGGGAGCCGTAGTAGGTGGCCCAGCGGTCGGCGACGTGCGCGAACGGCAGGTACGACGTCCCGCGATCCTCGGCGGTCACCTCGATGATCTTCTGGGTGCCGCGCAGCTGCGCCAGCATGCTGCCGTGGGTGAGCTCGACGCCCTTCGGCGGACCGGTGGTGCCGGAGGTGTAGATGAGCGTGAGCACGTCCTCGGGCCCGACCGCCCGCCAGGACGCCTCGAAGTCGAAGCCCGGGTCGCCGGCGGCCTCGAGGTCCTCGAGGCCGATCGTGTCCTCGCCGCCGTCGACGCTGACGACCGTGTCCACCGCGATCCCGCACGCCCGGATCGTGGGCAGGAACGCCTGCTGGGTGACCACGATCCGGTTGCCCGCGTTGCCGAACAGGTGGGCCAGCTGCTCGGGCGAGGAGGTGTTGTAGACGCTGAACGGGATCGCGCCGAGGTGCAGCGCCGCGCAGTCGACGAGCACCGCCTCCGGGCGGTTGAGCATCATCAGCGCGACCGTGTCGCCGTGGCCCACCCCGTGCGCGGCGAGCCCGGCGGCGAGGGCGCGCACCCGCTCTGCGTACTCGCGCCAGGTGAGGGAGACGGCGCCTCCGGGCGTGCGCAGCGCGACGCGGTCACCGCCGGCCGCGGCGGTCTCCTGGAACGCCTCGCAGAGGCTGGTGGCGGTGTCGAGGCTCATGCCGGGATCGTGCCGCAGGTCACACCGCTCCGCCAGGATTTCGGGCGTTTGCGGTCGCCGCGTTCAGCCGTGCGGCCTCCTTGGTGAGGTGGTCGCGCTCCGGGGTGCTCGTCGCCGCGGCCGCGGCCAGCGCGTAGAGCCGGGCCGCCTCGGCCGTGTCGCCCGCCGCCTCGTGGAGGTACGCCGCCACCGCATCGCGCCGCGGCACGTCCCCGACCGCCTCGAGCGCCCGCAGGCCCACGAGCGGGCCGTCGACCTCGGCGAGGGCCACGATCCGGTTGAGGGCGACGACCGGGCTGTCGTCGAGCCGCACGAGCTCGTCGTACCACTCGAGCACCTGGGGCCAGTCGGTCTCGGCGTGGCTGGGGGCGTCGTCGTGGAGGGCCGCGATCGCGGCCTGTGCCTGGTAGGGGCCGAGCCGGTCGCGGTGCAGGGCCCGCTGCAGGATCGCCACGCCCTCGGCGATGAGCGTGGTGTCCCAGAGCGTGCGGTCCTGGCGGGGGAGCGGGACCAGCGCCCCGGTGGCGGTGGTGCGGGCAGGCCGACGCGCGTGGTGCAGCAGCATCAGGGCGAGCAGGCCGTCGACCTCCGGGTCGTCGGTGGCGGCCGTCAATTGACGGGTCAGCCGGATGGCCTCCTCGGCGAGGTCGACCTCACCGGTGAAGCCCTCGTTGAAGATCAGGTAGAGGACCTTGAGCACGGCGTCGACGGCGCCCGGGCGGTCGAACCGCTCGCCGCTGATCGTGCGCTTGGCCCGCGAGATCCGCTGCGCCATCGTCGCCTCCGGCACGAGGAACGCCTGTGCGATCTGGGCGGTCGTCAGCCCGCCGACGGCCCGCAGGGTCAGGGCGATCGCCGAGGCCGGCGTCAGCGCGGGGTGGCAGCAGCGGCTGAGCAGGAGCAGCGTGTCGTCGGCCTGCTCGGTCGGGCCCTGCTCCGGCTCGAGGTGGTCGGTGAGCTCGCGCCGGCGGCGGGCCGCCTCCGAGCGCTGCGCGTCGATGAGCTTGCGCTGGGCGACCGTGACCAGCCATGCCTTCGGGTCGTCGGGCTGCTGGTCGGGCCACCGGCGTACCGCCTCGAGCAGGGCCTCCTGCACGGCATCCTCGGCCATCGCGAAGTCGGATCCGCGACGGACGAGGACCCCCAGGACCTGCGGCCCGAGGTCGCGCAGGAGCTCCTCCATCAGTGGGGGCAGTCCGTGACGACCTCGGTCTCGGACATGAACGGCCGGACCTCGATCCACTCCTGGATCGGCCGGCCGCCGGGGCCCGGCGCCGCGGAGAGGTACGCCGCTGCCTCGTGCGCGCGCTCCTCGGAGTCGACGTCGATGACCATCCAGCCGGCGACGAGCTCCTTGGTCTCCGGGAACGGGCCGTCGGTCACCGGCGGGCGGCCCTCGCCGTCGTACCGGACGAAGGTGCCGGTGGGGGCGACCGCCTGGGCGTCGACGAACTCGCCGCGCTCGCGCAGGTCGTCGGCGACCTTGCCCATGAACGCGATGTGCGCCTCGATCTCCTCCGGCGTCCACTGGTCCATCGGCGCCAGCGGCTCGGCCGCGATGTCGTGCGCCTGGCGGTAGTGCTTGAGCAGCAGGTACTTCATGGTCTTCTCCTCAGGTCCGAGACGGCCATCCTGCCGCCTTCAGCCCTGGGACGGAGCCGCTATCGCGTCCTCGACATCGGCGGCCACGGTCTTCTCGGCGATCTTCCGGCGGCTGATGAGCACGCCGCCGATGCACATCGCGCCGCCCAGGAACGCGAGTGCGGGCGGGACCTCGTCGAGGAGGACCCACGCCATGAGGGCGGTCAGGAACGGGACGAGGAAGGTCGACTGGCTGAACCGCCCGGCGTCGGCGTGGGAGAGCGCGTAGGCCCACAGCACGAACCCGACCGCCGACGGGAAGATCCCGAGGTAGCCGATCCACGCGAGGTCGCTCGCGGTGGCGGTCGCGGTCACGTGCGCGAGCTGGCCGGCCCACGGCAGGCAGCCGGCGGCGCCGACGACGGTGAACCAGAACGTCAGGTCCAGCGCGTGCATCCGGGTGAGCAGCCGCTTCTGGGTGAGCACGCCGACGGCGAACCCCGCCGCGGCGACGAGGGCCAGCGCGACGCCGGCCAGGTCGTTCGCGTCGAGACCCGATGCGTCGGCGATGACGGCCACGCCCGCGAAGCCGATCGCCATGCCGAGGAGGCTCCAGCGGGTCAGTCGCTCGCCCAGGAACACGGTGGCGAGCAGCGCGACCAGGATCGGCCCGACCTGGACGACGAGCGCGGCCGTGCCGGCGTCGATGCGCCGCTCCGAGGCGTTGAGGGTGAGGTTGTAGATCGAGAACCAGCCGATCCCGCCGGCGAGGACGAGCGGCCACTCGCCGCGGGTCGGCACCTGGACCGACCCGCGCTGCGCGAGCAGCGCGCCGAGCGCGAGGACCATGACGACGAGCCGGCCGAGGGACAGCGCACCCGGCGGGACGGTGCCTCCGAGGTGCCGGATGCCCACGAACGCCGATGCCCACAGGACCAGCGTCGTGCTCACCGCGGCGAGGGGGAGGAGGGTCGACCGAGAGGTGCTCACGGTCCAACGCTAGGGCGTCGTACCGACCCTGGTCGCGCGGGTTTCGGCCATCTCAGCCCGACATCCCGCCGCCGTCAGACGTCGAGCTTGTAGCCCAGACCCCGCACGGTGATGAGGTAGCGCGGCTCCGAGGGCTCCGGCTCGAGCTTGGCCCGCAGCCGCTTGACGTGGACGTCGAGGGTCTTGGTGTCGCCCACGTAGTCCGAGCCCCACACGCGGTCGATGAGCTGGCCGCGGGTGAGCACCCGGCCGGGGTTGCGCAGGAACATCTCGAGCAGCTCGAACTCCTTGAGCGGCAGCCGCTGCTCGGAGCCGTCGACGGTGACGACGTGGCGCTCGACGTCCATCCGGACCGGGCCGGCCTCGAGGGTGTCGGGCAGCAGCTCGGGGTCCTGGCCGCGGCGCAGGACCGCGCGGATCCGGGCGACGAGCTCGCGCGGGGAGTAGGGCTTGGTGACGTAGTCGTCGGCGCCGAGCTCGAGCCCGACCACCTTGTCGACCTCGTCGTCCTTCGC
>DATFHM010000334.1:0-3430 GCA_035248385.1 Nocardioides sp. | reverse complement strand
CCAGCCGTCGAGGAAGTCCTCGAGGACGTTGAGCGTCTCGATGTCGAGGTCGTTGGTGGGCTCGTCGAGGAGCAGCACGTTGGGCTCGGAGAGCAGCAGCCGGAGCAGCTGGAACCGGCGGCGCTCGCCACCGGACAGGTCGCCGACCCGGGCGGTGAGCTTGTCACCCGTGAAGCCGAAGCGCTCGAGCATCGACGTGGCGGTGATCTCGCCGTCGGTGGTCTTGGTGATCCGCCGGATGCCCTCGATGGTGGCGAGGACACGGGCCTCCGGGTCGATGAAGTCGACGTGCTGCTCGAGGTGCTCCAGCGCCACGGTCCGGCCGTGCTTGACCTTGCCGTGCTGCGGCTCGGCGGTGCCGGCGATCAGCGAGAGCACCGAGGTCTTCCCGGCTCCGTTGACGCCGACGATCCCGACCCGGTCGCCGGGGCCCAGCCGCCAGGTCGCGTGGTCGAGCAGCACCCGCTCGCCGCGGCGGAAGTCGACGTCCTCGAGGTCGACGACGTCCTTGCCGAGCCGCTGGGTGGCGAACTTCTGCAGCTCCATCCGGTCCCGCGGCGGCGGGACGTCCTCGATCAGCGCGTTGGCGGCATCGATGCGGAACTTCGGCTTCGAGGTGCGGGCCGGTGCGCCACGACGCAGCCAGGCCAGCTCCTTGCGGACGAGGTTCTGGCGGCGTACCTCCGAAGCCGCGGCCTGGCGCTGGCGCTCGGCCTTGGCGAGCACGAAGGCGGCGTACCCGCCCTCGTAGGTGTCGACGACCCCGTCGTGGACCTCCCAGGTCTGCTGGCAGACCGCGTCGAGGAACCACCGGTCGTGGGTGACGACGACGAGCGCGGAGGAACGGTTGGCGAGGTGGTCGGCGAGCCAGGCGACCGCCTCCACGTCGAGGTGGTTGGTGGGCTCGTCGAGGATGATCAGGTCGTGGTCGCCCAGCAGCAGGGCGGCCAGGGCGCACCGGCGCCGCTCGCCGCCGGACAGCCCGGAGACCTGGCGGTCGAGGTCGACGCCGGCGAGCAGCACCGCGACGATCTCGCGCAGCCGGGCGTCGCCGGCCCACTCGTGGTCGTCCTTGCCCTGCAGCACCACCTCGCGGACGGTGTGGGTGTCGACGAAGTCGTCGCGCTGGCGCAGGAACCCGATGAGCAGGCCGCGCTGCTGGCTGACCCGCCCGGTGTCCGGCGTCTCCTCGCCGGTCATCACCCGCAGCAGCGTGGTCTTGCCGTCGCCGTTGCGGCCGACGATGCCGATCCGCTCCCCCGCGGCGACGCCGAGGGAGACCTCGGTGAGCAGCGGACGGACGCCGTAGGACTTGGAGACCTTCTCGAGGTTCAGGAGGTTAGCCATAGGTCACCTGGTGCGCGCCGGCGACCGGGCCCGTCGCGATCGCGCAGTCGTAGCCCTGCTCCTGCAGCTCGGCCAGCGCCCCGCGGGCGGAGAAGCCGTTGTCGAACAGGGCGAGCATGGTCGGGCCCGAACCCGAGACGAGCACGCCGAGCGCGCCGGTCGCCCGCAGCGCCTTCTCGGTGGCGGCGAGGTCGGGACGCAGGGCCAGCGCGGGGGCGGCGAGGTCGTTGCCGAGGTGCGCGGCGACCGCGGCGACGTCGCCGAGCGCCAGGGCACCGATCAGCTCCTGGTCGAGCGTCGGGGCGGGGTCGGCGTCCGGCGCGACGACGTCGAAGTGCCGGTAGACCTGGGGCGTCGCCAGGCCTTCGTGGGAGAACACGGCTACCCACCAGCACTGCGTGGCGTCGGGTACGGCGGTGACGACCTCGCCGCGACCGACGCCGGTGGCGGTGCCGCCGAGCAGGGCGAAGGGGACGTCGCTGCCGAGGGTGGCGGCGATGGCGAGCAGGTCCTCGTCGGAGGTCTCGAGGTCCCAGAGCCGGTCGAGCGCGACCAGCGTGGCGGCGGCGTCGGCCGAGCCACCGGCCATGCCTCCGGCGACGGGGATGCCCTTGGCGATCACGATCTCGGCCGCGAGCTCGGTGCCGTGGTGGGCGGTCAGCGCGCGGCCGGCCCGGATGGCGATGTTGTCCTCGTCGAGGGGTACGCCGGGGATCGGCTCGGCCAGCCGGACCGACCAGTCGAGAGCCTCGCTGACGGTGACGTCGTCGTACAGGGCGACGGCCTGGTAGACGGTGGCGAGCGGGTGGAACCCGTCGGGGCGGGGCGCGCCGACGGCGAGCTGGAGGTTGATCTTCGCGGGGGCGCGGACCGTGACGCTCGGCTCGGGGTCGTCGAAGACGGCGGCGCTCATCGCTGGGCCTCGAGCGCCTCGGCGAGGGCGACGAACTGGTCGATGCCGAGCGACTCGCCGCGGGCGAGCGGGTCGATCCCGGCGGTGGCGAGCGCGCCCGCGGCGGCCTCGGCCGATCCGGCCAACGTGCGCAGCGCGCCACGCAGCGCCTTGCGGCGCTGGGCGAAGGACGCGTCGATGACCGCGAAGACGGCCTCGCGGGAGACAGCCGTGGTCGGCGGCTCGTGGTGGGTCCACGCGACGAGACCGCTGTCGACGTTCGGGGCGGGCCAGAAGACGTTGCGGCCGATCGCGCCCGCCCGGCGTACGTCGGCGAACCAGGCGGCCTTCGCGGACGGGACGCCGTAGGTCTTGGAACCCGGCGGTGCCGCCAGCCGGTCGGCGACCTCGGACTGCACCATCACCAGGCCGTGCCGCAGGCTCGGCAGCAGCGCCATCAGGTGCAGCAGAACCGGCACCGAGACGTTGTACGGGAGGTTCGCGACCAGCGCGGTCGGCGGCGGTCCGGGGATCTCGGTGACCTTGAGGGCGTCGGCGTTGACGACCCGGAAGCGCTCCGCGGCGTCCGGGGCGAAGTCGGCGATGGTGCCGGGCAGCGCCGCGGCGAGAGCGTCGTCGAGCTCGACCGCGGTGACGCTGGCGCCGACCTCGAGCAGGGCCAGGGTCAGCGACCCCAGACCGGGACCGACCTCGAGGACCACCTCGCCCTCGGCCACCCCCGACTCGCGCACGATCCGGCGCACGGTGTTGGCGTCGATGACGAAGTTCTGCCCGCGCTGCTTGGTCGGCCGGATGTCGAACCGGGCGGCGAGCTCGCGCACCTCCGCGGGACCCAGCAGCCGAACCATGCGGGTCAGCCTAGGGCCCGGACGCAGAAGTGGGCATTTCACGGGTTAACCCGTGAAATGCCCACTTCCGAGGGGAAATTTCTCCGCAGGAGTGGCTAATTCACGGGTTAACCCGTGAATTAGCCACCCGCAGGATCAGGCCGCGTGCGCGCAACCCCACGGCGAGAGGCCCCGCGTGGCGTAGATGCGGTTGGCCACGGTGATCTGCTCGGCCCGGCTGGCCAGGTCGGCACGCGGGGCGAAGTCGCCACCGCCGGCGCCGAGCCAGGTGCCGCTGTCGAACTGCAGGCCGCCGTAGTAGCCGTTGCCGGTGTTGATCGAC
>DATFHM010000333.1:0-7289 GCA_035248385.1 Nocardioides sp. | reverse complement strand
GGCGTACGACCTCACGGCGCAGTACGACGTCCTCCGGCTCGTCCGCGAGCAGTCGGACGTGCCGGTGCCCGGTGTGCGCTGGCTCGAGCCGACCGGCGAGGTCATCGGCTCGCCGTTCTTCCTGATGGACCGGATCAGCGGCGTGGTGCCGCCGGACGTGATGCCGTATCCGTTCGGCGACAACTGGCTGTTCGACGCATCTCCCGAGGACCAGCAGAAGCTCCAGGACACCACGGTCGCGGTGCTGTCCGCGCTGCACGCGCTGCCCGCCGGCGACTACGCCTTCCTCGCGCCCGCGGAGCCGGGCAGCACGCTGCTCGCGCGCAACCTCGCGCACCTGCGCGGCTGGTACGAGTGGGCCGCTCCCGACATCGGCCGCTCACCGGTGGTGGAGCGCTCACTGGCGTGGCTCGAGGCCAACCTCCCCGCCACCGACGAGGCCGTGCTCTGCTGGGGCGACGCCCGGATCGGCAACGTGCTCTACCAGGACTTCGCGCCCGCCGCCGTCCTCGACTGGGAGATGGCGACCCTCGGCCCGCGCGAGATGGACGTGTCGTGGCTGGTGTTCGCGCACCGGGTCTTCCAGGCCATCGCCGCCGTCTTCGAGCTGCCCGGCATGCCGGACTTCCTGCGCGAGGAGGACGTGCGGGCGTCGTACGAGAGGCTCACGGGAGCCACGCTCGGCGACCTCACCTGGTACCACCTCTACAACGGCGTCGTCTGGTGCGTGGTCTTCATGCGCACGGGCACGCGGCAGATCCACTTCGGCGAGATCGAGCGGCCCGACGACGTCGAGACGCTCTTCCACTGCAAGCCGCTCATCGACCAGCTGCTGGCGGAGGTGGGCGCATGAGCTGGACCGGTGCTGCCGGGACCGAGGGCGGCTTCCACGGTGAGTACGTCGGTCTCGGCCCGCTCGACGAGTACCCGATCCACCAGCTGCCGCGACCGGTCACCTGGTCGGGGAGCAGCGACCGGAACTTCTACGACCGGTCCTACCTCAACGCCCACGACCGGACCGGCGACATCTTCCTGATCTCGGGGATGGGCTTCTACCCGAACCTCGGCACCAAGGACGCCTTCGTGCTGGTCCGGCGCGGTGACACGCAGACCGCGGTGCACCTCTCCGACGCCGCCGACCCGCGGGGCGTCGACCGGATGTCGCACTCCGTCGGCGGCTACCGGATCGAGGTGGCCGAGCCGCTCAAGCAGCTGCGCGTGGTGCTCGAGGAGACTGAGGGGATCGGCCTCGACCTCACCTGGCGCGGGCTGTTCCCGCCGATCCAGGAGCTGCCGCACGTGATGCGGCAGGGCACCGGGACCGTGCTCGACGCCCAGCGCTTCGCCCAGGTCGGCTCGTGGGAGGGCGTGATCCACCTCGACGGCGAGGACATCACGGTCTCGCCGGACACCTGGATCGGGTCGCGCGACCGGTCGTGGGGGATCCGCCCTTCAGGTGAGGCCGCGCCAGCGGGCAAGCCCGCGGACCCGCCGTTCGAGGGCATGTGGTGGCTCTACGTGCCGATCGCGTTCGACGAGTTCTGCCTGTGCGTGATCATCCAGGAGACCCCGGACGGCTATCGCACGGTCAACGACTGCACCCGGGTCTGGAGGGACGGCCGGGTCGAGCAGCTCGGCTGGCCGCGGGTGACGGTGCGCTACGCCTCCGGCACCCGGATCCCGACCGGCGCGACGCTGCACTGCACCACGCCCCGTGGTGAGGAGGTCCGCTTCGAGGTCGCCTCGCACCTGCCCGTCCCCATCCACGTCGGCGGCGGGTACGGCGGCGACTCCGACTGGGCCCACGGGATGTGGAAGGGCGCGGGCTTCACCGAGCGCGTCACCTACGACATGAACGACCCGGCCGTCGCCGGACGGGTCATGTTCGGCGTCATCGACCACGTCGGGTCCGCCACGGTGCACGGCCCCGGCGCCGGCGTACCGGACGGGTCGGAGGGGTGGGGGCTCTTCGAGCACGGCGCCCTCGGCCGCCACGACGCCTCCGGCTTCTCCGACTGGTTCACCCTCGCCCCCTGAAAGGCAGCTCCATGGAATTCGATCGCGACGCCCTCTTCATCGGTACGACGTGGGCCAAGCCCGCCACCGACGCCGTCCTCGAGGTGGTCAGCCCGCACACCGAGGAGGTCGTGGCGCGGGTGCCCGAGGGCTCGGCCGCCGACATCGACGCCGCGGTGGCGGCCGCGCGGAGGGCGTTCGACGAGGGCCCGTGGCCGCGGATGAGCCCGGCCGAGCGGATCGAGGTCGTCCAGAACCTGTCGGCGCTCTACGCCGGGCGCCTCGACGACATGGCCCACGTCATCTCCACCGAGATGGGGTCGCCGATCTCGTTCTCGAGCCTCGCCCAGGCGCCGGCTCCGTGGATGCAGATCGAGGCGTTCCTGACCATCGCGCGGGAGTTCCCGTGGGAGGCGACCCGGCCCGGCGCGCTCGGCGGCGACGTGCTCGTCCGGCACGAGCCGGTGGGTGTGGTTGCGGCGATCCCGCCGTGGAACGTCCCGCAGTTCACCGTGCTCTCCAAGCTCGTCCCCGCGCTGCTGGCCGGCTGCACCGTCGTGGTGAAGCCCGCGCCGGAGACGCCGCTGGACGGGTACCTGCTGGCCGAGCTGCTGGTCGAGGCGGGCGTGCCCGAGGGCGTCGTGTCGATCGTGGCCGGCGGCCGCGAGGTCGGCGAGCACCTGGTCCGCCACCCCGGCGTCGACAAGGTCGCGTTCACCGGCTCCACCGCGGCCGGACGGAAGATCGGGGCGATCTGCGGGGAGCAGCTCAAGCGCGTCTCGCTCGAGCTCGGCGGCAAGTCGGCGGCGATCGTGCTCGACGACGCCGACCTCACGACGGTGGTCGAGGGCATGAAGTTCCTCGGTGTCATGAACTCCGGCCAGGCCTGCGTCGCCCAGACCCGGGTGCTGGTGAGCCGCGAGCGGCACGACGAGGTCGCCGCCGCGCTCGCCTCGGCGATCGGCGACATGGTCGTCGGCGACCCGCTCGACCCGGCGACCGAGATCGGCCCGATGGTCGCGCGTCGGCAGCAGGAGCGGGTGGCGTCGTACATCGCGATCGGGGAGCAGGAGGGCGCGAAGCTGCTCGCCGGCGGCCCCGGGATGCCGTCCGGGCTGGACCGCGGTTGGTACGTCCGCCCGACCGTCTTCGCGAACGTCGACAACCGGATGCGGATCGCCCAGGAGGAGATCTTCGGCCCGGTCCTCTCGGTCATCCCGTACGTCGACGTCGCCGACGCCGTCCGCATCGCCAACGACTCCGACTACGGCCTGGCCGGCACGGTCTGGACCGCCGACCAGGACGCCGGCGTCGACGTGGCCCGCCAGGTCCGCACCGGCACCTACGGCGTCAACACCTACACGATGGACTTCGCGGCACCCTTCGGCGGCTACAAGGCCTCCGGGCTGGGCCGGGAGTTCGGGCCGGAGGGCCTCGCGCAGTACACCGAGCTCAAGTCGGTCTACCTCTCCGCGCCCCCGATGTAGGCGAGCTCGTCCGGCGCGGGTGCCGAACGGGTGTCCGGCGATTTCGAGCCCCAGAGCCGCCGCGCCGAACGGACGTTCGTCAGGCGCGGCGGCACCTAGGGTCTGAATCGCCGAACATGCGTACGGGGGTGCGGCACCCCGGGAGCTGACGCGCCGACCCTGGCGTGACCGCAAGGCGGCTGCAAGGCTGGAGCGGCAGGCTCGGGGCTGTCCTGATCGACCGATCCCCGGAGGACCCCGATGTCCGAACGTCCCGTGCTCGACTCGATCGACGCCCTGCTCGCCGGCGCGACCGACCGCGAAGGGTTGGACGGGCCGGGCAAGTCGGGGGCCGTGCTCGAGCGTGTGAGCATCGACGGCGAGCGATACGTCGTGAAGTACCTCGACCAGGAGAACGACTGGACGCTGCGTGTCGCCCGTGTCCCCGGCGGCCCACCGATCGAGCTGTGGCGGCGCGGGATCCTCGTTGCGTTGCCGGCCGAGATCGCGCAGCCCATCGTTGCCGTCGCTCACGACGCGGCGCGCCCGAGCCGCTCCGCGCTGCTGATGCGCGACGTCGCAGACTGGCTGATCCCGGCGGTCGACGACCCGATCACCGAAGAGCAGAACGAGCGGTTCCTCGACCACATGGCGGCGCTCCACGTCGCCTTCCTCGCGGCCGGCGAGGAGATCGACGTCGTCTCTGCCGCGGACCGCTTCCTCGAGCTGTCGCCGCGGATGGCGGCCGCCGAGGCCGCGCTCGGCTCGGACCACCTGGTGCCGCGGCTCGTGACCCAGGGCTGGCCGCTCTTCGAGTCGCTGGCGCCACGGGCCGCTGCCGTCGTCGTACCCCTGCTGGAGGATCCTGGCCCGCTCCTCCGGGCCCTCGACACGACGCCGCAGACCTTCATCCATGGCAACTGGAAGTTCGACAACCTCGGCATCGACGAGGACGGGCGCACCATCCTGCTCGACTGGGAGACGCCGGGCAGGGGAGCCGGGGCCGCGGACTTGTCCTGGTACCTCGCCATCAACTGCCGTCGTCTGCCTGTCAGCAAGGAGCGTTGCATCGAGCTCTACCGGGCGAACCTCGAGCGGCGTGGCCTCGACGCCCGCCCGTGGTGGGACCGACAGATCGCGCTCGCGTTGGTCGGCGCCATGGTGCAGTTCGGCTGGGAGAAGGCGCTCGGCGGGTACGACGACGAGCTGGCCTGGTGGGAGGAGCAGGTGGTCCGTGGGGCTGCGCTGCTCGGGTGAGGTCGGAGTCGACACCTCTTGACATCGAGCGTCGGTCTGTCGCGACACTGTGTCGCATCTGTCCCTCGATACCGGTTCTACTGAGCGGTAACCGCGAGTACCCTCGGCCCCATGAGCGCGTCCAACCCTGTGCCAGACCCGAGGCCCGAGCCGATGATCGACGGGCCGCACGACCCCGAGCACGACCCGCGAGCGACGTACGTCCTCGAGCCGGCGTACGTCGCCCGGCTGACCGGCCGGATCCTCTCCACGACCGGCCGCAGCGTGCCGCTGACCTCGCCACTGGACGGGGCCCCGATCGCGCACATCCCGCAGTCCAGCGCGGACGACGTCGCCGACGCGTTCGCCCGCGCCCGTGCCGCGCAGGTGGAGTGGGCGAAGACCTCCCTCGAGCACCGCAGCGAGGCGCTGCTCCGGCTGCACGACATCGTGCTCGACCGGCTCCCCGAGGTCCTCGACCTGATCACCCTGGAGTCCGGCAAGGCCCGCAAGCACGCGTACGACGAGGCGCTGCACGTCGCGCTGACCGCCCGCTACTACGCGCGGACCGGCCACCAGCACCTCGACAGCCAGCGCCGCTCCGGTGTCATCCCGGTGCTGACCCGCGTCGACCACAACCGGATCCCCAAGGGCGTCGTCGGCATCATCTCGCCGTGGAACTACCCGCTCACCATGGCGATCTCGGACGGCATCCCGGCCCTGATGGCCGGCAATGCGGTCGTCACCAAGCCGGACGCGCAGACGATGCTGACCGCGCTCCTCGGCGCCGAGATGCTCGAGCAGGCCGGCATCCCGCGCGACCTGTGGGTCGTCGTCGCCGGCCCCGGTCGTGAGCTCGGTACGCCGATCATCGAGCGCTCCGACTACATCTGCTTCACCGGCTCCACCGCCACCGGGAAGATCATCGCCAAGCAGTGCGCCGACCGGCTCATCGGCTGCTCGCTGGAGCTGGGCGGCAAGAACCCGATCCTGGTGCTGCGCGACGCCGACATCGAGAAGGCCGCCGAGGGCGCGGTCCGCGCATCCTTCTCCAACGCCGGCCAGCTCTGCGTCTCGACCGAGCGGATGTTCGTGGCCGACCAGGTCTACGACAAGTTCGTGGAGCGGTTCGTGGCGCGCACCCAGGCGATGAGCCTCGGCGCCGGCCACGACTGGGACATCGACATGGGTGCGCTCATCTCGCAGGACCAGCTCGACACCGCGGTCGCCCACGTCGAGGACGCCCGCGCCAAGGGCGCCACGGTGCTGGCCGGTGGGCGCGCGCGGCCCGACCTGGCGCCGTACTTCTTCGAGCCGACCATCCTCGAGGGCGTCACGCCGGAGATGACCTGCTTCGGGCACGAGACCTTCGGCCCGGTCGTCAGCGTCTACCGCTTCCACGACGAGGCGGAGGCGATCGCGCGCGCCAACGACGGTGAGTACGGGCTGAACGCCTCGATCTACACCCAGGACGGCGCGCGCGGCCGCGAGCTCGCGAAGCAGATCAAGTGCGGCACCGTGAACATCAACGAGGGCTTCGCGTCGGCCTTCGGCAGCATCGACTCCCCGATGGGCGGCATGCGCGAGTCCGGCATGGGCCGGCGCCAGGGTGCCGAGGGCATCCACCGCTACACCGAGTCGCAGACCGTCGCCACGCAGCGGGTGATCAAGGTGGCGCAGAACTTCGGCATGTCCGCCGAGACGCACGCCAAGCTGATGACGCTCAGCCTGCGCGTGCTCAAGAAGCTGGGGAAGGCCTGACATGACCGAGCTCGACTACGACGTCGTCATCATCGGCTCGGGCTTCGGCGGCTCGGTCTCCGCGCTGCGGCTGACCGAGAAGGGTTACCGCGTCGCGGTGCTGGAGGCGGGTGCCCGCTTCGAGGACAAGGACTTCGCCGACAACTCCTGGGACCTCAAGCGCTACCTGTTCGCGCCCTCGGCCGGCTGCTACGGCATCCAGCGCATCGACGCCGTCCGCGACTGCCTGATCCTCGCGGGGGCGGGCGTGGGCGGCGGCTCGCTGGTCTACGCGAACACGCTCTACGAGCCGCTCGACGCGTTCTACCGCGACAAGTCGTGGGCGCACATCACCGACTGGAAGGCCGAGCTGGCGCCGTACTACGACCAGGCCAAGCGCATGCTCGGCGTCGTCGAGTACGCCGACATGACGCCCGCCGACGAGGTCATGAAGGCCGTCGCTGAGGAGATGGGCGCGGGGGACACCTTCCACCCGACGCCGGTCGGCGTGTTCTTCGGCGGCCCCGAGCAGAGCCCGGGGGAGCGGACCGCCGACCCGTACTTCGGCGGCGCGGGCCCCGAGCGCAACACCTGCACCAACTGCGGTGAGTGCATGACCGGCTGCCGGCACAACGCCAAGAACACGCTGGTCAAGAACTACCTGTACCTGGCCGAGCAGAACGGCGCCGTGGTCCACCCGCTCACGACCGTCACCCGGGTCCGCCCGCTGGACGGCGGCGGCTACCAGGTCGACGCCCGCTGGACGAAGGCCAAGCTGTCCCGGCGTACCGCCACGCGCACCTACCGCGCGCAGCACGTCATCTTCTCGGC
>DATFHM010000332.1:0-23621 GCA_035248385.1 Nocardioides sp. | reverse complement strand
GCTGCCTAGGATTGGCGCCATGCCCGAACTCTCCCGCGACGAGGTGCGCCACCTGGCCGACCTCGCCCGGATCGACCTGTCCGATGCCGAGCTGGACCACCTCGCGCCCCAGCTCAACGTGATCCTGGAGTCGGTCGCGTCGATCCAGGGCGTGGCGGGTGACGACGTGGTGGCCACGTCGCACCCGATCCCGATGACGAACGTGTTCCGCGCGGACGTCGTACGCCCCTGCCTCACGCCCGAGCAGGCGCTGTCCGGCGCGCCGGCCCAGGAGGACGACAAGTTCTCCGTCCCGCGGATCCTGGGGGACGAGCAGTGAGCCTGATCTTCACGACGGCCGCCGAGCAGGCCGCCGCCCTCGCCGCGGGCGAGGTCACCTCGGTCGAGCTGGTGCAGGCGCACCTCGACCGGATCGCCGCCACCAACGGCGACCTGAACGCCTTCCTGCACGTCGACGCCGAGGGCGCGCTGGCGCAGGCCGCCGCCTCCGACGAGCGGCGCGCGGCCGGTGCCCCGCTGCACGAGCTGGACGGCGTCCCGATCGCGATCAAGGACGTGCTGTGCACCTCCGGGCTGCCCACCACGGCCGGCTCCAAGATCCTCGAGGGCTGGATCCCGCCGTACGACGGCACGGTGACCGCCCGGATCAAGGCGGCGGGCCTGCCGATCCTCGGCAAGACCAACATGGACGAGTTCGCGATGGGCTCCTCCAACGAGAACTCCGCGTACGGCGCAGTGCACAACCCGTGGGCGCTCGACCGGATCCCCGGCGGCTCCGGCGGTGGCTCGGCCGCGGACGTGGCCGCCTTCCAGGCCCCGCTCGCGATCGGCTCGGACACCGGTGGCTCGATCCGCCAGCCCGGTGCCATGACCGGCACGGTCGGGGTGAAGCCGACGTACGGCTCGGTGTCGCGGTACGGCGTCATCGCGCTGGCCAACTCGCTCGACCAGCTCGGCCCCGTGACCCGCACCGTGCTCGACGCGGCGCTGCTGCAGGAGCTGATCGGCGGCCACGACCCGCTGGACTCGACCTCGGTGGAGACCCCGGTCTCCGGGCTCGTCGAGGCCGCACGCGCCGGCGCTGCCGGTGACCTGTCCGGCCTCAAGGTCGGCGTGGTCAAGGAGCTCCAGGGCGACGCGTGGGCCGCCGACGTGGTCGAGCGGTTCGACGAGTCGATCGCCGTGCTGAAGAAGCTCGGCGCCGAGGTCGTCGAGGTGTCGCTGCCGAGCTTTGTGCACGCGATGGCGGCGTACTACCTGATCCTGCCGGCCGAGTGCTCCTCGAACCTCGCGAAGTTCGACGCCATGCGCTACGGCCTCCGCGTCACCCCCGACGGCGACCCGTCGGCGGAGGACGTCATGAAGGCCTCGCGCGACGCCGGCTTCGGCAACGAGGTCAAGCGCCGGATCCTGATCGGCACCTATGCGCTGTCGTCGGGCTACTACGACGCCTACTACGGCCAGGCCCAGAAGATCCGCACGCTGATCATCGAGGACTTCAAGAAGGCGTTCGAGTCGGTCGACGTCCTGGTCTCGCCGACGGCGCCCTCGACCGCGTGGCCGATCGGGGAGAAGGCCGACGACCCGCTGGCCAACTACCTGCAGGACCTCGCCACGATCCCGGCGAACCTGGCCGGCGTCCCCGGCATCTCCGTCCCGTCCGGCGTCTCGTCGGTCGACGGGCTGCCGACGGGCATCCAGTTCCTCGCCCCCGTGCTCGAGGACGCCCGCCTGTACCGCGTGGGCGCGGCGCTCGAGGCGGCGCTGCACGAGCAGTGGGGCGGCCCGATCGCCCCGTCGGCGTACGCCTCGGAAGGTGGCAAGTGATGACGGACGTGCTGGTCGACTTCGACGAGGTCGTGGCGGCGTACGACCCGGCGCTGGGCCTGGAGGTCCACGTCGAGCTGAACACCGCGACCAAGATGTTCTGCGGCTGCCCGACCGAGTTCGGCGCCGCCCCCAACACACAGGTCTGCCCGACCTGCCTGGGCCTGCCCGGCGCGATGCCCGTGGTGAACGCGAAGGCCGTGGAGTCGGCGATCCGGATCGGCCTGGCGCTGAACTGCTCGATCGCCGAGTGGTGCCGGTTCGCGCGGAAGAACTACTTCTACCCGGACATGCCGAAGAACTTCCAGACCTCGCAGTACGACGAGCCCATCGCCTTCGACGGCTACATGGACGTCGACGTCGACGGCGAGACGTTCCGGGTCGAGATCGAGCGCGCGCACATGGAGGAGGACACCGGCAAGTCGACCCACGTGGGCGGCGCGACGGGCCGCATCCACGGCGCCGACTACTCGCTCGTCGACTACAACCGCGCCGGCATCCCCCTGATCGAGATCGTGACGCGACCGATCCTGGGTGCGGGGGCCAAGGCTCCGGCTGTCGCGCGGGCGTACGTCGCCCAGCTGCGCGACCTGATCGTCGCCCTCGGTGTCTCCGACGCCCGGATGGACCAGGGTTCGATCCGGGCCGACGTGAACCTGTCGCTGTCTCCGCGCGGGTCCGGGGTCCTGGGGACGCGGACCGAGACGAAGAACGTGAACTCGCTGCGCTCGGTCGAGCGCGCGGTCCGCTTCGAGATGTCGCGCCACGCGGGTGTGCTGAACGCCGGCGGGGCCGTCTTCCAGGAGACGCGCCACTTCCACGAGGCCGACGGCACCAC
The DNA here is from genome assembly GCA_035248385.1 of Nocardioides sp. Classification (GTDB taxonomy): domain Bacteria; phylum Actinomycetota; class Actinomycetes; order Propionibacteriales; family Nocardioidaceae; genus Nocardioides. Next base: position 20,956 of record DATFHM010000332.1, on the reverse strand, counting down.
GTCGTCGGGTCGCCCGAAGTCGGACGCCGAGGACTACCGCTACTTCCCCGAGCCGGACCTGGTGCCCGTCGCCCCGGCGCGGGAGTGGGTCGAGGAGCTGCGCGGCACGCTGCCCGAGAACCCGACGGCCAAGAAGGCGCGGCTGCAGGAGGAGTACGCCTTCTCCGACCTGGAGATGCGCGACGTCTGGGCCGCCGGTGCGCTGCCGCTGATCGAGGCCACCGTCGCCTCCGGGACGTCGCCGCAGTCGGCGCGCAAGTGGTGGGTCGCCGAGCTGCTCCGTCGCGCCAACGACGCGGGCGTGGAGCTGGCGTCGGTCGGCGTGAGCCCCGCTCAGGTCGCCGAGGTGCAGGCCCTGATCGACGCGAAGACGATCAACGACAAGCTCGCGCGCTCGGTGTTCGACGGGCTCATCGCCGGTGAGGGCACGCCTGCCGAGGTCATCGAGAAGCGCGGCCTCGCGCTCGTCTCCGACGACGGCCCGCTGATCGCCGCCATCGACGACGCCCTGGCCGCCCAGCCCGACGTCGCCGACAAGATCCGCGGCGGCAACATGGGCGCCATCGGAGCGATCATCGGCGGCGTCATGAAGGCCACCCGTGGCCAGGCGGATGCGGCGCGGGTCCGGGAGCTGATCCTCGAGAAGCTCGCGTAAGGAGCAGGCATGGACCCGCACGTGCGCATCGCGCTGCTGATCGACGCCGACAACGCTCCCGCGGGCAAGGTCGCCGATGTCCTGAACGACCTGGCGACGTACGGCGAGTGCAGCATCCGTCGCGCGTACGGCAACTGGACCAAGCCCGAGCTGAAGGCCTGGATCGAGGAGCTGCACGAGTCCGCGATCCGCCCGATGCAGCAGTTCGACCTGACCAAGCAGAAGAACGCCGCCGACATGGCGCTCGCGATCGACGCGGTCGAGCTGCTGCACTCCTCCCAGCCGGATGCTTTCGCGATCATGTCGAGCGACTCCGACTTCACCCCGCTCGTGCACTACCTGCGGGAGAAGGGTCGTGCGGTCTACGGCTACGGGCGCGCGAGCACCCCGGCTCCGTTCAAGAGCGCGTGCACCCAGTTCACGATCGTGGACCAGCTGGGGGAGAAGGCGGTCGCGGAGACGCCCGCCAAGCGTGCGTCGAAGAAGGCCGAGCCGAAGCCCAGCGAGCGTGCCGAGGCGGCTTCCCTCAAGGGCAACGCCCGACTCATCCGCCTCCTCCGGAGCGCGATCGAGCTCGCCGCCGACGACGACGGCTTCGCCCGGGTCAGCACCGTCGGCCAGCGGATCCGCAACCAGTCCTCGGAGGACCCGCGGAACTACGGCTTCTCCACCTGGACGAAGCTGCTCAAGGAGATCGACCTCTTCGAGCTGCGTGACGAGGGCAAGCCCGCGGTCAGCGTCCGGGATCTCCGTTCGTGAGCAGCGTCGGTGTGGGTCAGTCCCAGTAGAGCTCGCCGATGATCCGACCGTTGTCGGTGGTGATGGGTTCGACGTCGCGGGTGCCGCGTGGGGTGACGACGCGGCTGAGGCCGTGGGGTGTGGTCCAGCGGTAGGCGCCGAGGCCGATCTGCTCGACCTGCCAGCCGGGGTTGTGGGTCTTGATGCGGTGGTGGAGGCGGGTCAGGGGTGCGTGGTTCGTGTCGGTGGTTTGGCCGGGTGGTCCGAGCGGGTCGTAGGGGGTCACGTGGTCGTGGTCGAGCCGGCGGGTGCTGCTGACCGAGTGGGGGAAGGTGTCGCCGCCGGTGCGGAGGATTCCGCGGGCGCGCATGCGGGTGGGGTGTTCGTAGGCGTGGGCTGTCTGGATGGCGTTGAGGTCCAGCACGGGCTGCAGCTTGACGTTGCGGTGCGCGAGGAGGTTCGTGACCTGGTCGAGGAGGAGGGGTCCGAGGTCCTCACAGCGCGCGACACCGGCGTCGGCCAGCGTCGCCCGCGTGAGGTGGATGTAGAGGACGGCGTCACGACGAGGCTTGTCCGGCAGGGCCGGGGCGTCCGGGCCGTGCAGCAACCGCAGCACGGCGGCGGGGTCGGCCATCAGCGCGAGGGCTTGGGCACGAAGCTGGTCGCGGGTGGGCTGCTCGGCGTTGGGGTCGAGGTTGGCGGCGAGCTTGTCGGCGAGGTCGTCGAGGAACGCGTCGAGCTCGACCAGGTCCGCGATCGGGAGCTGAGCCGAGAGTCGGCCGGTGGCGGGTTCGCAGGCTCCTGCTTCGCCGCCGAGTCGGTCGCCGGTGCGGGGTCGGGAGCGCCACACGCCGGTGCGTTGTTCGTCGGCGGCGATCCGGGCTCGGTGGGCGTCGAGGTCGGCCTCGATCACCTTGGCTTCGGCGACCTGGAGCAGCTTCCCAGCGGGCAGCTGCCAGGCCGCGGCGACCGCCGTGTCGACGAGGGCAACAGCGGCGAGCGTCAACGGACGGGTCATGGCGGCGATCTTGCGCGCGACCCAGACCTCGGTCTTCAACGAGCGCACCTGCTCGAACAGCAGAGGCAAGCGGTGGCGCAGGTCCAACGCATCCGCGGCGAGGTTGCGGGTGGCGATCACGCCGGCCCGGCGGGCCACAGCGAGCTCGGCCCAGCACAGCTCGCTCACCCGTGGCGTGCCGGCGGCGCCGATCCGGATGAGGCGGTCCCCGCCGGGCCGCTCGGCGCGTTGTTCGGTGTGCAGGTCGGCCCAGGCCAGGACGAGCTCGATCTCCTCGACGGCGGCCTGTCGCTGCGTGTGGGCGTTGTCGACGAGGCCGGCGAGGATGCCGTGCTGGTCGAGGTGGTGATCGCCCGAGATCATGGTCCTATTTTACTCGTACAGGTGTGCGAGACAAGTGGATAACCCTGTGAGTTAGGTGGATAACCCGTCACATTTCGAGAGAGTGTTCACAGGGTCGTGAGGGGCGGCCGCCCCAGATCAGCCCCGACCAGCCCCGAAGCACGGTTGGGGCCCACCCCCCGACCCGGGTTACCCTCAGGTCATCATTCATCACGCCCGTGGTGGGGGAAGCCGGTCCGAGTCCGGCGCTGACCCGCAACCGTGGGCCGTGTTCATCGGGGGACACGGCGAGCCGGAGCACCTGGCACGGGACGTCCTGACACCAACGCTGTCGTGGAAAGCAGCGGGTCGGGCGGCCCCGAGCCGCGGCCCGCTGGCAACAGCGGGAAGGATTCCCATGTTCCTCCGTCCGATGCGGACGTACGCCGCCGCCGGGCTCGGCACCGCGGTGCTCGCCGCGGGCCTCACCCTGGTGGCTCCGACCGCCCACGCGGTGACCACGCCGGACAGTGCGGCGGCCAGCTGGCTGACTGCGCAGATCGGCGCCGACCACCTGGTCCAGGGATCGGTCGCTCGGACGATTGACTTCGCGCTCGCGCTCGACGAGATCGGTGGCTCGCAGACGGTCCTCGACCAACTCAAGCAGGGTGTGGACGCGAATGTCGCGACGTACGCGACCGACGGCGTGACCGACGCGCAGGCGGCGGTCTACTACCAGGCCATGGGCGTCGACGCGCGCACTGTCGACGGCGACCTAATCGCCAAGGTCGAGGCGCTGACCAACGACTCCACCGGCGAGATGACTGAATCCTTCGGTGGCGCATGGTCGCAGTGGCTCGCGGTGCGAGCGCTCACCACGGCAGGAAGCTCCGAGGCCCCGAAGGCACTGACCTACCTCCTGGGTCTGCAGAGCCCCGATGGTGGGTGGCCGGGCTTCTCGGGCTCGGACGCCGACGACACCGCCGACGCGCTATTCGGGCTGCTCCCCCTCAAGGGAAGCAGCACGGCGGTCGACAACGCCATCGCGAGCGGCGTGGCCTACCTCGAGTCGACCCAGAAGACCGATGGCGGCTTCGACAACTTCGGTGAGAACGCCAGCTCCACCGGTCTTTCCGCGCACGCACTGATGCTCGCCGGCGAGACCGGCCCCGCGGCGCGCGCCGCTCGATGGCTGCGTCAGCGCCAGGTCGCCGGCACCCTCTGCGACGGCAAGTTGGCCGCCGACGGCGGAGCGGTTGCCTATAGCGACACAGTCTTCGCACAGGGGATCACCGACGGAATCGCCGCCGACAGCAACGCCGGCTACGACTGGTACGGCGCGACGATCCAGTCGCTCGTCCCGCTGGCTGCCGCGCCTGCCGCGACGGGCGCGTTGGGAGTCTCCGCCCCGGCCTGGGTCCGGGCCGGATCGACCGACAGCGCGACCGCCGTCGGGCTCGCGCTCGGCCAGCGTGGCTGCCTGTCGTTGGCCGGCAAGAACGTGGCGGTCGTGGGCGGGGCCACTCGGACCGGCTCGTTCGCGTTCCCGGCGGGCAGCCACGCTTACCAGGCCGTGCTCCGGGTCGAGGGGTCCGCCGCTTCCCGGCGGATCGTCGCTCTCGCCCCGAAGGTCCTGACCGTCGGCCGCAGCCGCGCGGTCGTCGCCAAGGGCGGGGTGGAGAGGATCACGGTCGCCGGCCTCCACTCCGGCGAGCCGGTCAGCATCTCCTACAACGGCACCGTGGTCGCGAAGGGTGTGGCGACCTCGACCGGTCGGTTCGTGCGCTCGATCGCCGTCGGCCGTCGGGCAGGCACGAAGACCGTGTACGCCGTCGGGCGCTTCGGCACTCGCAAGGGCCACGCGAGTTTCACGGTCCGTTGATGGCACCTCGCACCGTCGGCCTCAGCCTGGTCGCCGCGCTCGTCGCGGCGATCGGGCTGGTCGGCATCTCGGCACCGGCCGCGCACGCGGCCGGTGGGTGCGCGTACGACACCGGTGTGGTCGTCGTGGTCGACTACAACGGGCTCGGCGGCAACGAGGTGCGCAAGGGCTGCGACCCCGTCGACGGTCACTACGCCGAGAGCAACTTCAACACGGCAGGGTTCACGCTCGGTGAGCTCACCACCGGCGGCATGGCCGGCTACGTCTGCACGGTCAACGGCCTCCCGAGCGACCACGACTGCACCCAGTCCGACGCGTACTGGAGCCTGTGGTGGTCCGACGGCAAGGACGGCACGTGGCACTACGCGACCGCGGGCGTGAAGTCGCTCAAGGTCCCCGCCGGTGGGTACGTCGGGTTCTCGTGGGACACCCAGGCCGGCAACACGCCGCCCGGGGTGGTCCCGACGCCCCGTCAGGCGAAGCCCACCCCGACCCCCAGCCCCACCCACGCTCCGACCGCCACCCCCACCCACCACCACGCGGCGGCGGCACCCACCACGGCCACGACCACCGCGCCCGCCAGCAGCGCCCCGGCGACCCCGACGACCACGACCGCGGCCACGGCCGCGGCGAAGGCGAAGAAGCACCACCACCTCCCCGTCGAGACCCCCGCCCCGCTCCCGAGCACCCCGACCGCGACCTCCAGCCTGCCGACCATCGACCAGGTCACGGCCGGCCCGCCGGCCGACACCGCGGACCACAGCAATGCCGGCCCCGGCACCCTGATCGCCATCGGCCTGGGCGTGCTGGTGATCGGCGGGGCCGCCGCCGTACCGCTGCTGCGGCGACGGCGAGGCTGAGGACGGAGCGAGACGATGGCCAGGGTGCCGCGCGACCTCCACCCGGTGGCCTGGTGGTGCTGGGCGATCGGGCTGGCGACGTACGCGTCCTTCCTCACCAACCCGGTGCTGCTCCTGATGCTGGTCGCCGTCGCGGCGGTCGTCGTCGTGACCTGCCGCTCGGACCAGACCTGGGCGCGGTCGTTCCGCCTCTACCTCTGGCTGGCGGTCGTCGTGGTCGTCACCCGGATCCTGCTCGCGCTCGTGCTCGGCACCAGCACGCCGGGGCACACGATCCTGCCGCTGCCCGACGTACCGCTGCCGTCGTGGGCCGCGGGCATCGCCCTGCTCGGTCCGTTCACGCGTGAGGAGCTCCGCATCGCGCTCGACGACGGCCTCCGGCTCGCCGCGATCGTGGTCGCCGTCGGCGCGGCCAACGCGCTGGCCAACCCCAAGCGGCTGATGCGCTCGCTGCCGCCCGCGCTTTACGAGATCGGCACGGCCATGGTCGTCGCGATCACGGTCATCCCGCAGCTCGCCGACAGCGCGGCCCGGATCCGCGCCGCCCAGGCGCTGCGTGGCGGCGCGACGGGACGGTTCCGCCGGATCAGGGGAGTACGCCGGATGCTGGTGCCGATCCTCGAGGACGCCTTCGAGCGGTCGCTGTCGCTGGCGGCCGGCATGGATGCTCGGGGGTACGGCCGGGCCGGTGCTGCGACGGCCGGGGAGCGGCGGAGCACCGGTGCGCTCCTCATCGCGGGCCTGTGCGGGGTCGCCGTCGGTGTCTACGCGATGCTCGACCAGACCGCGCCGCGGGTGCTCGCCGTACCGATGCTGGTGCTGGGTGTCGCCTCGGCCCTGGTCGGGTTCGCCCTCGCCGGCCGCCGGGTGCAGCGGACGCGCTACCGCGCGGAGCGCTGGGGGAGCACCGAGACCGCGGTCGCGCTGAGCGGGGTCGCCGTCGCGGTCGCCGGCTGGTTCGTCCGGCACACCGACTTCGCCGTCGCCCAACCCGCGGTCGACGCCTGGCCGCCGGTGACGATCTGGGCGGTCGCCGCGGTCCTGCTCGGGCTGCTCCCGCTGTGGATCGCCCCGCCGCCGCTGCGCCGCCTGACCGCGTCCGTGGCCGAGCTACCCGAGCCGCAGGCGGTGGCGGCCTGATGCTGGAGCTGCGCCACATCACGCTGAGGTACGCCGACAGCGCGCGACCCGTCCTCGACCGGATCGACCTGACCGTCGACCCCGGCGAGCTGATCCTCCTCGCCGGCCCGACCGGCGTCGGCAAGTCGACCCTGCTCGGTGTCGTCGCAGGCCTCGTCCCCACCTTCACCGGCGGGCGGCTGACCGGCGACGTGCTGCTCGACGGGGAGTCGATCATCGACCGGCCCGCGCGCGAGCGGGCGCACGCGATCGGGTTCGTCGGGCAGAACCCGCCCGCATGGTTCGTGACGGACACGGTCGAGGAGGAGCTCGCGTTCGGGATGGAGCAGCTCGGCCTCGCGCCCGCGACCATGCGGCGGCGCGTCGAGGAGACCCTCGACCTGCTCGGCATCGCCGACCTGCGCCACCGCGACCTCCGCACGCTCTCCGGCGGGCAGCAGCAGCGCGTCGCCATCGGCACCGTGCTCACCACGCACCCGCGGCTGCTCGTCCTCGACGAGCCCACCTCGGCGCTCGACCCCACAGCGGCCGAGGACGTCCTCGCGACGATCACCCGGCTGGTGCACGACCTCGACGTGTCGGTGCTCGTCGCCGAGCACCGACTCGAGCGCGTCGTGCCCTTCGCCGACCGGATGGCCGTGCTGGACGGCTCCGGCGCCCTCACCACGGGCGCTCCGGCCGAGGTCCTCAAGGACAGCCCGGTCGCGCCGCCGCTGGTCGAGCTCGGCCGGCTCCTCGACTGGGATCCGCTGCCGCTCACCGTCCGCGAGGCCCGCCGACTCCGCCCGACCCTCCCCGGACGTCCTACGGACGGAGCGCCCGAGGGCTCGGTCCGTATGACATCCGTGAGCCTCGCGAAGGTGACGGTCCTCCACCACCGCACCCCGGCCCTCACCGACGTGAGCCTGGAGCTCGCCCGCGGCACGATCACCGCGCTGATGGGCCGCAACGGCGCGGGCAAGTCGACGCTGCTGTGGACCCTCCAGGGCCGCCACACCCCGGCCACCGGCACCGTCCGTATCGACGGGCAGGATCCGGCACGGCTCAAGCCGCAGCAGCGACGTACCGTCGTCGGGCTGGTGCCGCAGACCCCCGCCGACCTGCTCTACCTCGAGACCGTCGCCGAGGAGTGCGCGGCCGCCGACGAGGCCGCCGGCGCGATCGCGGGGGAGTGCGCGAAGCTGCTCGACACCATCGCGCCCGGCATCGACCCCGCCAGCCATCCGCGCGATCTCTCCGAGGGGCAGCGGCTGGCGCTGGCGGTCGCGATCGTGCTGACCGACGCACCTCCGGTGCTGCTCCTCGACGAGCCGACCCGCGGCCTGGACTACGCCGCCAAACGCGCCCTCGCCGACGCCCTGCACCGCCTCGCGGCCGACGGGCGCACGGTCTTCGTCGCCACCCACGACGTCGAGTTCGTCGCGCAGGTCGCCGACCGCGTCGTGGTCCTGGCCGACGGCGAGGTCGTCTCGCAGGGGCCCGTCCGGCAGGTCGTCGCCGAGTCACCGGCCTTCGCCCCGCAGACCACCAAGGTCCTCGGCCCCGACTGGCTCACCGTCGACGAGGTCGCCGCAGCGCTCGACGGCAGCGCCTCGTGAGCGCCCTCCCGCTGCGGCTCCGCTCCACCGTCGTCCTCGCCCTGGTCACGGTGATCGGGCTGATGATGCTCGGCTGGCCGCTGGTCCTGCGCACCGACCCGAACAACCCGCGCGTCGACCCGCCCTTCCTGTTCCTGCTGCTCCTGCCGCTGCTGCTCGCCGTCGTGCTGGCCGAGCTGTCCGAGGGCGGCATGGACTCCCGTGCGCTCGCGATCCTCGGCGTCCTCAGCGCCGTCAACGCCGCCCTGCGCGGCTTCAGCGCCGGCACCGGCGGCCTGGAGCTGGTGTTCTTCCTGCTCATCCTCGGCGGCCGGGTATTCGGGCCGGGCTTCGGCTTCCTGCTCGGGTGTACGTCGCTGCTCGGGTCGGCGCTGCTGACCGCAGGGGTCGGCCCGTGGCTGCCCTTCCAGATGCTGGTGGCCGGGTGGGTCGGCCTGGGGGCGGGCCTGCTGCCGCGGCGCCCGCGCGGCCGGGCCGAGATCGTCCTGCTCGTCGTGTACGGCGTCGCGGCGGCGTACCTCTACGGGCTGCTGATGAACCTGTGGGGCTGGCCGTTCATCGCCGGCCTCGAGATCCCCGGCCACGACGCCAGCCAGATCGCCTACGTGCCCGGCGGAGCGCTCGCCGAGAACCTGCGCCGGTTCCTCGTCTACACGCTGCTGACCTCGACCGGCGGCTGGGACACCGGTCGTGCGATCACCAATGCCGTCGCCATCGCCGTGCTCGGCCCGGCGGTCCTGACCACGTTGCGGCGCGCGGCCCGCAAGGCCAGGATCGAGCGCGTCAGGGCTGGATGAGCAGCAGCCGGTCGTCGTCGGCGGGGTGCTTCGGGTTGTCGGTGTTGCTCGTGCCGAGCCAGAGCTGGCCCAGCGGCGACAGGCCGACGATCCGGAGGGCGCCGTACGCACTGGGGTGCTTGCCGGTGGCGGCGAAGTACGGCGTCGAGTCGCCGACGGCTCCGCTGTCGACCTTGACCCGCCACAGGTCCTGGCCCTGGACACCGGTCAGCCACAGGTAGCCGCCCACGAACGCCAGGCCGCCGGCGGTCGCGCGCGACGGAGCCCAGGTGACGGACGGGCGGATGAACTTCTTCTTGTCCCCGCCGGCGCCCTCGTGGATCGGCCAGGCGCCGTTGCTGCCGGGCAGGACCCGGTTGAGCTCGTCCTGGTTCGGGCCGGCGTCGGTGGCCCAGAGCTGGCCGTCGCCGTCGAAGGCCATCCCGAGCACGTCGCGGAAGCCGCTGGCCCAGACCTGGTTCTTGCCCGGGTTGCCCGGCGCTCCGGAGCCGTCGCCGGCGATCCGCAGGATCTTGCCGGCCAGCGACTTCGGGTCCTGCGCGAGCTGCGGCTTGCCGGCGTCGCCGGTGCCGACGTACAGGTAGCCGTCGGGGCCGAACGCGAGCTGGCCACCGTTGTCGCTCTGGCCGCGCGGGATGCCGGTGAGCACGTTGTGCCCGCGGCCCAGACCGGCGTTGGTGAGTGGCATCTGGACGACCCGGTTGTCCTTCTTGGTCGTCTCGTAGAAGTACAGGGAGGCGTCGGCGACGAAGGTCGGCGACACCGCGACGCCGAGCAGGCCGCCGTCGCCCTTGGCGCTGAGGCCCTTGATCTCGCCCAGGTCGGTGACGGTCGCCGACCCGTCCCGGGGGTTCACCAGCAGCACGTGCCCGGTGGTGCGCTCGGTGACGACCGCGACGCCGTTGGGCAGGAAGTCGATGCCCCAGGGGGTGGTGAGCTTCGTGGCGGCCGTGCTGATCACGTCGGGCACGCCGTCGAAGGTCGCCGGCACGCTCTCGGCCACCGTGGGGACGGCCGTCATCGAGGGCGCGACCGTGATGCTGACGGAGTTGCCCCCACCGCAGCCGCTCAGGGTGGTCAGCACGGCGGCCGCGGCGACCGCCGCGGCACTGCGGGCCAGCCGCATGTCAGGCGTCCACGCGCTCGAGGAAGTCGAGCAGCAGGTCGTGCACCTTCTCGGGCTTCTCCAGCTGGATGAAGTGCGAGCCACGCAGCTCGATGTAGTCGGCGTCGGCGACCCGCTCGGCGGCGGTCGCCATGTCCCGCGACCCGGCGAGGACGTCCCAGCTGGCCGCGACGAAGCGGCACGGGACCTCGATCGCGCTCAGGCTGACCCGGGCGTGCCGGGAGGTGGAGATCGCGAGGTGGGCGTACCACTCCACGGGGGTACGCCGGAACTCGTCCAGCCCGATCGCGACGGCGGCCGGGTCGGCCACCGGGAACATGAAGCCGCTGTGGCTGATCAGCCGCACGGCCTTCGGGCCGATCGGGATCCGGGTCGTGATCGGGGTGGCCAGCCATCCGGCGTACCGGGCGATCCGGCAGGCGTTGACCGTGATCGCGCGCGCCACGAAGTGCGGCAGGTGCAGCGGGCCGAGCATCGTCGCGAAGGTGTCGCCGGGCACACCGGCCACGGCGAACAGGCCCTTGACCCGCTCGGGGTGGCGTGACGCCAGCTCGAACATCGTGTTCACGCCCATCGACCAGCCCATCAGCACGGCACGGTCGATCCCGAAGTGGTCCATGACGGACAGGCCGTCCTGGACGAAGTGCTCGATCTCGACGTGGCTGTGGTCGGCCGGACGCTCCGAGCCGCCCACCCCGCGGTGGTTCCACGACACCACGCGCACGCCGCAGGACGGGTCGAGCAGCTTCGGCCACATGTAGGCGTTGGTGCCCAGCCCGTTGCACAGCACCACCGTCGGGCCCGCGATGACGCCGTCGGGGTCGTTGGTCCACGCGCGCAGGAACGTGCCGTCGTCGGACAGGATGTCGCGGAAGCCGAGGTGGGCCTGCTCCGCCTGCGCAGCGCTCGCCGGTTCAGTGGGCATGGGGTGATTGTGCCCGAGTCAGTCGTGCGGCGCGGTAGCCGCGGTGGTGGTGCGCGTGGCGCCGATGCTGGCGACCACCACGCAGGCGATGGCCAGCCACTGCACCGGGCGCAGGTGCTCGCCGAGGATGAGCAGGGCGGTGAGCGCCGCGGCAGCCGGCTCCAGGCTCATCAGCACGCCCATGGTGGCGGTGGGGATGCGGCGCAGCGCCGTGAGCTCGGCGCTGTAGGGGATCACCGAGCTCAGCATGCCGACCGCGGCACCGGCGAGCAGGATGTGCGGCTCGTCGAGGCGGCTGTGGACCTGGACCAGCCCCGGTGTCAGCAGCACCGTGGCGATCAGGCTCGCCACGGCCAGGCCGTCCAGGCCCTGCCAGTGCCGGCCGGTGCGTGCGCTCAGCACGATGTAGCCGGCCCAGGCGGTGCCGGCCAGGACGGCGAGCAGGGCACCGGTCCAGTCCCAGCTGCCCCGCTGCGCTCCGAGCAGTACGACGCCCGCGCCGGCAAGCCCCGCCCACACCAGGTCGCGGGGCCGGTGCGACCCCACCACCGCGAGCGTCAGTGGCCCGAGGAACTCGATCGTCACCGCGACCCCGAGCGGGATCCGCGCGAACGACTCGTAGATCGCCAGGTTCATCGACGCCAGGCTGATCCCGAACCCGATCACGGTGAGCCAGTCCTGCCGGCTCCGCCCGGCGAGCCGGGGGCGGGCCACGAGGAGGAGCACCACCGTGCTGGTGACCAGCCGCAGCCACACCATGCCGGCGGGGGTGACCTGGTCGAACAGGCCCTTGGCGAAGGACGCGCCTGCCTGCACCGAGACGATCCCGACCACGACGAGCCCCAGCGCCACGCCGAAGGAGGGACGAGGCGGGCGGTTCGTGTGCACCCGAACAATCTAGGCACCGTCGAGACGCGGCAGCTCCTGCGGGTCGTCGAGCACGCCACGGAACGGGTCGCCGGCCACCGCCAGGCGGTCCAGGACGGTGCGGATCGTCCAGCGGTCCGGCCGCAGGTCGGGGTCGTCCAGCTCCGCCCAGGCGATCGGCACCGAGACCGGAGCGCCGGGCGCCGGCCGAGGGGAGTAGGGCGCCACCAGCGTCTTGTTGATCGCGTTCTGCGTGTAGTCCAGCCGCGCCTTCCCGCCGCGGGACTTCTTCTCCCACTTCCAGCTGACCAGGTCCGGCACCACCTTGCCCACGGTGCGCGACAACGTCTCGACCCAGGCGCGTGTCTCGTCGAAGCCGTGGTGCCCCGCCACCGGGATCCAGATCTGGATCCCGCGCCGTCCGGTCACCTTCGGGAGTCCACGCACCCCGAGGTGCTCCAGCGCGTCGTGGTGCAGCCGGGCGAGCAGGAGCAGGTCGTCCCACGACGTCCGCTCCCCGGGGTCGAGGTCGATGAGCGCGTACGTCGGGCAGTGCATCGCGTCGGTGCGCGAGGTCCACGGGTTCCACTCGAGCGCTCCGAAGTTCGCGGCCCAGACGACGGCGGCCGGCTCGTCCAGCACGGCGTAGGTCGTGGTCTCGCCCGGATCGGCCTCGGGGTTGTCCCAGCTGCCCAGCCACGAGGGTGCGTGCGACGGGCGCTGCTTGGTCCAGAAGCCCTTGCGGTCCGCGCCGTCGGGGTAGCGGTGCAGGTTCACGGCACGGCCCTCGAGGTAGGGCAGCACCACGGGAGCGATCCGAGCGGCGTACGCGACCAGCTCGCGCTTGGTGACCGGCTCCTCGTCGCCGCGGCCGGGGAACAGCACCTTGTCCAGGTTGGTCACCTTCAGCCGGCGGCCGTGGACCTGCCAGGTGCCCTCGGGCCCGAGCCGGCCGAGGCGCTCGATCGCCTCGTCGAGGGCGGGATCGGGATCGAGCGGATCGGCCATGGCTGACCGGTGCCCGCACGCACTAGGTTCACACCATGCCGTCCTTCTCCCACTCCCGCGAGACCGTCATCGCCGCGCAGGCCACCACGATCCACGCGCTGATCTCCGACTTCCACGAGTGGACCAAGTGGTCCCCGTGGGAGAGCCTCGACCCCGCGCTGCAGCGCTCGTACGACGGCGAGGGCGTGGGGGCGACGTACCACTGGAAGGGCAACAGCAAGGCGGGCGAGGGCACGATGACCTTCACCGCCATCTCGGCCTCGCAGATCGACGTCGACCTGTCGTTCCTCAAGCCGTTCAAGGCCGAGAACGAGGTGTCCTTCGAGCTGGTGCCGGTCGAGGGAGGCACCCGCGTCACCTGGACCATGGGCGGCAACCGCAACCCGGTCTTCGCGCTGATGGGCCGGCTGTTCCTCGACAAGGCGATCGGCAAGGACTTCGACAAGGGCCTCGCGAGCCTCAAGGCCGTCGCCGAGCGCGAGGACCAGCAGGGCTGAGATCGGGGCGGAGCGGCATACGGGCGGCGCCTATCCTTGACCCATGCCGCAACTTCGTTCCGCAACCTCCACGTCCGGCCGCAACATGGCCGGTGCCCGTGCGCTCTGGCGTGCCACCGGCATGACGGACTCGGACTTCGGCAAGCCCATCGTCGCGATCGCGAACTCCTTCACCGAGTTCGTGCCGGGTCACGTCCACCTGCGCAACATGGGCAAGCTGGTCGCCGACTCGGTCAAGGCCGCGGGCGCGAACGCCAAGGAGTTCAACACGATCGCCGTCGACGACGGCATCGCGATGGGCCACGGCGGCATGCTCTACAGCCTGCCGAGCCGTGAGCTGATCGCCGACGCGGTGGAGTACATGGTGCAGGCGCACTGCGCGGACGCGCTGGTCTGCATCTCCAACTGCGACAAGATCACCCCCGGCATGCTGCTGGCGGCGCTGCGGCTCAACATCCCCGTCGTCTTCGTGTCCGGCGGCCCGATGGAGGCCGGCAAGACCGTCGCCATCGACGGCCTGGTGCACGAGAAGCTCGACCTGGTCGACGCCATGTCGCTGTCGGCCAACGACGCGGTGAGCGACGAGCTGCTCGACACCATCGAGCGCTCGGCCTGCCCGACCTGCGGCTCCTGCTCCGGCATGTTCACGGCCAACTCCATGAACTGCCTGACCGAGGCGATCGGCCTGTCGCTGCCGGGCAACGGGTCGACGCTGGCCACGCACGCGGCCCGCAAGGACCTCTTCATCGAGGCCGGCCGGCTGGTCGTGGACCTGTGCAAGCGCTACTACGAGGACGACGACGAGAGCGTCCTGCCGCGCGCCATCGCGTCCCGCGCCGCCTTCGAGAACGCCGTCGCCCTCGACGTCGCGATGGGCGGCTCGACCAACACGGTGCTGCACCTGCTGGCCGCGGCCCGCGAGGCCGAGCTCGACTTCACGGTGCACGACATCGACGCGATCTCGCGCCGGGTGCCCTGCCTGAGCAAGGTCGCGCCGAACAGCCCGAAGTACCACATGGAGGACGTCCACCGGGCCGGCGGCATCCCGGCGCTGCTCGGTGAGCTGCGCCGCGGGGGCGCCCTCAACGAGGACGTCCACACCGTCCACTCGGCGAACGTCGACGACTGGCTCGGTCGCTGGGACATCCGCGGCGAGAACCCGAGCCCGGAGGCGCTGGAGCTGTTCCACGCCGCTCCCGGCGGTGTCCGCACCACCGAGGCGTTCTCCACCGAGAACCGCTGGGCGACGCTCGACACCGACGCCGCCGAGGGCTGCATCCGCGACCTCGAGCACGCCTACTCCAAGGACGGCGGCCTCGCCATCCTGCACGGCAACCTCGCCGAGGACGGCTGCGTCGTGAAGACCGCCGGCGTGCCCGAGGAGATCTGGACGTTCACCGGGAAGGCGATCGTCTTCGAGTCCCAGGACGACGCCGTCGCCGGGATCCTCAACAAGACGGTGCAGGAGGGCCACGTCGTGGTCATCCGGTACGAGGGCCCGAAGGGCGGCCCCGGCATGCAGGAGATGCTCTACCCGACCTCGTTCCTCAAGGGGCGCGGCCTCGGCCAGAAGTGCGCGCTGATCACCGACGGCCGCTTCTCCGGAGGTACGTCGGGACTGTCGATCGGCCACGTCTC
Organism: Nocardioides sp.; assembly: GCA_035248385.1. Taxonomy (GTDB): domain Bacteria; phylum Actinomycetota; class Actinomycetes; order Propionibacteriales; family Nocardioidaceae; genus Nocardioides. Next base: position 5,886 of record DATFHM010000332.1, on the reverse strand, counting down.
CCCGGAGGCCGCCGGCGGGGGCCTCATCGCCCTGATCGAGGACGGCGACACGATCTCCATCGACATCCCGAACCGCACGATCAGCCTCGACGTCGACGAGATCGTCCTCGCCGAGCGCCGGGCCGCGCAGGAGAAGCGCGACAAGCCCTACACCCCGGTCGACCGCGACCGCCCGGTCAGCGCCGCCCTGCGCGCCTACGCCTCGATGGCGACGGCGGCGTCGGACGGTGCCTACCGCCGCGTTCCGGAGTAGTGCAGCAGCCCGTGGACGGCCAGCCCGGCCACGAGTGACCAGAAGGCGGCGCCGACCCCGAGGAACGTCGTACCGCTGGCGGCGACGAGCAGCGTGATGAGTGCCGGCTCGTGCGGGCCGTCACCCGCGAGCGCCGTGCGGACGGCGGAGCCGAGCGTGCCGAGCAGCGCGAGCCCGGCGACGGCCTCGAGGATGCCGGCGGGCGCGGCGGTGACGAGGGCGACGAGCAGCGGCGAGGCGAGCGCGAGGACCAGGTAGGTCCAGCCGGCGGTGTCGGCCGCGCGCCAACGACGGGTGCGGTCCGGACCGGCGTCGGGGCCGGCGGCAAGCGCGGCGGTGATCGCGGCGAGGTTGACGGCGTGGCCGCCGAAGGGTGCGCCGATCGCCGTACCGATGCCGGTGGTGGCCATCGAGGCGCGCCACGGCACCTCGAAGTCGTACGACGCCAGCACGGCCACGCCCGGCAGGTTCTGGGCCGCCATGGTGACCAGGAACAGCGGCAGGGCGAGGCCGAGCACCGCGCCGATGCTGAGGTGCGGCGTCGTCCACGCCGGCTCGGGGAGCACGCCGGTGAGCCGGTCGTGGTGCCGGACGACCTCCACCACGACGGTGCCGAGCGCGACCACGAAGGCGAGCGGCACCGCCCACCGCCGGGCCACGACGAGCCCGACCAGCCAGGTCAGCACGGCCGGCCCGACGAGCAGCGGGGACGCCGCGAACCCGGTCACCGGCGCGAGGCACAGCGGGAACAGCACGCCGGCCAGCATCGCCTGCGCCAGCTCGGCCGGGATGCGCGCGATCAGCCGCCCGAGCGCGGGCCAGAGCGCCGTCGCGAGGACCAGCGCGGCGACGACCAGGAACGCGCCCACGGCGGCCGGCCAGCCGCCGCGCACCGCACCCGTCGTCGCCAGCAGAGCCGCGCCCGGCGTCGACCACGCGAGGGTGACCGGGATGCGGTGGCGGCGGCTCAGCAGGATCGTGCCGAGCCCCATCGTCACGCAGAGCGCGACCAGCCCGGACGCAGCCTCGGTCGGTGTGGCCCCTACCGCCGTCAGCCCTGCGAGCACCACGGCGAACGAGCTGGTGAAGCCGACGAGGGCCAGCGTGATGCCAGCGACCGTGGTCGCGGCTCGGTGTTCCATGAACAGAACCCTAGGTCAGCGGGTTCTGTTTTCGGAACCCTGCTCTAGGCTCAGTCACATGTCGGATGATCCCGCGGTCCTGATCGGCGGGCGCGTCCGCGCCGCCCGCCGCGACCGTGGCATCGCGCTCGGTGCGCTCGCGGCCCGGGCCGGCGTCGGCAAGGGATCGCTCTCGGAGATCGAGAACGGCGGCCGCAACCCCACCCTGTCGACCCTCTACGCGCTGGCGCGCGCTCTCGACGTCCCGCTCTCGACGCTCCTCGCCGAGCGCGCGGGCACCCACGTGACCTCGCCGGGCATCGGCGCACGGCTGCTCGACACCGAGCACCGCGCCGACGGCGCGACCATCGAGACCTTCCGGCTCCACCTCGACGCCGGCGCGGAGCACTTCTCCGACGGCCACGGCCGCGGCGTGGTCGAACAGCTCCTCATCACCACCGGGCGGGCGAGCGTCGGCCCGGTCCGGCGCCAGGTGGAGGTGGGGGAGGGCGAGCTCGCCGAGTGGGAGGCGCGGGGCCGGCACGTCTACCGAGCCCTGGGCGGCGACCCGGTCGAGGCCGTGCTGGTCATCCGCTGGACGCGGGCCGCGCGCCCCGTGGATGGGACGATGGCCCCATGAGCAAGGTGTACGAGCAGGTCGATGGTCGGCTGCGTGAGTTTGTCGAGCGGCAGCGGGTCTTCTTCGTCGGTACGGCACCCCTCGCCGCCGACGGCCACCTCAACCTCTCGCCGCGCGGCATCCCGGGCACGTTCGGGATGCTCGACGAGCACACCTTCGCGTGGCTCGACGGCACGGGCAGCGGCAGCGAGACCATCGCGCACCTGCGGGAGAACGGCCGGATCACCGTCATGTTCTGCGCGTTCGACGGACCGCCCAGCATCGTCCGGTTCCACGGCACCGGGACCGTCGTCCCCCTCTCCGACGAGAGGTACGCCGAGCTGGCCGGCCGGTTCACCGACCTGCCCGGCGCCCGGGCCGTGGTCGTGGTCGACATCGAGCGGGTCTCCGACTCGTGCGGGTACGGCGTCCCGCTGATGGAGTACGCCGGGGAGCGGGACCTGCTGCCGCCGTACTTCGAGCGCAAGGGGCCCGAGGGCGCCGCCGACTACCGGCGCCTGAAGAACCGCACCAGCCTGGACGGCCTGCCGGCGTACGACTTCGACGGTGAGCCCGACCCCGAGCCCGCGGATGCCTGAGGCCCCCACCGGGTGGCGGCGGCTGTTCGTCGTCAATGAGGTGAGCGGCTCGCACCGGATCGCAGCCCGCGCCGCGATCTCGGTCCTGGTCCCGCTGCTCGTCGTGTACGCCGCCGACCAGCCGCGCTGGTCGCTCTACGCCACCTTCGGCGCGTTCACCGCGCTCTACGGCCGCGAGCGCGTGGACCTGCCGCGCGTGCGGCTGCAGGTCGTCGCCGGCTGCTCGCTCGTCCTCGCGGTCACCCTCGGCGCGGTCGTCGCCGTCTCGGCCGAGCGGGCCTGGCTCGCCGTCCCGATCGCGGCCGTGCTGGCGGCGGTCGTCACGTGGGTGTCCGGCACCCAGGGCTGGCACCCGCCGGGCTCGCTGTTCTGCCTGTTCGGGTTCGCCGCGGTCGCGTCGGTCCCGGGCACGTGGGAGCAGGTGGGGGAGGCGGCCGCGGTCGCCGCGTCGGCCGCGGCGTTCGCGGTCGTCGTCGGCAACGTGGGTGCAGTCGTGCGGAGGGTGCGGCGTACCGCCGCGATCACTCCGGCCGGCCCGGCGATCGGCGGTGCCCGGGGGCGCTGGGTCAGGCAGGCGTGGATGTCAGGGCTCGGGGTCGCGATCGCCGGCTCGATCGCGACGGGGGCCGGGATCGGCCGGCCCTACTGGGCGATGGTCTCGGCGGTGGTGCCCCTGGTCGCACCCGACTTCGGCACCCAGGTGGTCCGCGGCACGCACCGCGTCATGGGCACCGCCGGGGGACTGGTGGTCGCGTGGGCTCTCCTGGAGCTGCACCTGCCGGTGCTCACCACGATCCTGCTCGTCGGCCTGCTGCAGGCGCTCACCGAGCTCGTGGTCGGCCGTCACTACGCCGCGGCCCTGCTGTTCATCACCCCGCTCGCGCTGCTGATGGTGCACCTGGCCGCGCCCATCCCGGTCCGCGAGCTGCTCACCGACCGAGGGCTGGAGACGCTGATCGGTGTCGCCGTCGGCCTGGCCATCGGATGGGCCGGGCGGATCCGGCGCACCCGGCCGCTAGCCTCGCCGGCATGAGCGAGGTCAACGCGTTCGGCCAGCAGGTCGGCGGGGTCGTCGAGGGCTGGGAGCCGCGCGAGCGACCGGAGCCGACGGTGCTCGAGGGGCGCTACGTCCGTGTCGTGCCGCTGACCTCGGCGCACTACTCCGATCTCTTCGCGGCCACCTGCGGCGCCGACGACGGGGACCTCTGGACCTACCGGCCGATCCCGCGGCCCACGTCCCTGCCCGACCTCTGGATGCACCTCGCCGGGCAGGCGGACCGCGACGACATGGTGACGTTCGCGTTCGTCCCGACCGAGGGCGAGCGGGCCGGGCGGGCGACCGGCATCGCGTCGTACCTGCGGATCGAGCCGGACCACGGTCAGGTCGAGGTCGGGGGAGTGCTCCTCGGCAGGGACCTCCAGCGGACCCGCGCGGCCACCGAGGCGATCCACCTGCTCATCGGGCACGCCTTCGACGACCTCGGCTACCGCCGCTTCGAGTGGAAGTGCGACAGCCTCAACGAGCCGTCGAGGCGCGCCGCCGCCCGCTACGGCTTCACCTATGAGGGCCGCTTCCGCAACCACCTGGTCGTCCAGGGCCGGAACCGCGACACCGACTGGTTCTCGATCACCGACGGCGAGTGGCCGGCGATCCGTGCCCGGCACGAGGCCTGGCTCGACGCGGCCAACTTCGACGCGGACGGGCGCCAGCGCTCACCCCTCGGCCGATAGCCGATAAGCGCCCGGCCCCGCCTCCGCCGTGAACCAGCGCGGCGCCTCCCAGCCCCGCGCCTCGAACGCGGCGGCCACGGCCCGCCCGCAGGCGTCGGCACGCGAGGCGGCGACCAGGCCGATCACGCAACCCCCGAACCCGCCGCCGGTCATCCGCGCCCCGAGCGCGCCGGCCGCCTCGAGCGTCGCGGCGGCGAGGTCGAGCTCGGGCGTGGTCACCTCGTAGTCGTCGCGCAGCGAGGCGTGGGAGGCGGACAGCAGCGGCCCGATCTCGTCCAGCCGGCCGGACCGCAGCAGGTCGACGACGTCACGGACCCGCTGGTTCTCCGTCCGCACGTGGCGCAGGTACGCCGGGACGCCGGCCGCGCAGCCGGCCCGCCGGGCGGCGTACTCACCGTCGGCGTGGCTGTGCCGGACCATCGTGTCCAGGACCAGGATCGTCAGGCCCGCATCGGCGAGCGGGAGGGGCACCTGCTCGGTCCGCATCGTCGCGAAGTCGATGAGCAGGGCGTGGCCCTCGCGGCAGCCCAGCGAGGCCATCTGGTCGAGGCCGCCGGTCGGGGCGCCGACCACGTCGTTCTCCGCGGCACGCGAGATGGCGACGAGGTCCTCGAGCGGCAGCGCCAGCCCGAGGTGGTCGGCCACCGCGGCCGTCACCGAGCAGACGACCGCGGCCGAGGACGAGAGCCCCGAGCCGGAGGGCACGTCGCTGTCGATCGTCACCTCGAGCGGAGGGACGGCGTGCCCGCGCTCGCGCAGCACCCACAGCGGGCCCAGCGCGTAGCGGACCCACACCGGCACGTCGGCGTCCGGCAGGTCGGCGATGCCGTCGAGGAGCACGGGGGAGGGCTGCTGCGCCGAGCTGACGGCGTACGTCTCCGACGGGAGGACGCGGGCGGTGCAGCCCAGCCCGATCGCGAAGGGCAGCGCGAGCCCGCCGTTGTAGTCGGTGTGCTCGCCGATCAGGTTGACCCGCCCCGGGGCGCGCCACGTCGTACCGCTCACGCGGCCACTCTGCCAGCGCCGGCGGACCGACGAGGGGTGAGACTCGCGTCTTGCTCCTTGGGACGGCATGGGAGACTGTTCGACGCGACGACGTACGACCGCGTACGCTGGCTCCATGCATGAGCAGCTTCTCGTACGCAGCGGACGCGCCGACTGATCCCCAGTCAGTGCGTCCACCCCTCGTTGCCTCGCAACCGAGGGGTTTTTTGTTGAGTACGACGATCCACGACACCGAAGGAAACATGCAATGAGCGAGCAGCAGGGCTCGGGCGGGACGATCACCGGCGCACAGAGCCTGGTCCGGTCGCTCGAGGCGGCGGGGGTCACCGACATCTTCGGCATCCCGGGCGGCGCCATCCTCCCGGCGTACGACCCCCTGATGGACTCCTCGATCCGGCACATCCTGGTGCGCCACGAGCAGGGCGCGGGCCACGCCGCCGAGGGCTACGCCTCGGCCAGCGGCCGAGTCGGCGTCTGCATGGCGACCTCCGGCCCGGGTGCGACCAACCTGGTCACCCCGATCGCCGACGCCTACATGGACTCGGTCCCGATGGTCGC
>DATFHM010000331.1:0-4801 GCA_035248385.1 Nocardioides sp. | reverse complement strand
GTTCAGCACCCGCACCATCGACGAGATCTCGATCGACCTGGTGATGGAGGAGGCGGGCGTCTCGCGCGGGCTGATCTACCACTACTTCGACGGCAAGCAGGGCTACCGCGAGGCGGTGGTGCGGTACGCCGCCGACGACCTCTTCGAGAAGACCGCCCCGCCCGAGGGCGACGAACCGCTCGAGCGGCTGGCCGCCTCGATCGCGGCGTACGTCGACTACGTGGTGGCCAACGAGGCCGGCTACCGCTCGCTCGTCGCCGCGGCCGCCGGCGGCAACGAGGCGATGCGCGCGATCTACGACTCCACGTTCGAGGCGATGGGGGAGCGCTTCTTCGCCGAGGCGCCGACCATCGACCTCCCCGACACGCCCGCGGTCCGGATGATCATCCGCGGATGGCAGGCGATGGCCGAGAAGCTCGTGCTCGGCTGGTGCGCCGACCCCACGACGATGACCCGCGAGGAGCTGCTCACGGTGATCACCACCTCGCTCCCGCCGCTCATCGCGCTGCTCTGAGCCCCCGCCTCGTCACCAGTTCGTGTGGGTGCCCCCGGGCAGCGGGTGGGCCGCGTCGTGGATGACGTACGCCGCACCGCCCGACGCGTTCAGCCAGACCCGCTCGAACTGGGCGCGGTCGTAGGTGCGCCGGACTCCCGCGTTCGTCGGGGCGGCGGGGTCGTTGACGATGACGTTGCCGCCGCGGGTGAAGCCGGCGATGACGATGAGGTGGCCGTTCGAGGCGCGGATGGGGGAGCCGGTGAGCTCGCCCGGACCGAACGCCACGGACACCACGAGCGGGATGCCGGCCGCGATGAACCGGCCCGCCTCGCGCAGGTTGCGCAGCCGGGTCACGAACCCCTTGCCGGCCCGCGGGGCGGCGTAGGCGGTGTTGAAGGGCCAGTTGCCGGTGCCGTCGTAGCGCTGGTCGAAGGTGGAGCGCGCGGCGAAGTCGACCCACGGGTCGGCGTACGAGCTCGGCACCCACGGGTAGGCCCGGGCGGACGGCAGCCGGTGGTAGTAGCCGAGCACCATGCTCGTCGACGTGGGCGAGCACCACGCCTCCCCGCCGCCGCCCCACTGCGGGAACTCGCCCTGGTGGATCATCTGCGAGTAGCGGGGGACCGGCAGCACGACCCCGTCGCCCGGCCCCGGCGCCGACGTGGCTCCGGCCGTCGCGGGCAGCCGCGAGGTCATCGCCGTCACCAGGTCAACGTCCGGTACGGCGCTGGTGCCGGTACGCCGCATCAGCCGGATGCGCAGCTGGTACGCCGCCAGGCCGGCCGTCTTCCAGGTGTCGACGTCGACGCTGGTGCCGTCGTCGGGCTGGCTGGGGTAGGACGTGCGCTGCACGTGGCGGTCGGTCGCGGCCCAGCGGGCCAGGTTGTCCCAGCTCGTCGCGCCGCCGGCGTTGGTGAGTCCGCGCACCTGCACCATCAGCCAGGAGTCACCGGGTGTGCGGGCCGACCAGGACGCGATCAGCTGGGTGAAGTCGAAGCCCGGGCGTCGCCAGGGCGCGGTCCACGTGGCGATGTCGTAGGGCGTGCCGGCGAAGGAGTGGGACGCGGTCGCGTGGTCGAACACCAGCCGGCCCGCGGCCACCCGCACCCCGGCGGAGCTGCCGGTCGCGAGGGAGGCCGAGGAGTCCCACGACTGGAGGTCGATCTGGCGCGTCTGGGCGATCGCGAGGCCCAGGGCACCCTCCTGCCGCGCGCCACAACCCGAGAAGAGCCCGAGAGCGACCACTGCGACGGCCATTGCAGAAACGGCTCTACGCATCACTCCACCCTAGACTTCACCGGTGACGTTCCGGCTCTATGACACGGCGACCCGAGAGGTCCGTGAGTTCGCGCCCCTCCAGCCCGGCAGGGCGTCGCTCTACGTCTGCGGTCTGACCGTGCAGAGCGAGCCGCACGTCGGGCACGTCCGCTCCGGCGTGAACTTCGACGTGCTGCAGCGCTGGCTGCGGGCGTCGGGCTACGAGGTCGACTTCGTCCGCAACGTCACCGACATCGACGACAAGATCATCGCGAAGGCCGAGGCGGCCGGCCGGCCCTGGTACGCCCACACCCAGGTGATGCACCGCGAGTTGTCGGCGGCGTACGCCGCGCTCAACGTCGCCCCGCCGACGTACGAGCCGCTCGCCACCGGCCACATCCCCGAGATGGTCGAGCTGATCGAGGAGCTCATCGCGCGTGGCCACGCCTACGTCGCTCCCGACGGCTCGGGCGACGTCTACTTCGACGTGCGGTCGTGGCCGGCGTACGGCGAGCTGACCCACCAGGGCGTCGACGACATGGAGGCCGCCGCCGACGCGGACCCGCGCGGCAAGCGGGACCCGCGCGACTTCGCGCTCTGGAAGGGCCGGAAGTCCTCGGAGCCGGAGACGGCGTCCTGGCCGTCGCCGTGGGGTCGCGGCCGCCCGGGGTGGCACATCGAGTGCTCGGCGATGGCCGGCAAGTACCTCGGTCCCTCCTTCGACATCCACGGCGGCGGGCTCGACCTGCGCTTCCCGCACCACGAGAACGAGCAGGCCCAGTCGCGCGCGGCGGGCCGGCCGTTCGCGTCGTACTGGATGCACAACGCGTGGATCACCACCGCCGGCGAGAAGATGTCGAAGTCGCTCGGCAACTCCCTCACGATCCCGTCGGTGCTGGAGACCTATCGCGGCATCGAGCTGCGCTACTACCTGGTCGCCGCGCACTACCGCTCGCACGTCGAGTTCAGCTTCGAGGCGCTGGACGAGGCCGCGGCCGCGTTCCGCCGGATCGTGGGCTTCCTCGAGCGCGTCGGCGATGCGACCGCCACCGCCCTCCCCGACGCCTTCGTGGCTGCCATGGACGACGACCTCGGTACGCCGGGCGCCGTCGCCGTCCTGCACGACACCGTGCGTGAGGGCAACCGGCTGCTGGCCGCGGGCGAGGACGTCACCGCCGTCGCCGGCGCGGTCGTCGCCATGCTCGACGTCCTCGGCCTCGACCCCGCCGACCCCGCCTGGGGTCCGGCGAAGGGCGCCGACGAGGGCCTGACCCACGCCGTGGACGCGCTCGTCCGCGGCCTTCTCGACCAGCGCGCCGCGGCGCGCGCGGCCAAGGACTGGGCGGCGGCCGACGCCGTCCGCGACCAGCTCAAGGCCGCCGGCATCGAGATCACCGACACCCCCGATGGACCGAAGTGGAGTCTTTCCTGATGGCCGGTAACAGCTCGCGCCGAGGCGCGACCCGCAAGAGCAGCAAGAAGGTCGTCGGCGGCACCGGCGGCAACGTCCGGCGTGGCCTGGAGGGCAAGGGCCCGACGCCCAAGGCGGTCGACCGGCCGTACCACAAGGCGCACAAGATCGCGGCCGCCAAGGAGCGCGCCGAGGCGAAGAAGCCGCGTCGCCGGCAGACCGGTGACGCCGAGTGGATCGTCGGCCGCAACCCGGTCGTCGAGGCGCTGCGCGAGGGCGTCCCCGTGACCGCCGTGTACGTCGCCGAGGGGATCGAGCGCGACGGCCGCACCCGCGAGGCGTTCCGGCTGTGCGCCGAGATGGGCATCGGGCTGATGGAGACCTCGCGCCGTGAGCTCGACCGGATCACCTCCGAGGCGGTCCACCAGGGCATCGCGGCCAAGGTGCCGGCGTACGAGTATGCCCACCCGGACGACCTCGTCGAGCGCGCGGCTGAGATGGGCGACCAGCCGCTCATCGTCGTCCTCGACCACGTCACCGACCCGCGCAACCTGGGCGCTGTCGTCCGCTCCGCCGCCGGCTTCGGGGCGCACGGCGTGGTCATCCCGGAGCGTCGCGCGGCCTCGATGACCGCCGCCGCGTGGAAGACCTCGGCCGGTGCTGCCGCCCGGATCCCGGTGGCCCAGGCGGTCAACGTGACCCGGACCCTGCAGGCCTACCAGGAGGCGGGCTGCTTCGTGGTCGGCCTCGCCGCCGACGGCGACCTGACCCTGCCCGAGATGGTCGCCGACCGCGAGCTCGTCGACGGTCCGCTGGTCCTCGTCGTCGGCTCCGAGGGCGACGGTCTCTCGCGCCTCGTGGCCGAGACCTGCGACCGCCTCGTCTCGATCCCGATGGCCGGTGTGCTCGAGTCGCTCAACGCCGGTGTGGCCGCCTCAGTGGTCCTGTACGCCGTCGCCGACGCCCGCTCCTGACCCGGTCGTCATGGTGACACCGGCCTCTGGGCCGGTCCGAGCATGACGACCGTAGGGTGCAGGGGTGAGCACTGAGGTTGACCGGCTGCTGCCGACCGAGGAGTCCGTCGAGCTGCTGGCCCTGGCCCGCGAGATCGCGACCAAGGAGCTGGCGCCGAAGGTCGCCGAGGCCGAGGCGAACGCCGAGTTCCCCGCCGACGCCTACCGGATCCTCGGCCGCGCCGGCCTGCTCTCCCTGCCCTTCGCCGAGGAGAACGGCGGGGGCGGGCAGCCCTACGAGGTCTACCTCCAGGTCGTCGAGGAGATCGCCACGGCCTGGCCGAGCGTCGGCGTCGGCACCTCCGTGCACGCCCTCACCTCGACGGTCGTCGCGGCCAACGCGTCGGAGGCGATGAAGGCCGAGTGGCTGCCGAAGATGCTGTCCGGCGACTGGCTGGGCGCTTACTGCCTCTCCGAGCCGCAGGCCGGCTCCGACGTGAGCGGCATCCGCACCGCCGCCCGCCCCGACGGCGACGACTACGTCGTCAAGGGCGTGAAGCAGTGGATCTCCAACGGCTCGTGCGCCGACTACTACATCCTCTTCGCCCGCACCGGCGAGGACCGCACCCGCGGCCTGTCCGCCTTCGTGGTGCCCGACGGCACGCCCGGGATGAGCTTCGGCGC
>DATFHM010000330.1:0-19134 GCA_035248385.1 Nocardioides sp. | reverse complement strand
GCCGACACCGTCATGGACCTCAGCACCGGCGACGACATCCACGCCACCCGCGAGTGGATCATCCGCAACAGCCCGGTCCCGATCGGCACCGTCCCGATCTACCAGGCGCTCGAGAAGGTCAAGGGCCAGGCCGACAAGCTCACCTGGGAGCTGTTCCGCGACACCGTCATCGAGCAGGCCGAGCAGGGCGTCGACTACATGACGATCCACGCCGGCGTGCTGCTGCGCTACGTCCCGATGACCGCGAACCGCGTCACCGGCATCGTCAGCCGCGGCGGCTCGATCATGGCCGGCTGGTGCCTGGCCCACCACGAGGAGAACTTCCTCTACACCCACTTCGACGAGCTCTGCGAGATCTTCAAGAAGTACGACATCAGCTTCTCCCTCGGCGACGGTCTCCGCCCGGGCGCGACCGCAGACGCCAACGACGAGGCCCAGCTCTCCGAGCTCCGCACCCTCGCCGAGCTCACGAAGCGCGCCTGGGAGCACGACGTCCAGGTGATGGTCGAGGGCCCCGGCCACGTCCCGCTCAACCTCGTCGAGGAGAACGTCGTGCTGCAGCAGGACTGGTGCCACGGCGCGCCGTTCTACACGCTCGGCCCGCTCGTCACCGACATCGCGCCCGGCTACGACCACATCACCAGTGCCATCGGCGCGGCCACGATCGCGATGCACGGCACCGCGATGCTCTGCTACGTCACGCCGAAGGAGCACCTCGGCCTGCCGAACCGGGACGACGTGAAGACCGGCGTCATCACCTACAAGCTCAGCGCCCACGCGGCCGACGTCGCGAAGGGCCACCCGCACGCGCGCGAGTGGGACGACGCGCTGTCGAAGGCGCGCTTCGAGTTCCGCTGGCACGACCAGTTCGCGCTGTCGCTCGACCCGGTCACCGCGATGGCGTTCCACGACGAGACGCTGCCCGCCGAGAACGCCAAGACCGCCCACTTCTGCTCGATGTGCGGCCCGAAGTTCTGCTCGATGCGGATCAGCCAGGACGTGCGCAAGCAGTTCGCCCAGAAGTCCGCGGAGTTCGTCGAGATGGGAAGCAGCGTCTACGTCGAGGCCTGAGAAGGGACCTTGGCGGCCCTTGGCCGCTTTGGCAGGGTTGGCGCATGGTCTCGGAGACGAAGAGCGAGTGGTGGCGCGACGCCGTCATCTACCAGGTCTACCCGCGCAGCTGGGCGGACGCGGACGGTGACGGTGTCGGCGACCTGCCGGGCATCACGAGTCGGCTGCAGCACCTGGCCGACCTGGGTGTCGACGCCATCTGGCTCTCGCCGTTCTACACCTCCCCGCAGAACGACGCCGGGTACGACGTCGCCGACTACCGCGACGTCGACCCCCTGTTCGGGAAGCTGGCGGACGCGGACGCGATGATCGCGCGGGCCCACGAGCTGGGCCTGCGCGTCATCGTCGACCTGGTCCCCAACCACTCCTCCTCGGAGCACCCGTGGTTCCAGGCCGCGCTCGCGAGCCCGCCCGGTAGCCGCGAGCGGGCGCGCTACGTCTTCCGCGACGGCACGGGCCCGGGCGGCGAGGAGCCGCCCAACAACTGGCCCAGCGTGTTCGGCGGCCCGGCGTGGGAGCGGGTCGAGGACGGGCAGTGGTACCTCCACCTCTTCGACGCCTCCCAGCCCGACTTCGACTGGACCAACCCCGAGGTCCGTGCCGAGATGGAGTCGGTGCTGCGCTTCTGGCTGGACCGGGGCGTGGACGGCTTCCGGGTCGACGTCGCCCACGGCCTGGTCAAGGAGCCGGGCCTGCCTGACCAGGACCTGACGCTGGACCCGCAGAAGGTGGAGACCCGCGAGTTCCCGATGTGGGACCGCGACGGGGTGCACGAGATCTACCGCACCTGGCGTGCGCTGCTCGACGAGTACGACGGCGAGCGGATCCTCTGCGCCGAGGCCTGGGTGACCCCGACCGACCGGCTGGCGCGCTACGTCCGTCCCGACGAGATGCACCAGACCTTCAACTTCGACTACCTGCTGACCCCGTGGCTCGCGCCCCTGCAGCGCGCCGCGATCGACAGGTCCCTGGAGTCCATGGGTGCGGTCGGCGCGCCCGCGACCTGGGTGCTGTCCAACCACGACGTCCCGCGCCACGCGACGCGGCTCGGCTTCCCGCCGTCGCCGACGGTCTCCATCGCGGGCATCGGCGCCGACGACCCGCAGCCCGACACGGCACTCGGCCTGCGGCGCGCCCGTGCGGCGACCACGCTGATGCTGGCGCTGCCCGGATCGGCGTACCTCTACCAGGGCGAGGAGCTCGGCCTGCCCGACGCGACCCGGCTGCCCGACGAGGCGCGGCAGGACCCGACGTACGAGCGCTCGGGCCACCGTGACCGCGGCCGCGACGGCTGCCGCGTCCCCGTGCCGTGGCACAGCGGCACGCCGTCGTACGGCTTCGGCCCGGGGGAGGCGAGCTGGCTCCCGCAGCCCGAGGAGTACGGCGACCTCGCGCCCGACCGCCAGGAGGGCGACCCGACCTCGACGCTCGAGCTCTACCGCACCCTGCTGCGACTGCGCCGCGAGCGCGGCCTGGGCCGTTCGACGCTCGCCTGGGACGACGCGACCGACGAGGACCTGCTGGCCCTCACCCTCACCACGGACGCCGGTGCCACCAGGGTCCTGGTCAACTTCGGCGCCGACCCGGCCCCTCTTCCGGACGGCGCGGAGGTGCTGGTCGCCAGTGGTCCGCTCACCGACGACGGCCTCCCGACCGACACGGCGGTGTGGTTGCAATCCGGGGCGTGACCGTCCTAGTTTGAACGTTGTGACGGGCGTCACGCTTCCATCTCGGGAAGGGGAGTGCCGGTGGTCAGCGCCAACCGACGATTCGCGAAGGGCAGCAGCCGTTCGCACCGCAGGCCGGCGCTGATCCTCGCCGGCGCCCTGACCGCGTCCCTGCTCAGCGGGTGCGGGGGCAGCGGCGGCGTACCGATCATCAACCTGTACGGCGGCGCCTCCGAGACCGGCTTCGACAAGATCATCGCCGAGTGCAACCAGCAGGCGCACGGCGCGTACAAGATCGTCGGCAACCTGCTGCCCAGCGACGCCGACGGCCAGCGCGAGCAGCTGGTGCGGCGGCTCGCCGCGCACAGCGACAGCATGGACCTGCTCGGCCTGGACGTGACCTGGACGGCGGAGTTCGCGCAGGCCGGGTGGATCCGCGAGCTGACCGGCGCCCAGCGCACCGCCGCGTCCAAGGACGTCGTCAAGCCGGCGCTCGACACGGCGACCTGGCAGGGCAAGCTCTACGCGATCCCGAAGCACACCAACGTCCAGCTGCTCTGGTACCGCAAGTCCCTCACGCCGAAGCCGCCGACGACCTGGGACCAGGTCGTGGCGGACGCCAAGAGGCTCAAGGGCGAGGGCAAGCCGCACGTCATCTCGGTGACCGCCCGCGAGTACGAGGGCTACGTGGTGCTCTTCAACACCATCCTGTCCTCGCTCGGCGGCACCATCGTCAACGCCGACAGCACCCAGGTGACGATCGACGACAAGACCACCCGGGCCCTCACCATCATCCACGCCCTCGCGACCGACGGGCTCGGCAGCAAGTCGATGTCGGTCAGCGAGGAGCCCGAGGTCTTCGCCCAGATCCAGCGCGGAGAGGCCGCGTTCGCCCTCAACTGGCCCTACACCTACGGCTCGATGAAGACCGCCAACCCCGCGGTCTACAAGGACCTCGCGTGGACCACGCTGCCGTCGTTCGCTCCCGGTCAGCCGGGGCGCGCCACCCTCGGCGGGATGAACCTGGCGATCAGCAGCTACAGCAAGCACCCGCAGCAGGCGTACGACGCCGCGATGTGCCTGCGCTCGCCCGCCCACGAGATCGAGTTCGCGGCGGCGGGCAACGAGCCGCCGGTGCTGGCCAGCCTGTACCGGAACAAGCAGCTGCAGGCGGCGTACCCGGAGTACAAGGAGATCCTCGCCGAGCTCAGGACCGCCGTGCCGCGGCCGGCGACCCCGCTCTACCAGAACATCTCCACGCTGATCTCCTCCACGCTCTCGCCGCCCGCGAGCATCGACCCGCCGGCGACCACCCAGCAGCTGACGTCGTCGATCCAGCAGGCGATCGATGGGAAGGGGATCCTGCCGTGAGCACCACGACCGAAGCCGTCGCCGGGACCGAGATCGCCCGGCAGCGGCACAGCGAGGGCAAGCGCCAGGAGCGCCGGCTCGGCATGCTGCTGTGCGCGCCGGCCGTCATCACCATGCTGGTCGTGACGGCGTACCCGATCCTCTACGCGATCTGGCTGTCCTTCTTCCGCGCCGACCTGCGCACCCCGGGGCAGAACAAGTTCATCGGGTTCGACAACTACGTGACCGTGCTGAGCAACGACCTGTGGTGGAAGGCGTTCGGCTTCACGATGCTGCTCACCGTCGTCAGCACGGTGCTCGAGCTGGGGCTGGGGATGCTGCTCGCGATCGTCATGCACCGCACCCTCGTCGGCCGCGGCCTCGTGCGGACCTCGGCCCTGGTGCCCTACGCGATCGTCACCGTGGTGGCGGCGTTCTCCTGGCAGTTCGCGTGGACGCAGGGCGTCGGGTGGCTCTCCCACCTCTTCGGCGACAGCGCGCCCCTGACCCAGAGGTGGCCGTCGTTCTGGGTGATCGTGCTGGCCGAGGTGTGGAAGACCGTGCCGTTCATGGCGCTGCTCCTCATGGCGGGGCTGTCCCTGGTGCCCGAGGACCTGCTGAAGGCGGCCTCGCTGGACGGGGCGAGCGCCTGGCAGCGGTTCTGGAAGGTGACGGTGCCGCTGATCAAGCCGTCGATCCTGGTGGCGCTGCTGTTCCGCACCCTCGACGCCTTCCGGGTCTTCGACAACATCTTCGTGCTGACGGCGGGCAGCAACGACACCCGCTCGGTCTCGATGCTCGCCTACGACAACCTGATCCGGGGGCTCAACCTCGGTATCGGCTCGACCATGTCGGTCCTGATCTTCGTGACCATCGCGATCATCGCGTTCGTCTTCGTGAAGATCTTCGGCGCGGCGGCGCCGGGCCAGGAGGAGGGACGCTGACATGAGTGCTCAGACGGCGACTCCCGCGAAGAAGCTCGGGTGGGTGGCGATCGACGCGATCGTGCTGCTCTACGCGTTCATCCCGGTGTTCTGGATCGTGGCGCTGTCGTTCAAGGGCGACGCCACGCTCAACGACGGCAAGTACTGGCCGACCGGCGCGACGTGGGACAACTACCGCAAGATCTTCGCGAACGCCGACTTCACCCGGGCGCTGGTCAACTCGATCGGCATCTGCCTGATCTCGACGTTCATCGCGCTGCTGTTCGGCACGATGGCGGCCTACGCCATCGCCCGGCTCGACTTCCCGGGCAAGCGGGCCATCGTCGCGATGTCCCTGCTGATCTCGATGTTCCCGCAGATCGCGCTGGTGACGCCGCTGTTCAAGATCGAGACGGCGACGCACCTCTTCGACACCTGGCCGGGCCTGATCCTGCCCTACATCACCTTCGCCCTGCCCCTGGGCATCTACACGCTCTCGGCGTTCTTCCGGGAGATCCCGTGGGAGCTGGAGAAGGCGGCGAAGATGGACGGCGCGACGCCGTACCAGGCCTTCCGGCGGGTGATCGCGCCGTTGGCGATGCCCGGCGTCTTCACCACCGCGATCCTGGTCTTCATCGCGGCCTGGAACGACTTCCTGTTCTCGATCTCGCTGACCGCCACCGACAACGCGCGCACGGTGCCGGCCGCGATGGCCTACTTCACCGGCGCCACCACCTACGAGAAGCCCACGCAGCCCATCGCGGCCGCGGCGGTGGTGATCACGATCCCCATCGTCCTGTTCGTCCTGTTCTTCCAGCGCCGCATCGTCGCTGGTCTGACCTCGGGAGCGGTCAAGGGCTGAGCGCCCGGACCGAGAAGGAGAGCACCCATGGCCGAGATCGTCCTGGACCACATCGAGAAGCGCTATCCCGACGGGGCGCTGGCCGTCCACGACTTCAACCTGAAGATCGCCGACGGCGAGTTCATCATCCTGGTCGGCCCGTCGGGCTGCGGGAAGTCGACGACGCTCAACATGGTGGCGGGGCTGGAGGACATCACCAGTGGCGACCTGGTGATCGACGGCCAGCGGGTCAACGACCGGGCGCCGAAGGACCGCGACATCGCCATGGTGTTCCAGTCCTACGCGCTCTACCCGCACATGACCGTCGAGGAGAACATCGCCTTCCCGCTCACCCTCGCCAAGGTCGACAAGGCAACGATCAAGCAGAAGGTGGCCGAGGCCGCCGAGATGCTGGAGCTGACCCAGCACCTGCCGCGCAAGCCCGCGAACCTGTCCGGCGGCCAGCGCCAGCGGGTGGCGATGGGGCGCGCGATCGTGCGCAGCCCCAAGGCCTTCCTCATGGACGAGCCGCTGTCCAACCTGGACGCCAAGCTGCGCGTGCAGATGCGCACCCAGGTGGCGAAGATCCAGAAGACCCTCGGCACCACTACGCTCTACGTCACCCACGACCAGACCGAGGCGATGACCCTCGGCGACCGGGTCGTGGTGATGCGTAGCGGCCTCGTGCAGCAGATCGGGTCGCCGACCGAGCTCTACCAGCGACCCGCGAACCTCTTCGTCGCCGGCTTCATCGGCAGCCCGGCCATGAACTTCCTCCCCGCCACGGTCGAGGACGGTGCCCTGCAGACCGGGCTGGGCCGGCTGCCGCTCGGCGACGAGCTGCGCCAAGCGGTCGACGGCGGCTCCGGACGCGAGGTGATCGTCGGGCTGCGGCCCGAGCACTTCGAGGACGCCTCGGTCGCCGGCGACGACGGCACGTCCGTCGACGTCACGGTCGACCTCGTCGAGTCGATGGGCTCCGACGTCTACGCCTACTTCAACGTCGGCGGAGCCGGGGCCCGGGCGGAGGGCCTGGACGACCTCGCCAAGGACGTCGGCCAGGACATGCAGGGCTCCGGCACCCAGGTCACCGCGCGGCTCTCCGGTGAGTCGGCGGTGCGCGCAGGGGACAAGGCCCGGCTCGTCGTCGACACCGCGAAGATGCACGTCTTCGACGCGGCGTCGGGGGAGCGCCTCACCGCCTGAGCTCGGAGGGTCAGGTACGCCGCCGGCGTCCCCGCAGCTCCTCGAGCGCGTCCGCGTCCCAGGTGTGCTCGCGGGTGAGCTCGTAGCGCTCGCACGCGACGCGGAAGTAGGTGTCGGTCGAGGTCTCGTACGGGAGCGCCAGCCCGACGGTCGCGATCAGGTCGAGCACGGGGAGGTACTCCTCCCGGTACCAGAGATCGGCGGCCTCGGCCCGGGTCAGGTAGCGGCCCTCGGCGTGCATCCGGCGGGCCGACCAGGCCTCGACCATCTCGGCGAGGCGGTGGTAGCGGTCGGGGTTGCCCACCTCGATCGAGGCGCGGGCCTCGCCGGTCAGGGGGACCCGCTCGAGGAAGATCCGGCGCCAGTGCTTGCGCTCGAGGTCGCCCCGGCCGGTGAGGCCGACGGGGGAGAGCTTCGTGAGGATCTCGGTCACGTCCGCCTCGGTGACGTCGAGCCCGAGCGACTTCGCGACCGACACCCGATGGTGCCCGTCCCGCACGAAGTAGAGGTCGCCGAGCTTGTACACCTCGATCGGCGGGATCTCCTCGCCCCGGCGCATCGCGCGCGCGATCCGCTCCCAGCGGGCTCGGCTGCGGTTGCTGGTGGGGCGGAAGCGCCGGTCGAACTCCTGGGTGCGGTCCACCGACCCGACGACGCGGTCGAGCGGGATGACCAGCAGGCCGAGCCGCTGCTCGCCTCGTCGGCCGAGGGCCGCGACCACGTCGTCGAAGGACAGCAGGCTGCGCTCGTCCTCCCCGTCCGCACGGAAGCGCCCGGCCACGGCACCGAGGACCTGCTGCCGACGGGCACGCAGGAAGTCGCTCTCGGCGTCGGCGCGCGGCGAGCCGGTGTCAGCCATCGGAGGCCTCCGAGGGGATGGTGAGCACCCGGTAGGGGATCACGTTGGCGATGGTCGTGGGCCCGTGCTGCCGGTCCGGCATCGACCGGCCGTGCGGGTGGACATGGCCGTGCAGGTGCCAACGGGGCCGCAGCGCGTCGAGCACCTCGTGCAGCGCCTCGATGCCGCGGTGCGGCGCATCGTCGTCGTCGCCCAGCCCGGCCGGCGGGGCGTGGGTGAGCAGCACGTCGACTGGTCCGGTACGCCGCGCCTGCCGCAGCAGCCGCTTGCAACGGCGGCGGAACTCGGCCTGGTCGTACTGGTGCGGCCCGGGCCGGTAGCGGACGCAGCCGCCCAGGCCGGCCACCCGCAGCCCGGCGACCTCGACCACGCGCAGGTCGGCGTTGGTGCCTCCGATCGGCCGCGGCTCCTCGGTGATCCGTCCGTCCCGCAGCCACAGGCCGGACCGGCTCAGCCGGCCGCGCGGCACCGCCGGGTCGTGGTTGCCGGGCACGAAGGCCAGCGGGGCGTCGGTGGCCTGGGCGACGTACTCCAGGTAGCTCCAGGGGAGGTCGCCCGCGGCGAGGACGGCGTCGACCGCCAGCCCCGAGAGCCGTTCGGGGCTGAGAGCGGGTGCCTCCTCGTCCGAGATGGCCAGCACGCGCGCCATGCTCCGACCCTACGGTGCGCTACCCCCGCGCGTCAGCGGCGCCGGCCCGGTCCGCCGTACGGCAGATGGCGGTGACGAAGGTGCCGAAGAGCTCGACGGGCAGGTCGTGACCCATGCCGGCGATCAGCAGGATCTCCGAGCCCGGCACCGCAGCAGCGGTCGCGCGCCCGCCCGAGACGTGCACCATCTTGTCGGCGAGGCCGTGGACGACGGTGACCGGCATCCGCAGCTCGCCGAGCCGCGCGGTGCGGTCGCGCTGGGTGAGCACGGCGAGCATCTGGCGCAGCGTGCCCTCGGGCGACACGCCACGGTCGTAGGTGTTCCCGGCCCGGGTGGCCAGCTTCTCCTCGGTCTGCGGGTAGCCGGGGGAGCCGATGACCCGCCACACCTTGAGCGCGCCCTCGATGTAGGACTCGCGGCTCGGCCCTCGCGGTGCCAGCAGGAGCGGGATCAGGACGGGGTGCGGACCGCCGACCAGACGGTTGCCCGTGGTCGACATGATGCTGGTCAGGCTGCGCACGCGCTCGGGGTGCTCGATCGCCATCGTCTGCGCGATCATCCCGCCCATCGACACGCCGGCCACGTGGGCGGCGTCGATGCCGAGGTGGTCGAGCAGGCCGAAGGCGTCGCCCGCCATGTCGTCGATGCTGTACGCCGCCCGCGGCCGGCCGCCCACGAATGCCCGCAGCAGCGTGTGCGGACGCACCCGGCCCCGGCCGCGGCTGGACCGGCCGGTGTCCCGGTTGTCGTAGCGGATCACGTAGAACCCGGCCCGCGCGAGCTGCTCGCACAGCGCGGTGTCCCACCAGGTCATCGGGCCGCCGAGGCCCATCACCAGCAGCAGCGGGTCGGCCGCGGGGTCGCCGAAGGTCTGGTAGCAGAGCTCCAGGTCGGCGGACAGCGGTGCGAGGAGCTCGGGGGACGTCTCGACGGTCTGCATGGCACCAGTGTGTCGTGCAAATGGTTGATCTGCCGATAGTTGGCGGGTCAACGACGTAACCTGGGTTGTGTGAGTCACACTCTCGCCCCCTTCCTGTTGCCCGCCGGGTTCCGCCGGCCGCCGCTGAGGGCGCTGCTGCACGAGGGCAGCCTGGTCGAGGAGGCGGGCCGTGCCGTCGTACGTCGCGGCACGGGGTTGGTGCGCCGCGCCGAGCCCCTGGGCGAGGACGACCCGGTGCTGCTGGTGCCCGGGTTCCTGGCGGGTGACTGGACGCTGACGAGCCTCTCGGACCGGCTGCGGCGCGACGGCTTCCGCACCTACCGCTCCACGATCCACGCCAACGTCGGCTGCACGATCAACGCGGCCGCGCTCGTCGAGGCGCGGCTGGAGTCGATCGTGGAGCGGCGCGGTCAGCGGGTCCAGATCGTCGGCCACTCGCTGGGCGGCATGATCGCCCGCGGTCTCGTCGTACGCCGCCCGGACCTGGTCTCGGGCATCGTCACCATGGGCAGCCCGATGCAGGCCCCGGCCGCCCACCACGCGCTGCTGACCGGCGGGGTGCGGCTGCTGCTGCGGCTCAGCGCCGCCGGCATCCCGGTCATGTCGACCGACTGCGTCGCCGGCCGCTGCGCCCACCTGAGCTTCACCGAGAGCCGCGAGCGGCTGCGCCCCGGCGTCGCGATGACGAACATCTACTCCCGCCGCGACGGCATCGTCGACTGGCACGCCTGCCTCGACCGCCAGGGCACGCCGGTGGAGGTCACCGCCTCCCACATCGGCATGGCCTTCGACCCGCGGGTCGGGGACCAGGTGGTGGCCGGGCTGCTGGCGAACCGGCGGGTGGCGGCGGAGGACCTGGAGCAGATCGCCTGACCATTTCACGGGTTAACCCGTGAAATAGCCGACCGGCGCGGAGAAATAGCCACTCCTGCGGGGAAACTTCCCGGTAGAAGTGGCTATTTCACGGGTTAACCCGTGAATTAGCCAGCGCCCGCTCAGTCGAAGTTGACCGCGCTGAACGCCCGCAGCTTGACCAGCTTGTGCTCGGACGTGATGGTCCGGACCGTCCCGCTCCGCGACCGCATCACCAGCGACTGGGTCACCGCGCCACCGGCCCGGTAGCGGACACCCTTGACGAGCTCGCCGTCGGTGATGCCGGTGGCCACGAAGAAGCTGTCGTCGCCGGTGACCAGGTCGTCGGTGCGCAGCACGAAGTCGGGGTCGAGGTTGTGGCCGGCGTCCAGCGCCTTCTGCCGCTCCTCGTCGTCCTTGGGCCACAGGCGACCCTGGATGGTGCCGCCGATGGCCTTCATCGCGCAGGCGGCGATGATGCCCTCCGGCGTACCGCCGATGCCCATCAGCAGGTCGACGCCGGTGTCGGCGCGGGCCGCCATGATGGCGCCGGCGACGTCGCCGTCGGTGATGAACTTGATCCGGGCGCCGGTGGCGCGGATGTCGTCGACGAGCTGGTTGTGCCGCGGGCGGTCGAGCAGGACCACCGTGACGTCGGCGGGCGAGGAGCCCTTGGCCTTGGCGACCTGGTGGATGTTCTCGGCGACCGGGTAGCGGATGTCGACGACGTCGGCGGCCTCGGGGCCGGTGACGAGCTTCTCCATGTAGAAGACCGCGGACGGGTCGTACATGGTGCCGCGCGGGGAGGCGGCGAGCACGGCGATCGCGTTGTTCATGCCCTTCGCGGTCAGCGTGGTGCCGTCGATCGGGTCGACCGCGATGTCGCACTCGGGACCGGTGCCGTCACCGACCTGCTCGCCGTTGTACAGCATGGGGGCGTCGTCCTTCTCGCCCTCGCCGATGACGACGGTGCCGCGCATCGCGACCGAGGAGATCATGACGCGCATGGCCTCGACGGCCACGCCGTCGGCGCCGTTCTTGTCGCCGCGGCCCACCCAGCGGCCGGCGGCCATCGCCGCCGCCTCGGTGACCCGGACCAGCTCCAGGGCCAGGTTGCGGTCGGGGTTGGACGGCTCGACGGCAAGGGCTTCCATAGGGCGAACCTTAACGGCTCCGAGGCCATCCCCCGACGCGCAGCACCCACCGTGGATGGACAATGGTCGACGATGAGTACGACGCAGGAGACCGGCCGGCCGGGCAAGTACCAGCGATCCGCCTTCGGGCTGGTCGTCGCGATGGTCACCACGGTCGTGGCGGTGGCGCTGGCGATCTGGGTGATGGGCTGGTTCCGGCACACGCCCTCGGCGACGCCGCCGCAGGTGGACTACCTCGCCAGGGTCGCCGACATGCAGCAGCAGAAGCAGCCGGCCGTCTACCCCGCGTCCCTCCCGGACGGCTACACCGCCACCCAGGCACGGGTCCCGGACGACTACGACGGCTTCGAGATCGACCTGCTCCGGGGCGACACGGCCAACGCCGACTTCATCGGCATCCGCACCGCCCGCACGGCCAACATCGCCGCGCTCGTGCACCAGGACGTCGACGCGAACGCCACCTCCATCGCGTCGTACGACGTGCCCTCGACCGTCGCCTCCCCGCTCGCACCGAGCTGGGTCGGGTTCCAGGACGACCACGGCGACACGGGGTACGCCGCCCAGGTCGGCCAGCTCTCCGTGCTGGTCTACGGCTCGGCGCCCGCGGCCGACCTGCAGCAGGTCGTCGACGCGCTGACGACCGCGCCGGTCTCGACGGCGCGCAAGGGGATGTAGCTCAGTCCTCGTCGTCGGCCGCGACGACCGCGTCCAGCTTGGCCCGCGCGCCGTCCAGCCACTCCTGGCAGACGGTGGCGAGCTTCTCGCCGCGCTCCCAGAGGGCGAGCGACTCCTCGAGGCTGGTGCCGCCGGCCTCGAGCTGCTGCACCACCTCGATCAGCTCGGCGCGCGCGTCTTCGTAGCTCGGTCGCTCGTCAGTCATCGGTCTCTCCCTCGATCTGCTCGACCCGGTCGGTGGTGGCGTGGATCCGGCCGTCGGCGACCCGCACGCTGATCGACGCTCCGGCGCCGACACCGGCCACGCTGGTGACGACGTGTCCGTCGGCATCCTGCAGCACGGCGTACCCGCGCTGCAGGGTGGCCAGCGGCGACAGCGCCCGGGCGCGTGCCCGCTGGTGGCCGATGTCGTCGGCGGCCCGGTCGAGGCGGTGGCCCAGGGTGCGGCGCATCCGCTCGCGGACGGCGGCCAGCTCGTCCTCGCGGACGGCCAGCAGGTTGCGCGGGTCGGCGAGCGCGGGCCTCGAGCGGATCGCGTCGAGGCGGGCCTGCTCCCCGGCGAGCATGCCCGCGAGGTTGCGGCGGATCCGCTCGCGGGCCTGGCCGATGCCGTGCAGCTCCTGCACCACGTCGGGCACGATCCGCTTGGCGGCGTCGGTGGGCGTCGAGGCGCGCAGGTCGGCGACCAGGTCGAGCAGCGGGGAGTCCGGCTCGTGCCCGATCGCGGACACGACGGGCGTGCGCGCCGCGAACACCGCCCGGATCAGCCCCTCGTCGGAGAACGGCAGCAGGTCCTCGACCGAGCCGCCGCCGCGCGCGATCACGATGACGTCGACCTCGGGGTGGGCGTCGAGGCGTCCCAGCGCCTCGATCACCTCGGCGGCGGAGCGCTGGCCCTGCATGGCGGCGTACGCCGTCTCGAAGGTCACCCCGGGCCAACGGCGGGTGGTGTTCTCGACGACGTCCTTCTCCGCGGCCGAGCCCGGGGCGGTGATGAGACCGATCCGGTTCGGCAGGAAGGGCAGCCGGCGCTTGCGCTCCTGGGCGAAGAGGCCCTCGGCGGCGAGCAGCTGCCGGCGGCGCTCGAGCCGGGCGAGCAGCTCGCCGAGGCCGACCATCCGGATGGTGCGGGCCTGCAGGGAGAGGGTGCCGCGGTTGGGGTAGTACGACGGCTTCGCCTGGATGACCACGCTGGCGCCCTCGGTCAGCGGCGTCTCGAGGCCGTCGAAGAGCACGCGCGAGCAGGTGACCGGGATCGAGATGTCCGCGATCGAGTCGCGCAGCGTCATGAAGACCGTGTTCAGGCCCGGCCGCCGGCTGATCTGCGCGACCTGGCCCTCGACCCACACGACGCCGAGCCGGTCGATCCAGCCGGCGATCGCGTTCGCGATCTGCCGGACCGGAGCCGGCTGCTCGGCGGAGGTCTCCAGGGTCACGGCGTTGACCTTAGACGGCGCCACCCCCTTGAGAGGCTCCCCGGCCAGAGCATGCCGGCGGCGCGCCGCCCCAGCACGCGCCTGAGCACCTTCTCCTCAGTCGCCGCGCCTCCGGCGCGGCTCCCTCGTCGGCGGCGCTCATGCACGCACTGGAACGACGCCCCGCTCGACAGCCTCTGGCCGGGGAGCCTCTAACCTCAGGACGTGCGCGTCCGGATCGACCTTGCCTACGACGGCACCGACTTCAAGGGCTGGGCCACCCAGCCGCGGCTGCGCACGGTGCAGGGCGAGCTGGTCGCCGCGCTCGAGACGGTGCTGCGCGTCGCTCCGGGCACGATCCGCGTCACCTGCGCCGGCCGCACCGACTCCGGGGTCCACGCGCGCGGCCAGGTCGCGCACTGCGACCTCCCCGCCGAGGTCGACGAGGGCACGGTCGAGCGGCTGGCGCGCCGGCTCAACGGCGTACTCCCCGGCGACCTGCGGATCCACCGCCTCGCCCCGGCGCCCGAGGGCTTCGACGCCCGCTTCGCCGCGCTGTGGCGCCGCTACGCCTACCGGATCGCCGACGCGCCCGAGCTGGTCGACCCCCTCAAGCGCCGGTACGTCGTGGCGTGGTCGCGGCCGCTCGACGTCGACGCCATGAACCTCGCGGCGAGCCACCTGGTCGGGCTCAACGACTTCGCGGCCTTCTGCAAGCAGCGGGAGGGCGCCACCACGATCCGCACCCTGGAGGAGCTGTCGTGGTCGCGCGACGCCGACGGCATCCTGGTCGGCCACGTGCGGGCCGACGCGTTCTGCCACTCGATGGTGCGCGCGCTGGTCGGCTGCCTGGTCGCCGTGGGGGAGGGCCGGCGTGACGCCGACTGGGCCGCCGCGATCCTGGCCGGGCGGCGACGCGATCCCGAGGTCAAGGTGATGCACGCGCACGGGCTGACGCTCGAGGAGGTCGGCTACCCGGCCGACGCGGACCTCGCGCTGCGCGTCGAGCAGACGTCGGCCAAGCGGCAGGCGCACGAGGTGGACGGAGACGACGAGTGAGCGAGGACCACTACTTCTCTGCGGACCCCGCGGCCCGCTTCCAGCGCGCGTCGGTCTCCGCGTCCGTCTGGGGGCACTCGCTCGACCTGGTCAGCGGCTCCGGGGTGTTCGCCCAGGGCCGCGTCGACATCGGTACGTCGGTCCTCTTCCGCGAGACCGACCCGCCCGCTGGCGGGCGGATCCTCGACCTGGGGTGCGGGTACGGCGTGATCGGGTTGGCCTGCGCCGTCGCCGCGCCGTCGGCGGTCGTGACCGGCGTCGACGTCAACCGCCGCGCGCTGCTGCTGGCCCGCGAGAACGCCGCCGCGCTCGGCGTGGAGGATCGCTTCTCGGCGTACGAGCCCGCGGAGGTGCCGGCCGACGCGACCTTCGACGAGATCTGGTCGAACCCGCCGATCCGGATCGGCAAGGACGCCCTGCACGACCTGCTGCTGACCTGGTTGCCGCGGCTCGTCCCCGGTGGCCGGGCGGTCATGGTGGTCGGCAAGAACCTCGGCGCCGACTCGCTGCAGCGCTGGCTCGTCGACCAGGGCTACCCGACCGAGCGGCTGGCGAGCGCCAAGGGGTTCCGGGTCCTCGAGGTCACCGCCGCCGGTTAGGTACGACGACCACCGGGCAGCTGGCCTGCTGCACCACCTGCGTCGCCACCGACTGCAGCAGGAACTCGCCCACCGCCCCGTGCGACCGGGCGCCGACGACGATCAGGTCCTTGCCCTCGGCGTGCTTGAGCAGCTCGATCTCGGCCGAGTGGTGACCGACGACCACGTCGACCGGCACGTCGGGGTACTTCTCGCGCAGGCCGGCGGACTCCTCGGCGACCAGGCGGCGTACCTCGTCCTCGTCGGTGTCGAGGACGGGCACGAAGCCCGCCTCGGACACGACCGGACCGAGCAGCCAGTCGCTGTGCAGGATCGTGAGGGACGCGCCCTGCCGGGACGCGGCGTCGAAGGCGTGCTCGAGCACCGGCAGCGAACGCTCGGTGTCGTCGATGCCCGCCACGACGCCGTTGCCCTCCGGTGCGTGCTCGCCCGGCCGGACCACCATCACCGGGCACAGCGCGTGGCGGGTGAGGTGCAGGGCCACGGAGCCGACGTGCGACGGGCCGAACATGCCGCGGCCGCGCGTGCCGACGACGACCAGGTGGGCATCCTCGGAGAGGTCGCTGAGGATGTCGCGGGCGTCGCCCAGCACGATGTGGCTGTCCACGGTGAGTTCCGGGTGCTGCTCGCGCAGCAGGTGGGTGAGCGCGGTGAGCTCCGCCGACGCACCCTTGTGGAGCGGGCTCTCGTAGCCGACTCCGGCGGGCGTGCGGATCCAGTAGTAGGCGTCCAGCGGTGCGATCGCGTGGACGAGGTGCAGCGTGCGGTGCTCGGCGGCCGCCATCGTCGCGGCGATCGTCGCGGCCTGCGTGGAGTGCACCGAGCCGTCGACGCCGACCACGATGCCGTTGAGGTGAGGGAGGTGGTTGTCCATGGTTCCAGCCTTGCTCGGGTCGCCGTTCGGGCGCAGCGGCGAAGGTCACCGATCGGGGGCCGAAGGTCCCGCCCTCAGGTGAGCGCGAGCGTCGCCGCCATCGCGAGGGCCGGTACGACGTGCCCGCCGAGCACCGCCGCCGCGAACCTCCGGCCACCCGCCGCCACGCCCGCGACGACCTTGGCGACCGTGTTGGCGGCCAGCCCCAGCGCGATCGCGGTGACGGCGGTGTCCGCGGGGATCCGGCCGTCGTGGACGAGCGTGGCGACGGCGACCCCGGACGCGTGGGCGTCGGCGAGGCTGCCGATCACCGTCGCGGTGGTGGCACCTGCCGCCCCGAACCGGTGGTCCATCCACGTCGCGAGCAGCAGCACCAGGGAGATCACCGCCGCCAGCACGAGTGCGGGGACGAGGGCGAACGGGCGTCCGGTCGGGATGTGGTCGGCCGGTGCCGTCGTACGACGCGAGAGCCACCAGGTCTGCGCGGCGAGGGCCACACCGGCCGCGGCGAAGGCCGGGACCAGCCGTGCCGCGACGTCGGCATCGGCCACCGACACCAGTGCCGTCATCAGCACGAGGGTCGAGATGCTGGCGGCGAGGGCGCCGGCCACCGCGGCCGACCGCGGGACGCCGTCGGCGCGTGAGCGGCTGCCCATCGCGCCCACGGTCGCCGTCCCGGACACGAAGCCGCCGGCTAGCCCCGCGACGACGAGGCCGCGGGAGGCCCCGAGGGCCCGCGTCGCGGCGTACCCCACCCAGCCGACGGCGATGATCAGGACGACCAGCAGCCAGACGTGGCGCGGCACCCACACGCCGTACGGGCCGAAGCGTCCGGTCGGCAGCAGCGGCAGCACGATGAAGGCTGCGACGAAGAGCTTGAGGGCATCCTGCAGCTCCACCTCGGTCACGGTCTCCCGGACGAAGCGGTGGATGCGGTGCTTGGCGGCGAGCAGCACGGCGGTCGTCACGGCGAGCCCCGCGGCGAGAGCGGCGTGCGGGACCGTCAGCGCGCCCAGCGCCGTCGTCAGGACGAGCGCGATCTCGCTGGTCAGTCCGTGCGTGCTCGCGCGCAGGTAGAAGACGGACGCGAGCACCGCGACGCCCAGGAGGGCCGCGGCCACCGGTACGTCGCCGAGCTGGGCGCCCGCGCAGCCGAGCAGCGCGGCGACGGCGTACGTGCGGACGCCGGGGCCGCCGGTCGTCGCCTTGGTGCGCTCGCGCTCCATCCCGATGACCAGCCCGATCGCGAGCGCGACCCCCGCCGCCAGCCACAGCTGCATCTCCCCAGCGTTGCTGGACGGGACCGGTGCCGGGCAGGGCCTCCGGACCCGATCGGGATGACCTTCGTCCCTCGGTCCGTCAGGGGGTGATCGCCGCGGTCAGGGCCGCCGCGATCGCCGGGTCGGCCGGCTGGATCCGCTTCCACAGGGTCAGGAGCAGGTCGGCCGCGGTCCCGGTGAGCTCGACGGGGTCGCCCGCACCGAGCTCGGCCGTCCGGTCGACGTCGGTCGCGGTCAGCACCAGCCGGTGTGTCAGTGGCTGGGTGCGGCCGAGGCGGACCTGGCGCGGGTAGAACATCGTCGCCACCTCGTCGACGCCGTCCCAGGCGAGCTCGGGTCGGGGCTGCCAGAGCCCCGCTCGCCCGGTGGCCAGGAGCGCGTCGTACAGGTGGATCAGGGTCTCGTGCACCTGCCGCCGCTGCCAGAAGCCGACGACCTGGTCCGGCCCGAAGGTCCAGGCCGGCGCGGCGGGATCGGTGTCGAGGACGGCGACCAGGTCGCCGGCCGCGGCGCGGTAGGCCGCGACGACCTCCGCGGGACCGACAGCGTCGGTGCTGCCTTTCGGGTCGCCGTCGGTCACGGCGTGCGCGGCCCAGCGGTGCACCCAGCGGACGTGATCGCCGAGGTCGGCCAGCGTCCAGGCGGGGCAGGTCGGCACGGGCGCGTCGAGGTCGCCGTGCTCCAGCTCGGCCGCGAACGAGCCGGTCAACCCCGTCAGCTCCGCGATCCAGTCCACGGTGCTGATCATGCCGCCACCGGGGGCTCGAACCCGGGCAGGAACTCCTCCATGATCGCCCGGAACGGCGCCTCGGCCTCGAGCTGGCTGAGCACGCCGACGCCGCCGAGCCAGGTGCGGTGGATCAGCACGTACGACGGCGGCAGGTTCAGCTTGATGCTCACCGTGTACGCCGGGTCGCGCGGGTTGTTCAGGCGCTGGAACTGCTCGCGCATCCACTCCCGGCTGAACCGGAAGCGCTCGACGAGGGTGGGGTCGACGAACGGCGCGAGGTAGTCCATGAGCAGCTGCGGCTCGATCCGGATCCGGTCCTTGAGGAAGCCCTCCTCGCGCAGTCCCTCGATGAGGTGGTCGCCGTCCCCCGCGGCGCAGAGCGTGATCAGCCGGCCCATCGGTGCCGGCAGACCGCGCTGCGGGAGCCGCGCCACGGCGCCGAAGTCGAGCACCCCGATCTTGCCGAGCCCGCCGTCCTCGCCGGGCACGATCCGGAAGTTCCCGGGGTGCGGGTCGGCGTGCAGCAGGCCGGTGCGCGCGGGTCCGGAGAACAGGAAGCGGGTGAAGATCTCGCCGTAGTGGTCACGCTCCTCCTGCGTGCCGTCCGCGATGATCGCGGCCAGCGAGCTGGTGGAGTCGAGCCACTCGGTGATGAGGACGCGCGGGCCGACAGCCACCACGTCGGGCACCACGATGTGCGGGTCGTCGCGGAACTCCGCGGCGAACTGGCGCTGCGCGTCAGCCTCCAGCTCGTAGTCGAGCTCCTCCCGGGCGCGGGCCTGCACCTCCTCGACGAGCGGCTTCATGTCGACACCGGGGATCAGCGGCCCGATCGCCCGCGCGGCCCGTGCCAGGGTGCGCAGGTCGGCCATGAGTGCGTCGCCCGCGTTGGGGTACTGCACCTTCACGGCGACCCGCCGCCCGTCGTACCAGCGACCCTCGTGCACCTGGCCGATGGACGCTGCGGCGGTGGGAGCGCCGTCCAACCAG
>DATFHM010000329.1:0-12226 GCA_035248385.1 Nocardioides sp. | reverse complement strand
CGTCGTACACGGCCTCCCGGACGAGGGCGTGGGTGAAGGCGTGGCGTCCCGTCGCGTCACGGCGCAGCAGCCGCAGGCCGACGGCGCGGTCGAGGATCACCTGGACCTCGGCGGGCTCGCGGCCGGTGGTGGCGGCCAGCGTCGCGGCGGTCAGCTCCTCGCCGAGGACGGCGGCGGCCTCCAGCACGTCCTCGGCGCCCTCGCCGGCGATCGCGGCCTGGCGGCGGAGCGCGTTGCGCAGGCCCAGCGGGAGCCCGGTCTCGGCGGCCGATCCGCCGGCGGCCAGCCCGCGGGCCGTGTGCACGACGAAGAGCGGGTTGCCCTGGGTGCGCTCCAGCACGGAGTCGACGAGCGGCGGGTCCGCGGTCAGCCCCTGGGCGGTCAGGACCGACACGACCTCGGCATCTCCGAGCGGCCGGGGATCGAGCACGGTCCCCGCCCCCTCGAGGCGCGAGACCACCTCGGCGGTGCCCGGCGCCGCGGCCACCTCGGCCGGGCGGTACGTCGCGACCAGCACCACCGGCGCACCGGCCGTGGCGCGGTACACGTCCTCGAGCAGCTCGGCGGTCGACGGGCCGGCCACGTGCAGGTCCTCCAGCGCGACTACCACCGGCCCCGAGCCCGCCAGCGCGAGCACCAGGTCCGCGACCGCGTCGTGCAGGACGAACCGGTCGACCGCGGCGGCCGACCCGTCCGGGCCGAGCGGACCCAGCGCGGCCGCCTGCCGGCGTACCTCCTCGGGCGCGGAGCGCTCGGCCGCCCGCACCACCTGCATCCACGGCCAGTACGACGGAGCGCCGCCCTCCCATGCCGCGCCGGACAGCCAGGTCGCGCCCGCCCCGACGGCCGCCGATCGGAACGCCTCGACCAGCGACGTCTTGCCGATGCCGGGCTCCCCCGAGATCAGCACGAGCTGCCGCGCCCCGGTGGCGGCACGGGCGAGGGCGGCATCGAGCGCGGCGAGCTCGCGCGCACGGCCGACCAGGTCCACGCGGTGCCTCCTCGGAAGCCGGCCCGGGATCGTTCACGACCAGTGAACACCCGGTGCACGCCTGAGAGGTACCACCCGCTAGCGATCGGAGACCCGCCATGACCACCCAGCTCGACACCCCCACCGACCTCCAGGACGACGTCGAGGAGGCCGCCGGCGCGTTCACCGGCCGTGTCCTCGCCGACACCGCCGCGGCCGCGACCGTCGTGATGGCCGCCCTCGGCGACCGGACCGGCCTGTTCCGCTCCCTCGCCGCCGACGGACCCGCCACGAGCGCCGGCCTCGCGGGACGACTCGGCCTCGACGAGCGCTACGTGCGCGAGTGGCTGCACGGCATGCACGCCGCCGGCTACCTCACCTTCGACCCTCTCGCGCAGACCTTCGCGCTGCCGGCCGCCCACGTGCCGACCCTGGCCGCCGAGGAGGGGCCCGGCTTCTTCGGCGGCGTCCACCAGGAGCTGCTCGGCGCGATCCAGCGGTACGACGACGTCGCGGCCTCCTTCCGCGACGGCGGCGGGGTCGCGTTCGCCCACCTGCACCCCGACGTCGCCCTCGGCACCGCCCGCTTCACCGCCGCGTGGCACGAGCACCTGCTGGTGCCGGAGTGGCTGCCGCTGGTGCCCGACACGCTGGCCCTGCTGGAGCGCGGCTGCGACGCGGCCGACGTGGGCTGCGGCGCCGGCCGGGCCTCGATCACGCTCGCGAAGCGCTTCCCCGCCTCCCGCTTCGTGGGGTACGACATCTCCCCCGAGGCCGTCGCCGCCGCCCGGGCCAACGCCCGGAGCGCCGGAGTCGAGGACCGCGTCCGCTTCGAGGTCCTCGACGCCAGCCAGGGGCTGCCGCAGATGTTCGACGTGGTGACGACCTTCGACGTCGTCCACGACGCCGTCGCTCCGCGCGCCCTGCTCCGCGCGATCCGCGAGGGCCTGCGCGAGGGCGGTCGCTTCCTCTGCCTCGACATCAGCTGCTCGGCCGAGACCACCGAGAACGTCGGCCCGATCGCGGCCCTGCTCTACGGGTTCAGCCTGCTCTACTGCATGACGACCTCGCTCGCCGAGGGCGGCGAGGGTCTCGGCACGCTCGGCCTGCCGGAGCCGGTGCTGCGCGACCTCGCGACCGAGGCCGGCTTCGCGTCGGTGCGCCGGGTGGAGATGGACAACCCGTTCAACGCGCTCTACGAGGTCGTGCGGTGAGCGCGCAGCTCGAGGGCCGGGTCGTCGTCGTCACCGGGGCGTCCGAGGGCCTGGGCGTGGAGATCGCCCGCGCCGCCCGCGCCGCCGGGGCACGGGTCGCGGTCGCGGCCCGACGCGGCGACCGGCTGGCCGCGGTGGCCGAGGAGCTCGGGGACCACGCCCTCGCGGTGCCGTGCGACATCACCTCGGAGGCGGAGCGACAGACGCTGGTCGACACCGTCGTGGAGCGGTTCGGGCGGATCGACGCCCTGGTGAACAACGCCGGGATCGCCGCGTCCGGACCGGCCGAGGCCGAGTCGCCCGAGCTCGTCGAGCAGGTGGTGCGGACCAACCTGCTCGCGCCGTACCGGCTCTGCCAGCTGGTCGCCCCGGGCATGCTCGAACGCGGCGACGGCGCCATCGTCAACGTCTCCTCGATCGGGTCGCTGGCGAGCTTCGACCGGTTCGGCCTGGCGGCGTACGACGCCAGCAAGGCCGGTCTCAACGGCCTTACCCGTGAGCTCGCGGCCCAGTGGGGCGGGCGCGGGGTGCGGGTCAACGCGGTGGCGCCGGGGTGGTTCCCCGGAGCCACCAACGGCTACCTGGCCTCGGAGGACCTGCGCTCGTGGGTCGCCGGGCACACCGCTCTCGGCCGGCCGGGGCGCCCCGAGGAGCTCGCCGCCGTCGTCGTGTTCCTGCTGTCGGCGGCGAGCAGCTACGTCACCGGTCAGGTGCTGGCGGTGGACGGTGGCTGGACCGCGTTCTGAGCGCGGAGCGCCTCGGCCGCCTCGTCGATGATCGCGCGCATGGCCGCCTCTGCGGCGTCCCCGTCACCGGTGCGGACGGCGACGGCGACCCGCTCGTGCAGACGGATCGCCTCCGCGTTCGGGGTGGCCGGCATCAGGTGGTGGTGGGTGCGGCCGGCGAGCAGCTCGGAGACCACGTCGCCCATCGCCGCCAGCATCTCGTTGCCGCAGGCGTCGAGCAGGGTGCGGTGGAAGTCGGTGTCCGCGACCAGGTAGGCCTCCAGGTCGCCCGAGGCCGCGTGCACCACCATGTCGGCCACCGCGCGTGCCATCGCGCCGTGCTGAGCGGGGGTCGCCCGCTCCGCGGCCAGCCGGGCGGCGATCGGCTCGATGCCCCGGCGTACCTCCGAGAGGGACTGGAGCTGCTCGGCCCGGCCCTCACCGTCGAGGCGCCAGCGGATGACGAGCGGGTCGAAGACGTTCCACTCGCGGCGGTCCAGCACCGTGATGCCGACCCGGCGCCGGGTGGCGACCAGGCCCATCGACTGCAGCACGCGCACCGCCTCGCGGGCGACCGGCCGCGACACGGCGTACTGCTGCTGCACGACGTCGAGGTTGAGCACGGCCCCCGGGGCGAGCTCACCGGCGACGATCCGGCGACCCAGCTCGTCGCGCACGCTCTGGTGCAGGCGGAGCGGGTCGGCGGTCATGGCGGCATCCTCCCAAACCCCACGCCCGGAAACAATCGGCAACCTTTTTGACACGAAGGTGTTGCAATCGGATGCCTTTTGAACCATCCTGTGAGCCATGCCACAGCATCCCCTCCTCGTCGTGATGGGCGTCTCGGGCTCGGGCAAGTCCACCGTCGGAGCCGCGATCGCCCAGCGCCTGCGCATTCCTTTCGGCGACGCCGACGACTTCCACCCGGCCGCGAACATCGCCAAGATGACCGCCGGCATCCCCCTCGACGACCACGACCGCGCGCCCTGGCTCGAGGCCCTCGGCACCTGGCTGGCCGAGCACGACGCCACCGGCGCGGTGCTCAGCTGCTCGGCACTGAAGCGGACCTACCGCGACCGGCTGCGCCACCACGCCCACCGCGCCGAGTTCCTGCACCTGCGCGGTACGCCGTCGGTGATCGCCGGACGTCAGGCGTCCCGCCCGGGGCACTTCATGCCCGCGAGCCTGCTGCACTCCCAGTTCGCGACGCTCGAGGAGCTCGCTCCCGACGAGCGCGGCGTCGTGATCGACGTCGACCAGGACATCGACGCGATCGTCGAGCGCTACCTGTCCCTGCTGTCCCTCAACCCCTCGCCCACCGACCTCACGGAGGACAACCGATGAGCCCCCTGACCATCGCCGCAGCGGCGCCGACCCCGCCGGTCGTGCCGGTCGCCTCCGGCGGCCTGCTCGTCGCCGCGGCCCTGATCGCGATCGCGCTGATCGTCGGCCTGATCACCCAGCTGAAGCTGCACCCGTTCCTGGCGCTGCTCATCGGCGGCCTGGCCGTCGGCGTGATCGCCGGCCGCAACGTCAGCGACGTCATCACCTCGTTCACGACCGGCTTCGGCGCGACAGCGTCCAGCGTCGGCATCCTCATCGCCCTGGGCGCGATGTTCGCCAAGCTGCTCGCCGACTCCGGCGGCGCCGACCAGATCGTCGACACGATCGTCGGCCGCTCGAGCGCCCGCACCCTGCCCTGGGCGATGGCCGCCGTCGGCGCACTCATCGGCCTGCCGATGTTCTTCGAGATCGGCCTGGTCCTGCTGATGCCGGTCATCTACCTGGTCGCGCGGCGCGCGCAGGTCTCGCTGATCACCGTCGGCATCCCGGCCCTCGCGGGCCTCTCGGCCATGCACGGCCTGGTCCCGCCGCACCCCGGCCCGCTCGTCGCGATCAGCGCAGTCGGCGCCGACCTCGGTACGACGCTCGCGCTCGGCGTGCTCGTCGCCATCCCGACCGTGATCGTGGCCGGGCCGCTGTTCGGCACCTTCGCGGGCAAGTGGGTGCCGGTCCCCGCCCCCGACCTGTACGACGGCACGACCCCGGCCTCCGAGACCACCGGCCGCCGCCCGTCCTTCGGCACCACCCTGGCCACCGTGCTGCTGCCGGTCGTGCTGATGCTGGGCAAGGCCGTGGCCGACATCGCCATCGACAACCCCGACAACCAGGCGCAGAAATGGCTCGACGTCATCGGCACGCCGCTGATCGCACTGCTCGTCGCCGTCCTCGTGGCCATGCTGACCTTCGGTCGCGGCACCGGGATGAGCGTCCGGACCATCTCCGAGACGGTCGAGAGGTCGCTGCCCGCGATCGCCGGCATCCTGCTCATCGTCTCCGCCGGCGGCGGGTTCAAGCAGTCGCTGGTGGACACGGGCATCGGCACCCGGCTCGCCGACTGGGCCCAGGGCGCCGGGGTCTCGACCCTGCTCCTGGCCTGGCTGCTCGCCGTCCTGATCCGGCTCGCCACCGGCTCGGCCACGGTCGCGACCATCACCGCGTCGGCGCTCGTCACCGGCCTGCTGCCCGGCATGAGCTCGGTCGAGCTGTCCCTGCTCGTGCTCGCGATCGGCTCGGGCTCGCTGTTCCTGTCGCACGTCAACGACGCCGGCTTCTGGCTGGTCAAGGAGTACTTCCGCCTCGACGTCGTGCAGACGCTGAAGACCTGGTCGCTGATGGAGACGATCCTGTCGGTCACCGGCCTGGTGCTGGTGCTCCTGCTGAACCTGGTGGTGTAGCCGCCGGCGTACGACCGGGATCCTCAGCGGAACGCGGCGATCCCGGTCATCGCCTGTCCGACGACCAGCGTGTGCATCTCGACCGTGCCCTCGTAGGTGAGGACCGACTCCAGGTTGTTGGCGTGCCGGATGACCGGGAACTCCAGGGAGATGCCGTTCGCGCCCAGCACGGTCCGGGCGGTGCGGCAGATCTCGAGCGAGGCGCGGATGTTGTTGAGCTTGCCCACGCTGACCTGCTCGGGCCGCAGCGTCCCGGCGTCCTTGCGGCGGCCGAGGTGCAGCGCGAGCAGCAGTCCCTTGGTGTACTCCAGGTTCATCTCGACCAGCTTCTGCTGGGTGAGCTGGTAGGACGCGATCGGCTTGTCGAACTGGGTCCGCTGGCCGGCGTACGTCAGGGCGGTCTCGAGCGAGGAGCGCGCGGCACCGAGGGATCCCCAGATGATGCCGAAGCGGGCCTCGTTGAGGCAGCTCAGCGGGCCCTTCAGGCCGCGCACCTCGGGGAAGGCGGCGTCGGCTGGGAGGCGGACGCCGTCGAGCACGAGCTCGCTCGTCACCGAGGCGCGCAGCGACATCTTGTGCTTGATCGCGGGCGCGGAGAACCCCGGCGTGTCGGTGGGTACGACGAAGCCGCGCACCCCCTCCTCGGTCTGCGCCCAGACCACGGCGACGTCGGCGACGGAGCCGTTCGTGATCCACATCTTGCGGCCCTCGAGGACCCAGTCGCCACCTGGCTCCTGGCGGGCGCGGGTGCGCATGCTGCCCGGGTCGGAGCCCGCGTCCGGCTCGGTCAGGCCGAAGCAGCCGATGGCCTCGCCCGCGGCCATCCGCGGGAGCCAGGTCGTCCTGTGCTCCTCGCTCCCCCATTTCCAGATCGCGTACATCGCCAGCGAGCCCTGGACCGAGACCAGCGAGCGGATGCCGGAGTCGCTGGCCTCGAGCTCGAGGCAGGCGAGGCCGTACTCGGTCGCGCTCATCCCCGCGCAGCCGTACCCCTCCAGGTGCATGCCGAGCAGGCCGAGGTTGCCCAGGTCCTTGACCAGGCCGCGGATGTCGTCGATCTCGCCGCGCTCGAACCAGTCGGCGACGTACGGGTCGACGCGCTCGGCGCAGAGCTGGCGCACCGACGCGCGGACCGCCTTCTCCTCGGGGCTGAGCAGGTCGTCGATGCCGAGCAGGTCGAGCGGGGCGGTGTTCATCGGGTGTCTCCTTGCGCCAGCCACTGGCGGACGTCGTCGTTGTGCTCGCCGAGTCGCGGGGGTGCGACGTACCGGCTGATGGGGGTGCGGTCGAGGCGGATCGGGTTGCGGACCTGGGGCGGCGCGTGGGCGCCGACGTCGACGGTGGGGTCGAGGCCGAGCCGTTCAGCGAGCGCGAAGGCGTCGGCGATGCTGCCCACCGCCCCGGCCGGGACGCCGGCCTTCGCGAGGCGCTCGACCCAGGTGGTGACGGGTGCCTGCGCCAGGCTCTTCTCCAGCTCCGCGACGAGGGCGTCGCGGTGCTCGACGCGAGCGGGGTTGGTGGCGAAGCGTGGCTCGTCGGCCAGGCCGGGCGCGTCGAGGACCTCGGCGAGACGGCGGAACTGGCCGTCGTTGCCGCAGCACACCGCGATCAGCCCGTCGGCGGCCGCGAGCGTCTCGTACGGCGCGATCGAGGGGTGCCGGTTCGCCATGGCGGCCGGCGCGCGGCCGGTCGTCAGGAAGCCGGACGCCTGGTTGACCAGCGAGCCGAGCAGGCTGGAGAGCAGGTTCACCTCGACCCGCTGGCCGCGGCCGCTCTTCTCCCGCTCGCGCAGCGCGGCGAGGATCCCGATGGTCGCGTCCTTGGCGGTCAGCACGTCGACCAGCGCGACCCCGACCTTCGTCGGGGCGCCGGGCTCGCCGGTGATGCTCATCAGGCCGCCGACGGCCTGGACCAGGAAGTCGTAGCCGGCGAGGTCGCGGCCCTCGGCGCTGCCGAAGCCGGAGATGGAGGCGTAGACGACGCCCGGGTTGGTTGCCGCGACGTCGTCGTAGCCGAGGCCACGGCGGTCGAGCGCTCCGACGCGGTAGTTCTCGATCACCACGTCGGCCCGCCGGGTCAGCTCACGCGCGAGCGCGTTGTCGGCCGGGTCGTCGAGGTCGAGCTCGACCGACTGCTTGGAGCGGTTCGCGGACTCGAAGTAGGAGCTGGACGTCTCGGTCCACGGCGGGCCCCAGTGCCGGGTGTCGTCGCCGGTCCCGGGGCGCTCGACCTTGACCACTGTCGCGCCCAGGTCGGCGAGCATGGCCGCCGCGAGCGGACCCGCGAGGACCCGGCTGAGGTCGGCGACGAGGACCCCTTCCAGCGGTTGCACCGGCCAAGGCAACCACGCCGCGGGGGCCGCCGGGAAGACGACGGTCGTGCGGTGTGCGGCCGTCCCGTCATACGAACGTACGAGGGGGGTGTGTCAGCCCGCCGGCGGCAGGTCGCCGAGCTCGACGGCCGCCCGGATCGCCTGCCAGAGCTCCGAGGTCCCGTCGGTCGTGCTCAGGTCGTGGCCGGTGACCTCCTCGATGCGCGCGACCCGCGAGACCAGGGTCTGCCGGTGCACGAAGAGTCGCTTGGCAGCGCGCACCCAGCTGCGGTTCTCCTCGAGGAAGACGCGCAGGGTCGCGACCAGCTCGGTGCCGCGCGCGGCGTCGTACGCGAACAGGCCGCCGAGGGTCCGGTCGACGGCGTCGCGGAGCCGCTCGGGGTCGTCGGGGAGGAAGAGCGTGCCCGGCCGCGGGTCCTCGAAGCGCACGGCGCCGGCATGCGTGCCCGGGGTGCGGCTGAGCACGAGCCGGACCTGGCGGAACGCCTCCGGCACGTCCTCGAGGCTGCTGAACGGGCGACTCAGGGCGAGCGGACCTGAGCGGGTGATCGTGGGTTCGACGGTCGCGAGGGCCTCGGCGCCCAGGACCACCACGACCCCGTCGGTGGCGGTGAGCAGGTGCGGGATCCCGCGCAGCGCGGTGTGGGTGTCGTCCGAGGTGGCCGAGTCCGTGTCGCCGCGCCAGCCCGCGAGCAGGTACGGCGCCCGCACGCCGTGCGGCTCCAGGAAGCGCTCCGCGGAGTCGGCGCCGATGGATGCGTCGAGCAGGTCGCCGAGCAGCAGCGAGCCGTGCAGCCGGCGCTCGGCGAGCCGGACCTGCTCCAGGTGCTCGCGGTTGGTGGCCTCGGCGACCGCCATCGCGACCGTGATGAAGGGGACGGCGAGGGCGGTCTCCAGCACCGGGAACCCGAGCTCGGTCGCCCGGGCGAGCATCCGCTCGGTCAGCGGCGGCGCCGAGAGGTCCGCGCCGACCGACACCGCAGCGATGCCGGCGGCGTACATGCCCTCGACGTACGCGCACTGCTCGGCCTCGCCCGTGGGGACGCCGAGGCCGGTGGTGAGCACGAGCGCCCCGGGACCGACCCACTTCCACGGCTCCTCGAGCTCGCAGGTGTGCGCCCACTCGACCGGCCTCTGCTCCCCCACGCCCGGCGTCAGCGAGCGGGTGCCGAGGGCGTCCGTCGCGAGCAGGTCACCGACCGTGAACGTCACGGTCGGAGGCTATCGGGGCTCAGTCGGCGAACGACCAACCGTGCTCGGTGAGGGTCGAGCGGAGGAGGCGCACGGCGACCGGCCCGACGCCGTGCAGCGCCGCCAGGTCGGCCTCGCGCCACTCCCGGACCTGCTCCAGCGTCCAGACGCCCTGCGCACGCAGGGCACGGGTCGCGGGCGCCCCGATCCGCGGCAGCGCGGTGCCGTCGGGACGTTCGCGGTCGCGGGTCGTGCCGCTCTCGGCGTCGATGACGGCCGCGCCTCGCGGGGAGATCCGGTAGCCGATGTCGAGGCTCTCGGTCAGGCCGAGCTCCTTGAGCTTGCGGACGTCGCGCTTGAAGGTCGGGGTGTCGCGGCCGACCTGGGCGGCGAGCTCGGGGGCGCGGACCGTCGGGTTGGCGTCGATGAGGGCGAGGGTGGTGCGGGTCCACGGCCCGATGGCGGACGCGTTGTCGAGGCGGTCGAGCCTGGTACGGATCCGCTGGATCTCCTCGGCGTCCGGGACCGAGGTCCGCAGCTCGGTGCGCGGGTCCTCGCCGGCGTACCTCACGCCGACCTGCCAGACCGGCTTGTCGGCCTTCATCGCGAGCAGGCGCTTGAGCTCCGGCAGGGTCGAGCCCGAGCGCTTCGCCTGAGCCGCCGTGATCCGCGAGGCTGGCACCTGCTCGACGCTCGTCACCTCGACCACGCCGACCCGGGTGCGCAGCATCGTGCCGACCCGGACCCGGGGGCGGTCCCAGCGGCGGAACGCCAGGTCGACCTCGCCGGACTTGATCGCGAGCAGGACGTCGGGGCGGATCATCACGAGCCCGAACCTACCCATCTACCTAAGGCGCTGGTCTGGGGCGGCCGCACCGTAGCCGACCGGCCCCCGCCCTCAAGGCTGCTCGCTGCGCTCGCACCGCTACGCGGCGGCCTTCGGCCGGCCTTGACCGCGGGTCCTTACCGGTCGGCAGGACGGCGCGGAGTCGGCACGGGCTTCGCCCGCGCCGCCGCTTCGCGGCCGCCCCTTCAAATGTGATCAGTTCTCCACACAACTCACAGGGTTATCTACTTGATTCGTTCTTGTGTTCGACTAAAATAGGTGCATGATCTCGGGCGATCACCACCACATCCTCACCGCTGTCAGCGGTGCCGTGGACGCCCGCCTGCAAGCTGATGTCGCTGAGCTGACCGCCGTCCTCGCCTGGGCCGACCTCCACACCGACGAACCCGCCGCACGACCCGGCGGCGACCGCTTGGCCCGGCTCGGCGGGGACGGGACGCCGGCGGTGTCCGAGCTGTGCTGGGCCGAGCTGGCCATCGCCCGCAAGGCCGGTGTGATCGCCACCCGCAACCTCGCCGCGGATGCGTTGGACCTGCGTCACCGGCTCCCGTTGTTGTTCGAGGACGTGCAGGCGTTGAAGACGCCGGTCTGGGTGGCCCGCAAGATCGCGGCCATGACCCGGCCGTTGTCCGTGGAGAGGGCTGTGCTGGTCGACACCGCGGTCGCCGCAGCGTGGCAGCTCCCCGCCGGGAAGCTGCTCCAGGTCGCCGAAGCGAAGGTGATCGAAGCCGACCTCGAGGCCCACCGTCGCCGCATCAAGCAAGACCAGACCCGGACCGGGGTCTGGCGCTCCCGGCCCCGTACCGGCGACCGCCTCGGCGGTGAAGCAGGAGCCTGCGAACCCGCCACCGGAAGGCTCGCCGCCCAGCTCCCGATCGCCGACCTGGTCGAGATCGATTGCTTCCTCGACGACCTCGCCGACAAGCTCGCCACCAACCTCGACCCCAACGCCGAGCAGCCCACACGGGACCAGCTCCGCGCCCAAGCCCTCGCCCTGATGGCCGACCCGGCCGCGGTTCTGCGGTTGCTGCACGGCCCCGACGCTCCAGCGCTGCCGGAGAAGCCGCGTCGTGACGCGGTTCTGTACTTCCACGTCACCGCCGCGACGCTGAGGGACGCGGGTGTCGCGCGGTGTGAGGACCTCGGACCGCTGCTCCTGCAGCAGGTCACCACCCTGCTCGGACTCAGGAACGTCCGGCTGCAACCGGTGCTGGACCTCAACGCCGTCCAGACCGCCCACGCCTACGAGCACCCACCCGGATGCGGACCCGCGGTGTCCTCCGGGCCGGCGGCGACACCTTCCCGCACTCCGCCTCAACGAGCAGGCGGCTGGATCACGACCACGTGGCCCCGTTCGACCCGCTCGGTCCACCCGGCCAGACAAGCGACCGCAACCACGCACCCCTCACGAGACTCCACCACCGCATCAAGACCCACGACCCCGGCTGGCAGGTAGAACAGATCGGGCTCGGTGCCTACCGCTGGACCACACCCCACGGCCTATGCAGAGTCGTCACCCCACGCGGCACCCGCGAGGCCGAACCCATCACCACCGACAGCGGTCGGATCATCGGCGAGCTCTACTGGCACTGACCCACACCGACCCGAGCGGGGTGGGGGTGGCGCCGGGCGCGGACGAGGTCTGCCTGGCGGGGCGATTGGGGTGCCCGGCAAACGTGCAGGAGTCAGCGACTCAGAACAAATGCTTTGCCGGGCGGGGACCCCACTCTCGCCCCGGCAGGCAGAGCCTCGGGAGCGTCCGGTGACACCCCCGCCCCAATCACCAACCCCGCCACGCCTTCACCGAGCCCGCAGGCCGGCAGGCGTGGATCAGGTGGCGAGGGAGGTGCCCAGCAAGGCGATGTGCGGCGGCAGGACCCGCCGCCAGTACTTGGAGTTGTGGGCGCCCAGGGCGAAGCCGCCGGCGGGCTGGGTCGTGAAGCCCTCGCGGAAGTCCTTGACGTTGGAGTAGAAGGGGTCGCTGTCGCCGCAGTCGATGCGGACCGGGATCCCGTCGAGGGCCTGCTGGCGGCCGAAGACCGTGTTGGCGTCGAAGTCGGCCTGGTCGTCGAAGGAGCCGGGTGTCGTGGCGGCGTACGACGGCCAGATCGCCGGGCTCAACGCGCACACGGCCGCCACGCGGGAGGCGCCGAGCTGGATGCCGAAGTGGAGGGCGCCGTACCCGCCCATCGAGAAGCCGATGAAGCCG
>DATFHM010000328.1:0-4547 GCA_035248385.1 Nocardioides sp. | reverse complement strand
GCGCTCATGTGCACCCGGATCTGGTGGGTGCGGCCGGTCTCGAGGTGGATCTCCAGCAGGCTGGCGAAGCGGTGCGCCTCGAGCG
The DNA here is from genome assembly GCA_035248385.1 of Nocardioides sp. GTDB lineage: Bacteria > Actinomycetota > Actinomycetes > Propionibacteriales > Nocardioidaceae > Nocardioides. Next base: position 4,462 of record DATFHM010000328.1, on the reverse strand, counting down.
TCTCGTAGTGCGTCACGCTGTGCCGGCCGTCGTCCATGACGGCGAACTTGTAGTCGAACTTCGGGTGCCGGCCGATCGGCGCGTCCACGGTGCCCTCGAGCGGGTCCGGGTGGCCCTGGACCAGCGCGTGGTAGGTCTTGTCGACGGTGCGGTGCCGGAAGGCGTTCTTGAGCACCGAGTAGGCGTGCTCCGACTTCGCGATGACCATCACGCCCGACGTACCCACGTCGAGGCGCTGGACGATGCCCTCGCGCTCCTTGGCGCCGCTGGTGGAGATGCGGAAGCCCGCCGCCGCGAGGTGGCCGACCACCGTCGGACCACGCCAGCCCGGGCTCGGGTGGACGGCGACGCCGACCGGCTTGTCGATCACGACGATGGCGTCGTCGTCGTGGATGATCTTGATGCCCTCGACGACCTCGGGGACGATCTCCAGCGGATCGGTGACCTGCGGGATCTCGACGTCCAGGGTCGCACCGGCGAGGACGCGCTCGCTCTTGGTGCTGACGGACGCGCCGTCCAGGACGACCCGGCCGTCGGCGATCAGCTCGGCGGCGCGGGTGCGCGAGAAGCCGAACAGCTGGGCCATGGCGACGTCGATCCGCTCGCCCTCGAGGCTGTCGGGCACGCGGAGGCTGCGCTGGTCGACGCTCATGCGTTCTTCTCCGTGCCGGCGCGACGCCCGTCGATCTGGATGCCCCGCAGGATCTGAAGGAGCAGCAGGGCCGCCCCCACGTTGATGCCGATGTCGGCCACGTTGAAGACCGGCCAGTGCGGCAGCTCGAGGAAGTCCACCACCTGCCCGCGCAACGGCGCGGGATCGCGGAACAGCCGGTCGGTGAGGTTGCCGTCGATGCCGGCGAGCAGCAGACCGAACGCGACCGCCCAGACCGGGTCGACGAGCCGTCGGCTGAACCACAGCACGACCACGGTGGCGGCGATCGCCAGGCAGCTGAGCACGACAGTCGCGCCGGTGCCCATGCTGAAGGCGGCGCCCGGGTTGTGCAGCAGCCGCAGCTGGAGCAGCGTCCCGATGAAGTGGCGGGGCTCCCCGTCGGCGAGGTTCACGACCGCGAGGTGCTTGGTGACCTGGTCGGCGACGTACCAGAGGACGGCGACGACCACGAAGAGCCGGAGCGCGCGGCCCCGGGAACGAGCAGTGGCCGAAGGGTCGAGTGACGTTCCCGGTGCGGCTTCCATAGCGGCGCAAGTTTCCCACACCGCACGGCCTCGGCCGAAAGCGTCAGCCCACTTCGGCCGTCACGGCGTGGAGGTTCGCGACGTCAGCGGCGCTCCTCGCGCTGCTTGCAGGTCAGGCACAGCGTCGCGCGCGGGAAGACCATGAGCCGGTTCTTGCCGATGGGGTTGCCGCACGACTCGCAGACGCCGTAGGTGCCGTTGTCGATGCGCGCCAGGGCGCGGTCGATCTGGGCCAGCTTCTCCCGCTCGTGGTTGACCACGGTGAGCTCGTGGTCGCGCTCGAAGCTCGTCGCGCCGACGTCGGCCTGGTCCTGACCCGCACCGTCGCCCGCGTCGTGCAGCAGGCCGCTGAGGTCGGCCTCCTGGGCGGCGAGGACCTCTTCGCTGTGCCGGCGCTGCTCGTGCAGCTCGGCCAGCACCTCGTCGAGCTCGGCCTTCGACCAGGCCTCCTCGCCCTCGAGGACGACGAGGCTGCCCGGAGCGGCCTTCTTGGCGGCGACCGCCTTCTTCACAGGTGCTGCCTTCTTGGTCGGGGCGGCCTTCTTCGCCGGGGCCGCCGTCTTCGTCGCGGGAGTCGTCTTGGTGGCCGGGGCCGCCTTGGTGGCGGGCGCGGCCTTCTTGGCCGGGGCCGCCTTCTTAGCGGGAGCCGCCTTCTTGGCGGGAGCCGGCTTGGCGGGTGCCGCCTTCTTGGCCGGAGCGGCCTTCTTGGCCGGGGCCGCCTTCTTGGCCGGGGCCGCCTTCTTCGCCGGGGCCGCCTTCTTCGCCGGGGCCGCCTTCTTCGCCGGGGCCGCCTTCTTGGCCGGAGCGGCCTTCTTCGCCGGAGCGGCCTTCTTCGCCGGAGCCGCCTTGGCCGGGGCCGCCTTCTTGGCCGGGGCCGCCTTCTTCGCGGGGGCCGCCTTCTTCGCGGGGGCCGCCTTCTTCGCCGGCGCTGCGGCCGCCTTCGTGGCGGTCTTCTTCGCCGGCGCCGCCTCGGCGGGCTTGGCCTTCGGCCGGATCATCCGGCGGGCTGCGGACGCGGCCGTACCGGCCAACGACTTCTTGGTGCTTCGGGCCATGCCCAGCTCTCCTCGTAAGCGGCGGACCATCAGCGGCAGCCGACGGGCTGCTCGGGAGGGTAACGGTTAGGTGGAGCGGCGCCAAGACGCCGCACCGGCCGGTCCCCAGAGCGGGAACCGGCCGGCGTACGCGTCGAGCGAGTCGGAACGACTCAGGCGTTCTCCTCGCCCAGGATCGAGCGGAGCCGCTTCGGAGCCGGCGACTCGTCCGAGGCCGGGGCGACGGTGTCGCCCGGGACCTGGAGAGCGTCGAGCTGCTGGGTGAAGTAGCTCTTGAGGCGGGAGCGGTACTCGCGCTCGAACGACCGGAGGTTCTCGACCTCGGCGCTGAGCTTGTCGCGCTCCTTCTCGAGGTCGCCGAACAGCTGGGTACGACGCTCCGCGGTCTCGCCGTCGAGCATCTCGGCGCGGGTGCGGGCGTCGGCCTCGAGCCGGTCGGCCTTGCCCTTCGCCTCGTTCTCGAGGCGCTCGGCCTTGCCCTTGGCCTCACCGACGAGACGGTCGGCCTCGGCCTTGGCCTCCTCGACGAGCTCGTCGGCGTTGCGGGTCGCGATCTCGAGCAGGCGGGCCGCGGCGTTGGACGCCTCGGGGACCGTCTCCACGCGGATCGTCTCCACGCCACCGGTGGCGGCCGGAGCGGGGGCGGCCACGACCGGGGCCGCGACGGGCTCCGGCTCGGGCTCCTCGGCCACGGGGGCCACGACGGGCGGCTCGGGCTGCGCGGGGGTCACCTGGGTCGGCGCGTTGTAGGACTCGAACCCACCGGCCGTCCCGGATCCGCCCGACTGGGCCGCAGCGAGCTTCGCGCGCAGGTCGTCGTTCTCCTGGGTCAACCGAGCGAGCTCGGCCTCGACCTCATCGAGGAACTGGTCGACCTCGCCCATGTCGTAGCCCTCGCGGAGCCGGACCGGCGTAAAGCGCTTGTTGCTCACGTCCTCGGGCGTCAGCGGCATGACCTCACCTATCTTCGATTCCTCGGAAAGACTGTCGTCCCGCACCTTAGCGCCTGTCACATGAGTATCGGCAGTCGTCACGACGTGACAGACGCCGCTGAACCTCCGGGGAGCCTCAGTAGAGCAGCAGGTTGCGGTTCAGGTTCAGCGCGACGTAGGCGAGAATCAGCACGAGCAGAAAGCTGATGTCCAGGTAGAAATTGCCGATCCGGAGCGGCTTGATGACGCGCCGCAGTCCGTTGATCGGCGGGTCCGTGGCGGTGTAGGCGCTCTCGAGCAGGACCAGCAGGACACCGCGGGGTTCCCAGGAGCGGGCGAAGTTCAGCACCCAACCGGTGACGAACCGGATCCAGAGCAGCCCGATGAAGACGAACAGCACCGCCTCGATGATCTCCCCCACCACAGTCACGGCACCATCCTAGAGAGCGGTCGGGAAGCGATCTCTCGCTGGCCTCGCGATGGCTTGCCGCCACGCAAAGGTAGGCCCTACGGGAGTCAACTGCGAGCGCGGCAGCGTGGCGCCCCCGGTGCAGAGCCGGGGTTCAGCCGCAACCGAGCGGAGCGAGGGCGCGGGTGAACCCCGGGATGCGCCGATCAGGGGCGACGCGCTCGCGCCAAACCAATCAGCTCTGGTTGAAGAAGCCGCCGTCGGCGATGCGCTGCTTGTCCTCGGCGGCCACCGACACGTTCGGCGGGGAGAGCAGGAACACCTTGTTGGTGACGCGCTCGATGCTGCCGCGGGTGGCGAAGATGAGGCCCGCGGCGAAGTCGACGAGACGCTTGGCGTCGGTGTCGTCCATCTCGGAGAGGTTCATGATGACCGGGGTGCCGTCACGGTAGGACTCCCCCACGGCGCGCGCCTCGTTGTAGGTGCGCGGGTGCAGGGTGGTGATCCGGGAGAGCTCGGCGACGACCGACTGCGCGGCTGCGGGAGCCGGCGCGGGCGTACGACGACGCTCGCTGATGTCGGCCACCGAGGCGCTGCGCACCGGACGTGCGGCGGGCCGGGCCGGACGCGACTCGCCGACCGCTTCTGCGCGGTCGTACTCGTCGTACTCGTCGTAGCTGGTGTCCTCGAGCAGGCCGAGGTACTCACCCATCCTGCGCATCACACCACTCATGGCACTTGCCTCCGAATCTCGGCCCCCTCCGGGACCAGTGGTCGTGTTGGGGACATTACTGGACCGAGGGCCTCGATCCGAGGACCGCGGACCCGACGCGTACGTGTGTCGCACCGGCCGCGACGGCCTGCTCCAG
>DATFHM010000327.1:0-15242 GCA_035248385.1 Nocardioides sp. | reverse complement strand
CGCCGCGGGTGGGTACGTCGGCGGCGGCCCCACCGGGGGCGGCACAGCGGGACGAGGACCGAGTCCGGACATCGGGTCCGGACCGACAGGGTCGACGGGATGACTCACCGGGCACCACCTCCGAGCAGGTTGTACGGCGAGCTCAACCTACCCGAGCGCGCGCCCGCTCAACCGCCGGCTCAGCCGAGATCTCAGCCGAGACGTCAGCCGAGATCCGCCAGCGCCGTCTCGATCGCCCGGTGGAAGGTCGGGTAGGCGAAGTGCATCGTGCGCAACGTCGCGATCGGGACCTGCGCGTGCACCGCGGTGGCCACCCAGCCGAGGACGTCCCCTCCGGACGGCCCGACGGTGGTGCCGCCGACGAGGACACCGCGGCCCGCGTCGGCGACCAGCTTGACCACGCCCGCGCCACCGGGGCCGTGCAGCCAGCCGCGGCTGGATGAGCCCAGGTCGGCGAGGCCGACCTGCACGTCGAGCCCCGCCGAGCGCGCCTGGGTCTCGGTCATGCCGACCGAGCCGACCTCCGGGTCGGTGAAGGTGGCCCGGCCGACCGCACGGTAGTCGGCCCACGGGCCGTCCTGGCCGAGGATCGATCGGATCGCCACGCCCGCCTGGTACATCGACACGTGCGTGAACGCGCCCTTGCCGGTGATGTCGCCGATCGCCCACAGCCCCTCGGCGACGCGCATCTGCTCGTCCGGGTCGAGGGTCCGCGCCGCGGGATCGAGGCCGACGGTCTCGAGGCCGATGTCGCGCAGGTTCGTGCTGCGGCCGGCCGCGACGAGCAGCTCGGCCGAGCTGACCGACGTACCGTCGGCGAGGGTGAGCTCGAAGCCGTCGTCGTACCGGACCGCCGAGACGCCGACGCCGGTCAGGACCGTGACGCCGTCGGCCTCCATGGCGGCCGCGACGATCGAGGACGCCTCCGGCTCCTCCGGGCCGAGGATGCGCTCGCCGGCCTCCACCACCGTGACCGGTACGCCGAACCGGGCGAACGCCTGCGCGAGCTCGCAGCCGATCGCTCCCCCGCCCAGCACCACCAGGCTCGCGGGCAGCTGGGTGACGCGCACGGCGTCCCGGTTCGTCCAGTACGGCGTGTCGGCCAGCCCGTCGATCGGCGGCACCGCCGGCTCGGTGCCGGTGTTGAGCACGATGCCGCGCCGTGCGGTGAGCTCGACCGGCCCGTCGGCGGTGTCGACCCGGACGGCACGGGGTCCGGTGAGGCGTCCCGTGCCGCGGACGAAGCGGGCACCGGTCTTCTCGAGTCGCTCGACGGCGACGGTGTCGTCCCAGTCGTCGGTGGCCTCGTCGCGGATCCGGCGCGCCACGGGCTCCCAGCTCGGCAGCACCTCGACGGTGCCGGCCATGCCCGGGATCCTGCGCGCCTCGGCGACGAGACCGGCCGCCCGGACGATCATCTTCGACGGGATGCACCCGAAGTACGGACACTCGCCGCCGACGAGGCGGCGGTCGACGCCCACCACCTCAAGCCCGGCGCTCGCGAGCTCCGCCGCGGCGTGCTCTCCGCCGGGCCCGAGCCCGACGACAACGACATCAACCTCCGTGGAGTCGGTCATGGGACCGACCCTACGGAGGTCGTGGTCAGAGGGACACCCTCAGATGAGGGCTTCCTTGTAGCGCACGATCGCGCCCAGCACGCCGTTGACGAACGACGGCGACTCGTCGGTGGACAGCTCGGTCACCAGCGCCAGCGCCTCGCTCACCGCGACGGGGTCGGGGATGTCCTCGGAGAAGAGGATCTCGAAGGCGCCGATCCGCAGGACGTTGCGGTCGACGGCGGGCATCCGCGCGAGGGTCCAGCCCTCGGCGTACTCCTCGAGCACCTCGTCGATGCGCTCCTGGTGCTCGGTGACACCGCGCACGAGCTCCTCGGTGTACGGGTTGCTCGGCGGCTCGGTCTCGGCCGACACCCGGGCGAACGCCTCGACGCCCGTCTCGCCGCGCATGTCGGCGGAGTACAGGACGTCGAGCGCGCGCTTGCGCGCCTTGCTCCGGGCGGACATCAGCCCTTCACACGGGACAGGTAGGAACCGCCGTCGCGGGTGTCGACCTTGATCTTCTCGCCGTTCTCGATGAACAGCGGGACCTGGATCTCGGCACCCGTCTCGAGGGTGGCCGGCTTGGTGCGACCGGTGGCCGAGTCACCCATGACGCCGGGCTCGGTGTAGGTGATGGTGAGCTCGACCGACGCGGGGAGCTCGATGAAGAGGACGCGGCCCTCGTTCATCGCGATGATGACGTCGGTGTTCTCGAGCATGAAGTTCGCGGCGTCGCCGACGATCGCCGGCTCGACCTCGAGCTGCTCGAAGGTGCCACCGTCCATGAACACGTAGTTCTGGCCGTCGTTGTAGAGGTACTGCCAGGTGCGCTTGTCGACCGTGGCGGTCTCGACCTTGGTGCCGGCGTTGAAGGTCTTGTCGACGTTCTTGCCCGACTCGACGTTCTTCAGCTTGGTGCGGACGAAGGCCGGACCCTTGCCGGGCTTCACGTGCTGGAACTCCACCACGGTCCAGAGCTGGCCGTCGATGTTGAGGACCATGCCGTTCTTGAGGTCGTTCGTGGTTGCCATGCGCGTCTCTCGCCCCTGCCGATGTCCGTGTGTCAAAGATGTACGACGCGGGCGCGCCCGCGTGCGTAAGGTCTGGTTGCTCGGCGTACCGAGCGGCGCCCGAGTCTAGTCGGCGCCACCGTGAGTTCTGAAACCGGCGAGCAGGCGCCCCGGAACGGTCTCACGACGCCCGCGCGAAACGCATGTAATGCCCGTGCCGGGCCGCGACATGAGCGGAGTGAACGGGCACGTCAGCACGGTGCCCGACACCCCAGTTCCTTCTCCCCAAGGAGTCTCCATGCGCAAGCTCAACCCGTTCCAGATCGCGGCCGGATCGACGGCCCTCGTCCTCGGCACGTTCGGCGGCGCGTACGCCGTCCAGGCCGCCACCTCCTCCGACCACAGCTCGCAGGTCGACCCGACCGACGCTCCGGACGCCAGCGAGACCCCGGACGCCACCGAGACCCCGGAGACCGAGGCCCCCGAGACGCCGGAGGCCACCGAGACCGAGACCGACGCCCCGGAGGCCCCCGAGTCCGACGACCCGTCCGAGGACGCCACCGACGACCAGGGCGACGACAACCAGGGCGAGGGCGACCACCACGGCGACCACCACGGTGACAACAACCAGGGTGACGACAACCAGGGCGACGACGACAACCAGGGCGACGAGAACGAGTCCGAGGCTCCGGAGACCCCCGAGGCCACCGAGACCGAGGGTGACAACCGGGGCCCCGGCGGCGACGACCAGTCCGAGACCGCCTCGCCGACCGACGACGCGACCGATGACGGTGGCCACCACGGCGGCGGCGACAACTGATCGGTCCACGAGGACCGATCGATCCAGAAGACGGGGGTGGGCCCGCTCTCCGGCGCTACGCTGAGCGGGCCAACCCGGCAACAGGAAGTGCGATGACCAAACCCGAGCTCGACCTCACGGTGCCCTTCCCGGAGACGCCCGCCGACCCGGCGTTCTCCGAGCAGCTCGGCCTGCTGGCAGCAGCCTCGGTGCCGGCCGCCGCCGCGGCGAAGCCGCGCTGGGTCGTCGGCCTGGCTGCCGCCGGCACCGTGATCGCCGTGACCGGCGCCGGTGCCTTCGCGGCGTCGCACATCGACGGCGACCACTCCCCGAACCAGCCGAGCCCCACCCCGCCGGTGAGCATGGTCCCGTCGCCCAGCGCCGACGGCCCCGAGTCCGAGGACACCGCGACCGACGAGGCGACCGAGGACCGGACCGCCCGGTCCGACGACTCCGGCCACGGCTCGACGTCCGGAGAGGGCCGCGGCCAGGGCTCCGAGGACAACGGAAGCGACGACCACGGGAGCCGCGGCGGCGACGACGGCACGAGCGGCTCCTCCGGTGGCGACGACACCAGCACCGACGGCGGCAGCAGCGGTGGCGGTGGTGACAACGGCACCAGCGGCGGATCCGGCGGGTCCGGCGGCGGCAGCGACGACACCAGCGGCCGCAGCACCCCGACCGCCACGGCCACCAGCGGCGGAGGGGGCCACGACTCCGGCGGCACGTCCGGCGGTGGCGGCGGCACCAGCGGCGGCGGTCACGACGGGGGTGGCGACGCCACGAGCACGCCGTCTCCCCTCACCATCACCACGACCGGAGCGCTCGGGACCAGCGGAGGCCAGGACGGGGCGTGACGACCCGCGACGACCTCGTCGAACGCGCGAGGAGCGGAGAAGCGGACGCCTGGAGTGAGCTGTACGAAGCCACGACCGGGCGTCTGCTGGTGTGGTTGCGCAGCCGTCCGAGCCGCGACGTGGCCGTCGCACCGGAGGACATCGTCTCCGAGACCTGGCTGGTCGCGGCGCAGTCCATCGCCGACTTCACGGGCGATCGCGACGCGTTCGCCGGATGGCTGTTCGGCATTGCGCGCAACGTCTCCCTCAACGCCCGCCGGCGCAGCGAGCGCCGGAGGACCGACCCCACCGACAACAGCGAGCACCCTGAGGCGTGGGGAGTCGTCGACGGCCTCGCCGAGTCGGTCGCCGCGAGCGACTGGGTACGCCGCCAGCTCGCGACGCTGTCCCCGCGCGAGGCGGACGTGATCGCCGCGATGGAGGTCGCCGGGCTCGACGCGCAGCAGACTGCGGCGGCCCTCGACATGTCGGTGACCGCGGTGCGGGTGGCGCGGCACCGCGCGATCGGGCGGCTGCGGCGAACGGCCGAGCCGCGCCCCGCAGCTACGCCTGCGTGAGCTCGGCGAGGGCGAGCCGGTAGCCCTCGATGCCGTGGCCGCTGATCGTGGCGATCGCGTGCGGCTCGACGTACGAGGTGTGGCGGAACTCCTCGGGGCGCTGCTTGGGCTCGGAGATGTGCACCTCGACGAGCGGCGCGGTCAGCTGGGCACACGCGTCGTACAGGGCGAGCGAGTAGTGGGTCCAGGCGGCCGCGTTGAGGACCACCGGGTTGCCGTCGTCGGCCGCGGCGTTGAGCCAGTCGAGCAGCTCGCCCTCGTGGTTGGTCTGGCGCACCTCGACCTCGAGCCCGAGGTCCGCCCCCCACTGCACGCAGAGGTGGGCCAGCTCGGCGTACGTCGTCGAGCCGTAGATCTCCGGCTGCCGCTTGCCGAGGCGGCCGAGGTTCGGGCCGTTGAGGACGAGCACCTTGGTCATCGGGTCGCTCCCGTCATCACGTCGTACGCCGCGCGCAGGTCGTCCTCCGCGGGACCCGTGAGGACCACCGGCTTCGCGAGCTCGTCGAGCACCACGAACCGCAGGGTGTTGCCGCGCGACTTCTTGTCGACCCGCATCGCCGCGAGCAGGGTGTCGAAGTCGGCGTTGTCGTAGGTGGTGGGCAGCCCGACGCTGCCGAACGCGGCGGCGTGCCGGGCGGCGAGGGCGTCGTCGATGTGGCCGGTACGCCGCGCCAGCTCGGCCACGTAGCAGCAGCCGATGGCGACCGCCTCGCCGTGCCGCATGGTGAAGCCCTCGGCCCGCTCGATCGCGTGCGCCATCGTGTGGCCGTAGTTGAGGACCTCGCGACCCGGGTGCCCGTCGGCGCCGCCGGTCTCCTTGAGGTCCGCGACGACGACGTCGATCTTGACCTGGATCGCACGCCGCACCAGCTCGGGCAGCACCTCGCCCGCCGGATCGGTCGCCGCGGCCGGGTCGGCCTCGACCAGGCGCAGGATCTCCGGGTCGGCGATGAAGCCGCACTTGACGACCTCGCCCATGCCGGCGACGAGCTCCTCGCGCGGCAGGGAGAGCAGCGTGTCGAGGTCGACCAGGACACCGGCCGGCTCGTGGAACGCGCCGACGAGGTTCTTGCCGGCGGCCGTGTTGATGCCGGTCTTGCCGCCGACCGCCGCGTCGACCATGGCGAGCAGGGTGGTCGGCACGTGCACGACCTTCACCCCGCGCAGCCAGGACGCGGCGACGAAGCCGCCGACGTCGGTGGTCGCGCCGCCGCCGAAGGTCACGACCGCGTCGGAGCGGGTGAAGCCCGACTCCCCCAGCGCGTCCCAGCACTCCTCGACCACGGGGGCGGTCTTGGCCTGCTCGCCGCTCGGAAGGCCGAGCGCGAGCACGTCGTACTCGGCCCGGAGGACGCCGAGGACCGGCTCGGCGAGCTCGGCCAGCTCGGCGGCGTACAGGAAGGCGACCCGCTGGACCCCGTCACCGAGGATGCCCGGCAGCCGGCCGGCGATGCCGCGGCCGATCACCACGTCGTACGGCGACGCGCCGCCCACGTGCAGGGCCTGGTCGCTCATCGGGTCTCCTCCAGCCGGGCGATGATCTCGCCGGCGACGTCGTCGGGGCTGCGGCCGTCGGTGTCGACGGTGATCGTCGCGACCGCCTCGTAGATCGGGGCGCGCTCGTCGAGCAGCGACTTGATCCGGGTGCGGACACCGCCGACGGCCTGGTTGAGGATCGGCCTGCTCTCGGCGAGACCGACCCGCTTCACGGCGTCCGCGAGGCCGACCCGCAGGAACACGACGGTGTGGCCGTCGAGGCGCTCCCGGGTGGCCGGGTCGAGCACGGCCCCACCGCCGAGGCTGAGCACGCCGTCGTGCTCCGCGAGCGCGGTCGCGACGGCCGACGCTTCGAGCGCGCGGAACGCCGCCTCGCCGTCCTCGACGAACATGTCCTGGACGGTCTTGCCGGCGAGCCGCTCGACGTCGGCGTCGGTGTCGCGGATCGCGACGTCCCAGCGGCGGCCGAGGATCCGGGCCACCGTGGTCTTGCCGGCACCCATCGGCCCCACGAGGACCACGCGCGGAGCGGTCACCGGTAGCGCAGGTTGTCGAGGTAGGACTGCACGTTGCGACGCGTCTCGCCGATCGAGTCACCGCCGAACTTCTCGGTGACGGCGTCGGCGAGCACGAGCGCGACCATCGCCTCGGCGACGATGCCGGCCGCGGGAACCGCGCAGACGTCGGAGCGCTGGTGGTGCGCGACGGCCTCCTCGCCGGTGGCCACGTCGATCGTGCGCAGCGCGCGCGGGACGGTGGCGATCGGCTTCATGGCCGCGCGGACGCGGAGGACCTCGCCGGTCGTCATGCCGCCCTCGGTGCCGCCCGAGCGTCCGGAAGTACGCCGGATCGCCCCGCCCTCGAGGACGATCTCGTCGTGCGCCTGGCTGCCCGGGGTCGCCGCGAGCTCGAAGCCGTCGCCGACCTCGACGCCCTTGATCGCCTGGATGCCCATCAGCGCGCCGGCCAGGCGCGCGTCGAGACGGCGGTCCCAGTGCACGTGCGACCCGAGGCCCGGCGGCAGGCCGTAGACGACGACCTCGACGACGCCGCCGAGGGTGTCGCCCTCCTTGTGGGCCAGGTCGATCCGCTCGACCATCAGCTTGGAGCCGTCGGGGTCGAGGCAGCGGACCGGGTCCTCGTCGAGCCGCGCGACGTCGTCGGGGGTCGGCAGAGCGGCGCCCGGCGTACGGACACCGCCGATCTCCAGGACGTGGGAGACGATGCGGGCGCCGGTGGCCTGCTCGAGGAAGTTGCTCGCGACCCGGCCGAGGGCGACACGGGCCGCGGTCTCGCGCGCGGAGGCGCGCTCGAGCAGCGGGCGGGCGTCCTCGAAGTCGTACTTCTGCATCCCGGCCAGGTCGGCGTGACCCGGACGCGGGCGGGTCAGCGGGGCGTTGCGCGCCATCGCGGCGAGCTCGTCGGCGTCGACCGGGTCGGCCGCCATGACCTTCTCCCAGCGCGGCCACTCGGTGTTGCCGATCTGGATCGCGACCGGACCGCCCTGGGTCTCCCCGTGCCGGACGCCGCCGGTGATCGTGACCTCGTCCTGCTCGAACTTCATCCGCGCGCCGCGGCCGTAGCCCAGGCGGCGGCGGGCGAGGGAGTCGGCGATGTCAGAGGTCGTGACCTCGACGTGGGCGGGCAGCCCCTCGAGGATCGCGACCAGAGAGGGGCCGTGCGACTCCCCCGCGGTCAACCAGCGCAACATGGGAGCAATCCTCCCATGGGGTCACCCGAGGACGAGGACCTGTCCGAGCAGCACCGCCAGCAGCGCGCCGACGATGAGGAACGGGCCGAAGGGCAGGTGCCGCCTGCCGAGGCCTCCGAGGACGCCCTCCTCGCGCTTCACGGTGTTGCCGAGCAGCCGCATGGCGGGCAGGGCGACGAGCATCGAGACGGCCGCCAGCAGCACCGACAGCAGCAGCGTCATGACGCCGAACGGGCCCAGCGCCAGGCCCAGCAGCGCACCGAGGCGTACGTCGCCCCCGGCCATCATCCGGGGACTGATGAAGCGCAGGATCCCGTAGTAGCCGCCGATCAGCACGAAGCCGAGCGCCGACGCGGCGGCGTAGCGCCAGTCGGGGCGGGCAGCGCTCGCGACGAGGACGAGCACCCCGACCACGGCGTACGCCGGCCGGATGATGCGCGAGGGCAGGTACCAGGTCACGTAGTCGATGACGGCGAGGGCGGTGCCGACGGGCAGCAGCACCAGCAGCCAGGGCAGCGCCCAGCTCCAGCCGAGCACGACGCCCAGCGCGGCACCCGCGAGGCCGCCGGCCACCACGGAGCCGACCGTCAGCCGCGGACGAGCGGCCAGCTCGGCGTACGGGATCTTGTCCGGGTACTCCCCGGGCTTCTCCTCGGGGTCCGGCTCCGGCTCGGGGGTCGAGCCGATGATCCGCGGCACCAGCAGGCCGCTCGCGGCACCGATCGCGGCGCACGCGGCCGCTGGGATGAGGTGCCACTCCATGGCGGCAACCTACCGAAGGGGGCGCACCGGCCGGCTGGAGATGGACGCGTGGTCGGCGTACAGCGGGAGCTCGGCCATCGTGCGCTCGAGCGTCTCGGGCGGCCCGAAGAGACGGGCGGGGTCGAGGTAGACGTCCTCGGCGAAGTACTCGCTGACGATCGCCCGGACCGGCGGGCTGCCCGGGGTGAGCGTGCGGGCGACGGCGTCGCGGACGTAGCCCTGGCGCAGCGGGTGCAGCTCGGCCGACGACGGCGTGTGCACGACGTGCCAGCCGTGGAAGAACTCCTCCTCGGTCAGCCGGTCGGGCTTGGGGAACCAGGTCAGGTGGGTGAGCAGCTCGCCGGCGGCGACCGGCTGCGGCACCGACTCGGTGACGAGATAGGCGTCGCCGGCGACCCGCTCCGCGAGAGTCGGCCAGACGTCGACCGACTCGACCCAGAGCTCCACAAGGCCGCGCAGGCGCGGGCCGTCCCCCATCAACAGGGTGGCGCCGGGCAGGTCGGCCGCGGCCGAGACCTGCAGACCGCGCTGGCCGGGGAGGTCGAGGGCGGCAGCGGCGCCGACCGCCTCGTCGCTCCACAGCAGGACGTCGATCTTCTCCACCGGGCCGCCTCCGTCACCACTCCACGAACTAGAACGTGTTCTAGCATAGTCGGCATGGACACTCCCGCGCGCAGCCCGCGCTTCACCGACCGTCGCATCGTTGTCACCGGCGCGGCCGGCGGTCTCGGCCAGGTGGTCGCCGACCTGTTCCGCGCCGAGGGCGCCACCGTGATCGCCACCGACGTCGCGTCCGCCGTCGGGGTGGTCCCCTGCGACCTGGCCGACGACGCACAGCGCAGCGCCTTCGTCTCCGAGGTGCTCGCCGAGCACGGCGGGCTTGACGTGCTGTGCAACGTGGCCGGCATCCAGAAGTTCGCGGCCGTCGGCTCGATCACGGCCGCCGACCTGCGCCGCCACTTCGACGTGAACGCGCTCGCTCCGCTCATGCTGGCCCAGGACTTCTCCGAGGCGCTCATCGCCAGCAAGGGCAATGTCGTCTCCGTGGCGTCGATCTCCGGCGTGATGGCGCAGCCCTACAACGTGCAGTACTGCGCCTCGAAGGCCGCGCTGGTGCTGGGCATGCGGGCGCTGTCCATCGAGCTGGGCAAGCACGGCGTGCGGGTCAACTGCGTCTCCCCGGGCGGCATCGACACCCCGCTCATCGCGGCGGCCGCGGCCGGTCTGCCCGAGGACGCCGACTGGAACCTGGTCGGCCGCAGCATGTCGGTCATGCCGGGCTTCATGCCGCCGATCGAGGTCGCCGAGAACCTGCTGTACCTGGCCTCGGACGCCGCCGCCTCGGTGACCGGCGCGAACCTCGTGGTGGATCGCGGCGTGGTCTGGTGAGCCTGGTGGGTCAGCGGGACTGACGCGCCGCCAGCGCGGCCTCGCCCGCCGCCCGCATCGCCTCGAGCGGGCCGGGCTGGGTCGTGAACATGCCGAACTGGAGGACGGCCTGGTGGACCAGGAGGTCGAGCCCCGACACCACGACGTCGCCGGCGTCGCCCGCCGCCGCGGCGAGAGGCGTGGGCCAGGTGTTGTACGTGACCTCGAAGAGCACCGGCGTGCCGGCCATGCGGGCGACCAGCTCGGGCGACTGGGCCGCGACGGGGATTGTCGACACCACGATGTCGGAGGCGCGGGCGTCGGTCAGGTGGATGACGTCGATCCGCGGGGCGGCCGGGTGTGCCATCAGCGCACTGATCGTCTCCGCCGCCCGGCGGGGGTCGCGGACCGCCAGCGCGAGCCGCTCGACGCCGAGCTCGATCAGCGCGAGGCCGGTGCTCGCCGCGGTCGCTCCCCCGCCGAGCACCACGCCCTCGCGCAGCGGGCCGGAGAACCGCTCGCGGATCGCCGCCACGGCGCCCGGGAGGTCGGTGTTGTCGGCCGCCCAGCGGATGTCATCGCGGACCAGGGTGTTGGCCCCGCCGGCGAGCCGGGCGCGGTCGGTCACCCCGTGCGCGGCGGCGAGCGCCTCGCGCTTGAGCGGCGCCGTGACCGAGAGCCCGCGGACGTCGTCCCCGACGGACTCCAGGAAGGCGGCGAGGCCGCCGGCCGGGACCTGCACGGCGTCGTACTCCCAGCCGGTGAGGCCGAGGGCGTCGTACCCCGCACGGTGCAGGACCGGAGACAGCGAGTGGGCGATGGGATCGCCGATGACCGCGCAGCGCATGTCAGCAGGCGTCGGAGGTCTTGCAGTACTGCTTGAGCTGCTCGGTCGCGGCCTGGTGCTGGGCGTAGGTCGTCGAGAAGACCGTCTCCCCGGTCCGCAGGTTGACCACGACCCAGTACAGCCACGGGCCCTTCGCGGGGTGCAGCGCCGCCTTGAGCGTCTCCAGGCCCGGGTTGCCGATCGCGCCCGGCGGGAGCCCCTTGTGCGTGTAGGTGTTGTACGCCGACTGCACGGCCCGCTCCGCGGAGGTGGTCCAGACCTGGCCGGTGACCCCGTTCGCGTAGGAGACCGTCGCGTCGGACTGCAGGGCCATCCCGATCCTGAGCCGGTTGTAGATCGCGCGTGCCACCTTCGGGTAGTCCGTGCCGCGGCTGGCCTCGTACTCGAGGATGCTGGCCACCACCACCGCCTGGCCCGGGTCCAGGTTGACCGCCTTCGCCGCGCCGACCAGGTCGATCGCGGCGGCCTCCTGCTTGAACTTCGTGACCATTGCCCGGAGCAGCTCGGTCGCCGTCTCCTTCGGCGAGATCGTGTACGTCGCCGGGAACAGGTAGCCCTCCGGGTCGCCGTGCGCGTACGACGGGAGCCCGAGCTGGCCCGGCTGCTGCAGCGCCTTCGTCAGGGCGGCCCGCGAGATCTTCGAGTGCTCCGCGATCAGCTCGATCACCGTGGCGGTGCGCGTGCCCTCGGGGATCGTCACGATGCTCTGGTCGAGGTTGGCCGGGTCGACCAGCACCGCGACGACGTCGGACGCCTTCATCTGCTTCTTCAGCAGGTAGCTGCCCGGCTGGATGCCGGTCGCCTGGGCGTTGTGCGACGCGGCGGACACGAACGCGTCGGACGACTTGACGACGTCCAGCTGCTTCAGCGCGTTGCCCATCTCCCGGATCGACTCGTCCTTGGCGATGGTGAAGCTGACCTGGCCGGTGCCCGGCCCCGGGTAGTCGGGGTCGCCGGCGAGCCGGCCCTTGAGCCAGCTGCCGCCGGCGTACACGACGCCACCGAGGACGAGCACGACGACCACGAGCGCGATGATCGCGGGCGCGGAGCGGCGCCGGCGCGACGCACGGTGAGCATGGTGGTGGTGGCCGTGGTGTCCGTCGTCGTGGAAGCCCGGGACTCCGGTCGGATCACTCATCGGACTCCTCGGTATCGGTGGCGACGAGCTCTCCCGGCGGGTTGCCGGTGGCTCGCTCGCTGTCGAGTGCGTGCTGCAGGATCACCATCGCCGCGGCCTGGTCGATCACGGCCCGCCGATCGGCGCCCTTGCGCTGATCGCGCAGCATAGCCTCCGCACTCACGGTGGTGAGGCGCTCGTCGACCAGCCGCACCGGCACCGGCGCGATCCGCGCGGCGAGGCGGACGGCGAGGTCGCGGGCCTTCTCGGTCGAGGCGGTCTCGCGCCCGTTCAGCGAGCGCGGGAGCCCGACGAGCACCTCGATCGCGCCCTCGTCGGCCACGATCCGCACCAGCCGGCGCAGGTCGCCCTTCCCCCGGCGTACTGTCTCGACGGGGGTGGCCAGCATGCCGCTGGGGTCGCTGCGCGCGACGCCGATCCGGGCCTCACCCGGATCGACGCCCAGCCGTACGCCGAAGCGCACCCGTCAGGCTCCGGCGACCGCCGCGGTGACCGCCGCGAGCGCCTCGTCGATGCGGGAGACGTCGGTGCCGCCACCCTGGGCCATGTCGGCCTTGCCGCCCCCCTTGCCGTCCAGGAACGGGCTCGCGACCCGCACCAGCTCGCCGGCCGAGAGCCCCCGCGCCTGTGCCGCGTCGTTGAGCGCCGCCACGATCGCCGCCTTGCCGTCGGCCGCACCGATCAGCACGACCGCCGCCGGGGCGTCGCCCTGCAGCCGGGCGCGGACGTCGGTGGCCAGCGTGCGGACGTCACCGCCACCGGCACCGTCCAGCCGCTGCGCGACGAGACGTACGCCCTTCACGTCGACCGCGGCGTCGGCCAGGCCCGCGCCACCGGCCAGCAGCTGGGCGAGGCGGATCTTCTCGATCTCCTTCTCGCTCTGCCGGAGTCGCTCGACGAGGTCCTCGACCCGGCCGACGAGGTCCCCGGGCTGGGTCTTGAGCAGGCTGGTGAGCTGGCCGACCACGTCGCGCTCGCGCGCCAGGTAGCGGAAGCCCTCGACGCCCGTGAACGCCTCGATGCGGCGGTTGCCCGAGCCGACGGAGGCCTCACCGGTGACCACGATCGTGCCGATCTGGCTGGAGTGGTCGACGTGGGTGCCACCGCAGAGCTCGCGCGACCAGGGGCCGCCGATCTCGACGACGCGCACCTTGGTGTCGTCGTAGGTCTCGCCGAACAGGGCGATCGCGCCCCAGTCCTTGGCCTCGGACAGCGTCATGTACTGCCAGCCCACCGGCAGGTCGGCACGCAGCGCGTTGTTGGAGACCTCCTCGAGCTCGGTCAGCTGACCCGGGGTCAGCGCCTGGGTCCAGCCGAAGTCGAGGCGGAGGTAGCCGGGGCGGTTGTAGGAGCCGGACTGCAGCGCGGTGGGGCCGAGCACCTCGCGCAGCGCCGCGTGCACGACGTGGGTGCCCGAGTGGGCCTGACGGGCGCCGATGCGCCACTCCGGGTCGACCTTGGCGTGCAGGCCGCTGGCCGCGGCAGGCAGCTCGCCGTCGACGACGCGGACCTGGTGCACGACGAGACCGCGGACCGGCCGCTGGACGTCGATCACCTCGAGCTTGGCCCCGGCGTGCTCGATCACGCCGGCGTCGGCCACCTGGCCGCCGGACTCGGCGTAGAACGGGGTGCGGTCGAGCACGAGCTCGCCGATCTCGCCCTCGCGGAGGACGTCGACCGGCGCGCCCTCCTTGAGCGCGGCGAGCACCTTCGACTCGGTCTCGAGGGTCTCGTAGGCGAGCCACTCGGTCGGGCCGTTGGCGTCGAGGATGCCGCGGTAGACGGTGGTGTCGGCGTGCTGGCCCTTCTTGGCGCGCGCGTCGGCCTTCGCCCGCTCGCGCTGCTCGGCCATCAGCTGCCGGAAGCCCGGCTCGTCGACGGCGAGGTCCGCCTCGGCCGCCATCTCCAGGGTCAGGTCGATCGGGAAGCCGTAGGTGTCGTGCAGCGCGAACGCCTTCTCGCCGGTGATCGTCGACCCGCCGGACTGCTTCACCTCGCCGGCGGCCAGGTCGAAGATCTGGGTGCCGGCCTGGAGGGTCTTGCGGAACGCCTCCTCCTCGGCGAACGCCACCCGGGCGATCCGGTCCCACTCGGTGCGCAGCTCGGGGTAGGTCTCGGCCATCTTGTCGCGGGAGACCGGCATCAGCTCGGGCAGCGCCGGGTCGGCGTACCCCAGCAGGCGCATGTTGCGCACGGCCCGGCGCAGCAGGCGCCGCAGCACGTAGCCGCGGCCCTCGTTGCCCGGCGTCACGCCGTCGTTGATCAGCATCAGGCCGGAGCGGACGTGGTCGGCGACGACGCGGAAGCGGACGTCGTCGATCGCGTCGGCGCCGTACTTCTTGCCGCTGAGCGCCTCGGCCTGCTCGATCACCGGGAAGACGGTGTCGATCTCGTACATGTTGTGCTTGCCCTGCAGCAGGTACGCGACCCGCTCCAGGCCCATGCCGGTGTCGATGTTCTTGCTCGGCAGCGAGCCGGCGATGTCGAAGTCGTCCTTGGCGCGGACGGCGGACAGCTCGTCCTGCATGAAGACCAGGTTCCAGATCTCCAGGAAGCGGTCCTCGTCGGCGTCCGGGCCGCCGTCGGGGCCGTACTCCGGCCCGCGATCGATGTAGATCTCGCTGCAGGGGCCGCCCGGGCCGGGGACGCCCATGTTCCAGTAGTTGTCCTTCAGGCCGCGCGGCTGGATCCGGTCGGCGGGCACGCCCACCTTCAGCCAGTAGTCGCGCGCCTCGGTGTCCTCGGGGAGGATCGTGACCCAGATCTTGTCCTCGGGAAACCCGAGACCGCCGTCGTCCTGCGACTTCGTGATGAGGTCCCAGGCGTAGCCGATGGCCCCCTCCTTGAAGTAGTCGCCGAAGGAGAAGTTGCCGTTCATCTGGAAGAACGTGCCGTGCCGGGTGGTCTTGCCGACCTCCTCGATGTCGAGGGTCCGCACGCACTTCTGCACGCTGGTCGCGCGCGGGTACGGCGGGGTCTCCTGACCCAGGAAGTACGGCTTGAAGGGCACCATGCCGGCGTTGACGAACAGCAGGTTCGGGTCGTCGAGCAGCAGCGACGCCGAGGGTACGACGGTGTGCCCGTTCTCCTCGAAGTGCGCGAGGAAGCGGCGCCGGATCTCAGCGCTGCTCAGGTAG
>DATFHM010000326.1:0-2329 GCA_035248385.1 Nocardioides sp. | reverse complement strand
CCTGCCACGAGAGCGTGGTCGTGCGGGCCTGCGCGGGCGCCACCGCACCGCTCGCCGCGAGGAGCAGCACGGCTGCAGGCACCACGGCGCGGGTCTTCATCAGGCGCCGCTCCGGATCAGGTCGGCGGCCTTCTCCCCGATCAGCATCGTGGGGGCGTGCGTGTTGCCGTGGGTGACCCGCGGCATGACCGACGCGTCGACGACCCGCAGGCCCGCGACACCGTGCACGCGCAGGGCGGCGTCGACGACGCCGTCGCCCTCGGCACCGATCCGCGCCGTGCACGAGGGGTGGTAGGTGTGCTCCACGCCCTGCCGGATCGCCTCCTCCAGGTCCGCCCTGCTGGTCCCGTACGCCGGGCCGGGGTGGATCTCGTGGTTCGCGAACGGGCGCATCGTGCGGGACGCGAGCACCTCGCGGGCGCGTTCGATCCCTTCGACCATCGACTGCATGTCACCAGCATCGGCGAAGTAGTTGTTGCAGATGAGCGGTTTGGCCTCGGGGTCCGCGGATCCGAGACGCACCCAGCCCTCGGAGCGGGCGCCGACCAGCGAGAGACCGATGGCGATCGCGGTGCCGTCGTACTCGGCGGCGCCGTGCTGCCAGAAGTAGACCGGGGCGCCGATCATCTGCATCGCGGGGGCGTCGTCGGCGACGCTGGTGTGGAAGAAGGCCCCGGCCTCGCCGATGTTGGAGGTGAGCATCCCGCGGCGCCGCAGCAGGTAGCTGACGAGCTGGGCCGGCTTCTCGGCGTACCCGAGGTTGTCGGGGTGGCTGCTGTCCCAGTTGACCAGGTACATCGGGTGGTCCATCAGGTGCGCGCCGACGTGCGGGTTGTCGACCACCGTCGCGATGCCGTGCTGGGCGAGGTGGTCGGCCGGCCCGATGCCGGAGAGCATCAGCAGCTGCGGGGTGTTGTACGCCCCGGCGCTGAGGACCACCTCCTTGCGCGCCCGGATCGTCTGCAGCCGGCCGCCGATCCGGGCGACAACGCCCGTGGCGCGGCCGTTCTCGACCAGCACCCGGTGCACGTGGGCACCGGCGGTGATCGTCAGGTTCGGCCGCCTGCGGTGCGGCGCCAGGTAGCCGTCGTACGTCGTCCAGCGCTGGCCGCGTCGCGTGAACCGCTGGTAGAGCGAGGCGCCCTCCTGCTGGGCTCCGTTGAAGTCCTCGGTGCGGCCGAGACCGATCCCGGCCATCGCCTCGACCAGCTGCCGCGAGCCCTCGCGCGGGTCGGGCGCGTCCTCGACGTACTGCGGGCCGGAGCCGCCGTGGTACTCGCTCGCTCCCCGGCTGTTGGTCTCCATCCGGCGGAACAGCGGCAGGACCTCGTCGTAGGACCACCCGGTCGCGCCGGCCTTGGCCCAGCCGTCGTAGTCGGCGCGGTTGCCGCGGATGTAGATCATCGCGTTCATGCCGCTGGTGCCGCCGAGCATCTTGCCGCGGGGCTGGTAGATGCGGCGCCCGCCCAGGTGCGGCTCGGGCTCGGACTCGTAGTCCCAGTCGATCTTGGTGTGGAACTGCTTCGCGAACGCCGCGGGGATCTGCACGTTCAGGTTCGGGCGGCTGCGGCCGCCGGCCTCGAGCAGGAGCACGCTGGTCGCGGGATCCTCGCTGAGCCGGCTCGCGATCACCGCTCCGGCCGAGCCGCTGCCGACGACGACGTGGTCGAACTCCTGCATGACGTTCCTCTCGACCCGGGATTGGGGGGGTGCTCCGAGCATGCTCGCGGCCCGCGGTGGACCGCTTGTGACGCACGCCATAAGGTCGAGCGTCCCCTGGAGGTGACCCCAAAGGAGTGCGATGACCGACGCAGCGACACCGTCGCCGACGCTCACCACCTGGCTGCAGGAGTTCGCCGAGACGGCGATGAAGCCGGGCGAGGTCGACACCTTCGTGCGTGCCATCGACGACGACATCCTCGCCGCGATCCCGGAGATCGCGGCCGACCCGACGCTCATCGAGGAGCTGCACGCCTCCACCCGCACCCAGTGGCGCAGCTTCGCGGTCGGCCTGACCGACGAGTACCGGCTCACCCTCCCGGCCGCCGCGGTGGCGCTCGCGCTGTCGATCGCCCGGCGCAACCTGGAGATCAGCGTGCTGCTCAAGGTCTACCGGGTCGCCAACAAGACGGTGTTCCGCTACCTGATGGAGCGCACCGAGCCGTCCGTCCTCCCGCCGGGCCTGCGGCGCGACGAGGCGCTGCTGGCCGTGTGGCTGCGGGCCGAGCAGTGGATCGACGACGCGGTCGAGCAGCTGATCGAGCACTACACCGCCGAGCGGGCGCAGCTCGCCGGGGGTGCGCAGGCGCGGAGGGCGCAGACGATCGAC
>DATFHM010000325.1:0-6861 GCA_035248385.1 Nocardioides sp. | reverse complement strand
CGACTTCCAGCTGGGACCGGTCGACCTCGAGATCGGGTGGGCGGAGAAGGTCGCGATCACCGGACCCAACGGCGCCGGCAAGTCGACGTTGCTCGGCGCGCTGCTCGGACGGGTGGAGCTCGCCGAGGGCTCCGCTCACCTCGGCCCGGGCGTCGTCGTCGGCGAGGTCGACCAGGCACGCCGGCTGTTCGAGGGCGACGTACCGCTCGTCGACGCGTTCCAGCAGCACGTGCCGGACCAGGCCCCGGAGGACATCCGGACGCTCCTGGCGAAGTACGGCCTGAAGTCCGACCACGTGACCCGGCCGGCGAGCAGCCTCAGCCCCGGCGAGCGCACGCGGGCGGGCCTCGCGCTGCTGCAGTCGCGCGGTGTGAACCTGCTCGTCCTCGACGAGCCGACCAACCACCTCGACCTGCCCGCGATCGAGCAGCTCGAGAAGGCCCTCGACGACTACCCCGGCACGCTGCTGCTGGTCACCCACGATCGCCG
Organism: Nocardioides sp.; assembly: GCA_035248385.1. Taxonomy (GTDB): domain Bacteria; phylum Actinomycetota; class Actinomycetes; order Propionibacteriales; family Nocardioidaceae; genus Nocardioides. The sequence continues at coordinate 6,372 of DATFHM010000325.1, read as the reverse complement.
AATGCTGGCCGCCGTCCACACCACGCGCACGTTGCGGGTCGCCGACGGCGTCGTCACGATGGACGCATGACCGGCCCGCGCGTCGTCGCCGTCTAGGGCGACATCACCACGCTCGCCGTCGACGCGATCGTCAACGCCGCCAACTCGAAGGTGCGTGGCGGCGGTGGCGTCGACGGTGCGATCCACATGGCCGGTGGACCGAAGATCCTCGAGGACTGCCGTCGCCGCTTCCCGCAGGGCCTCGCCACCGGTGACGCCGGCGCGACCGCCGCCGGCGACCTCCCCTGCACGTGGGTGATCCACGCCGTCGGGCCGAACCGCCATCGCGGTCAGGACGACCCGGCGCTGCTGGTCTCGGCGTACCGCCGCAGCTTCGAGGTCGCCGAGTCCGTAGGCGCGAAGACCGTCGCCTGCTCCCTCATCGGCGCGGGTGTCTACGGCTGGAGCAGGGCCGAGTCGGTGAACGCCGCCCTGACCGCGCTCGAGCAGGCGGGCGACATGCTGACCGAGGTCCAGCTGGTCTGCTTCGGCAGGCCGGCGTACGACGAGGTCAGCGCGATCCTCAGCGCTCGCTAGCCAGGATCAACCCCGAGGTCGGTACGCCGGTCCCGGCCGTCACGAGCACGTGCTGGGGCGAGGGGACCTGGTTGACCGACGTGCCGCGGATCTGGCGCACGCCCTCGGCGATGCCGTTCATGCCGTGGATGTAGGCCTCGCCGAGCTGGCCGCCGTGGGTGTTGATCGGCAGCCGACCCCCGATCTCGATGGCGCCGTCGGCGATGAACGAGGGCGCCTCGCCGCGGCCGCAGAAGCCGAGCTCCTCCAGCTGCATGAGGACGTACGGCGTGAAGTGGTCGTAGAGGATCGCCATCGGCATGTCCTGCGCGGTCAGCCCTGACTGCCGCCACAGGTCGCGGCCGACGACGCCGATCTCCGGGATGCCGATGTCGTCGCGGTAGTAGGACGTCATGACGAACTGGTCGCGGCCGCTCCCCTGGGCCGCGGCGGCGATGTACGCCGGCTTCTGCGCGAGGTCGCGGGCACGCTCAGCCGACACGACGACGATCGCGACCGCGCCGTCGGACTCCTGGCAGCAGTCCAGCAGGTGCAGCGGGTCGGCGATCATCCGCGAGGCCTGGTGCTCCTCGAGCGTGATCGGCCTGCCGTAGAAGAACGCGGCGGGGTTGGTGGCGGCGTGGCGGCGGTCTGCGACCGCGACGCGTCCGAAGTCGGCCGAGGTGGCGCCGTACTCGTGCATGTAGCGGCGCGCCTGCATCGCGACCGTGGCCGCGGGCGTCGAGAGCCCCAGCGGGTAGGTCCACGCGTTGTCGAGGCCGTTGGTGTTGACCTGCTGCGCGGCCCACTTGGAGACCTGGCCGAAGCGGTCGCCGGAGCGCTCGTTGAACCCGCGGTAGGCGACGACGACGTCGGCGACACCGGTGGCGACGGCCATCGCCGCCTGCTGGACCGTGGCACAGGCCGCACCACCGCCGTAGTTGATCCGGCTGAAGAAGCGGAGCTCGGGGATGCCGAGCTCGCGCGCGACGGCGATCTCCGAGGAGTTGTCCATCGTGAAGGTCGTGAGGCCGTCGACGTCCGCGGGCGTCAGGCCGCAGTCGGCCAGCGCGTGCCGCACGGCCTCGACCGAGAGCTGCAGCTCGGAACGGCCCGACTCCTTGGAGAACTCGGTCGCGCCGATGCCGACGATCGCGGCCTTGCCGCTCAGGGTGCGCTCGGTCATGCGGCCACCCTCACGGTGCCGATGACGTGGTCGCCGAGGCTGACCGCACCGACCACCTTGATGGTGGCGACGCCGTCCTCGACCTCGGTGACCTCGCCGGAGAAGGTGAAGGTGTCGTAGGGGTACGCCGGAGCGCCCAGCCGGATCGCGATGCCCTGGATCTGCACATCGGGCCCCGCCCACGACGTCACGTAGCGCTCGCACAGCGCGGTCGAGGTCAGGATGTTCACGAAGATGTCCTTCGAGCCGGCCGCCTGCGCGATGTCGCGGTCGTGGTGCACGTCCTGGAAGTCGCGGGTCGCGATCGCCGTGGAGACCACCAGGGTCGGGGTGATCGGGAGGCTCCACTCGGGGAGCTTGTCGCCGACGTTCACTTCGTCTCCTCGTCCACGCGGCTCCACAGCGGGAGCGTCAGCTCGTCGTCGATGCGGTTCCAACCCACCCGCACCCGGTCGCCGATCTCGACCGGTCCGGTCATCTCGGCCACCATCCGCACGCCCTCGTCGAGGTCGACCAGGGCGATGGTCAGCGGCAGCACCTTGCCGGGCACCTGCGGTGCGTGGTGCACCAGGTAGGAGAAGACGGTGCCGGTGCCGGCCGCGACCACGTGGCCGCGGTCGAAGGCGCCGCACTCCGGGCAGGCCGGGCCGGGCGGGTGCCGCAGCACGCCGCACGCGTTGCAGGTCTGGATGCGGAGCTCGCCGGCCGCCGTACCCTCGAAGAAGTAGGCGTTGTCCCGGTTGACGACCGGGCGCACCGGCCCGCTCACGCCGCCCCCTTGGGGATGAACTTGAGCACCCGGAACAGCATCGTCGCGACCCGTTCGTCGCCGACGTACCAGGTGTTGCGCGACGTCACGAAGTAGCCCACGCCCATCCCGGTCGCCTTCGGGCCGACGACGGAGTCCAGCGCCGTGGTGACCCGGACCCGCTCCCCCACCCGCAGGTAGCGGTCGTAGGACTGCTCGCAGTTGGTGCCGAGCACGGCGGTGAAGCCGGCGTCGGTGAGCACCCGCATCATCGAGTGCAGCGGGTCGTCCTCGGACGGCTTCCCGCCCAGGCCGTACATCGTCCACACCTGCGCCATCGACGGCGGCGCCTCGCCCGCCCTGAAACGCGGGTTGTCCACGCCCATGGCCTCGAGCCAGTTGTTGATGGTCGGCTGGTTGACCTCGTCGCGGGCGGTCCGCTCGGCAGCCTCGCCCCACGCCTTGATCCGCTCGGCCTCGGCCATCACCTTCTCGTGCACCTCGGGTGCCACCAGGTCCGTCATCGCGGCACCCGCGGGAGGCCGAGCCCGAACATGGCGATCAGCTCGCGCTGCACTTCCTGCACGCCGCCTCCGAAGGTGAGCACCAAGTTCCGCTTGGCCTGGGCGTCGAGGTAGTCGACCAGCTCGCGCGTGTCCGGGTCGGCGGTGTCGCCGTACCGGTGGACGAGCGAGATCAGGTCCGCGAGCAGGTGCTGGACCTGGTCGGACGCGAAGACCTTGGACGAGGACGCGTCGGCGACCTTGATCTCGCCGGAGGCCGCGGCCCGCGCGACCTCCCAGTTGAGCAGCTCGTTGATCCGGAACACGGCCGTCGTCTTCCCGAGCAGCTCCCGCACGTCCGGGAGGTCCCGTACGCCGGCGGCGTCGGCCCACCGCAGGACGCGGTCGCGCAGCCCCTCGATCCGGCCGGCCGGGCCGAGCATGACGCGCTCGTGGTTGAGTTGGGTGGTGATCAGCTTCCAGCCCTGGTTCTCCTCGCCGACGAGCATGTCGACGGGCACCCGGACGTCGTTGAAGTACGTCGCGTTGACGTGGTGCGAGCCGTCCGCGGTGATGATCGGCGTCCAGCTGTAGCCGGGGTCCTTGGTGTCGACGATGAGGATCGAGATGCCCTTGTGCTTCGGCGCGTCCGGGTCGGTCCGCACCGCGAGCCACAGGTAGTCGGCCTGGTGGCCGCCGGTGGTCCACATCTTCTGGCCGTTGACCACGTAGTGGTCGCCGTCGCGGCGAGCCGTCGTGCGCAGCGACGCCAGGTCGGTGCCGGCGTCCGGCTCGCTGTAGCCGATCGCGAAGTGCACGTCGCCCTTGAGGATCCGCTCGAGGAACATCTCCTTCTGCTTCGGCGTCCCGTAGCGGATCAGGGTCGGCCCGACGGTCTGCAGCGTGACCGACGGCAGGTGCACGTCGGCGTACTGCGCCTCGTTGGCGAAGATCGTCTGCTCGATCTCGCCGAGCCCGTGACCGCCGTACTCCTTCGGCCAGCCGACGCCCATCCAGCCGTCGGTGCCGAGCCGTCGGATCATCCGCTCGTACGTCGGCCCGTGCCGGTTCCACGCGCCCTCGACCGGGTCGGGGTCCTGCAGGCCGTGGAAGTCGGCGGCGACCCCGCCGAAGTACTCGCGCAGCCGGGCCTTCAGCGCGCGCTGGTCCTCGGTGAGCTCGAGGTTCTTGGCCGCGCCGTCCTCGACCGGCACCTCGGCGCCGTTGGTCTCGAGCGCGTGCGCGAGGTCGGTGCCCCAGGTCGTGTAGCCGACGAGGGGGTAGGTGATGTCGACGCCCATGCCGCCGTGCAGGTGGTGGCAGGTGCGCAGCGCGTACGGCGCCACGCGGCTGGCCCAGTAGGCCGCGACGGCCAGGTCGTCGGCGGCCGGCAGGCCCTCGGCCACCCGCCACGCCGCGTTGTCCGCGGCGAGGTCGAGGGTGCGGGAGGTGACGTAGACGTCGGCCATCTGCAGGCTCACGGCCTGGAACTCCGCGAGCGCCCGCCCGAACTGCTGGCGGCCCTTGACGTAGTCGGCCGTCAGGTCGCGCGCACCGGCGAGCACGCCGGCCGCGGAGACCGCGAGACCGGCGGTGGCCAGGTCCTGCAGGCGGGTGCCCGAGCCGTCGCCGAGTGCCTCGGCGGGCGCCGCCTCGAGGACCACGGTGTGCTGCGGCTCGGTGCTGCTGGCCGAGGACTCGACGAGCGTGACACCGGGCCCGGCGGGGTCGACGAGCACGGCGACGTCGCCGGCGCGCACCAGCAGCCGGCCCGCGGTCGCGGCACCGGTCACCCCGATCTTGCGGCCGGTGACCGTCGAGCCGTCGAAGGTCGTGGTGGTGCCGTGGGCGTCGCGCAGCGCGGGCGCGACGAGCAGGGAGCCGTCGGCGATCGCGGGCAGCAGGTCCTTGCGCTGGGCGTCGGTGCCGTGGTCGGCCAGGGTCAGCGCCGCGCAGCAGAGCGTCTCCCACACCGGCACCCGTACGCCGCGCCGCGCACTCTCCCGCAGCAGCACCGCCACCGCGGGCAGGCCGAGCCCGGCTCCGCCGTACTCCTCGGGCAGGGGCGCGGCCGTCAGGCCCGCCGCCTCCCAGGCCGCCCACGAGGCGGCATCCGCCTCACGGTCGAGCACCTCGCCCACGACGCTCCGGACTGCGCTGATCGCCTCGTTGTCCACGAGACAAAACTATAACGTGTTCTAGTCCGGAGCGCAGGAGGCGTTCGCTCACACCGCCTCGACGGCGTCCTTGAGCCGGGCCAGCTGCTCGGGGAAGTGCCGGATCAGGGCGTCGGCGTCGGGCACCGACTCGCGGCACGCGATGACGCCGACGTGGACCTGGCCGGCGTTCGACATGACCGTGATGTTGAGGCCCGCGCCGTGGAAGACCGGGCCCAGCGGGTAGAGCGCGTCGATGCGCGCGCCCACGAAGTAGAGCGGGACCGGCGGGCCCGGCACGTTGGAGATCACCAGGTTGTGCACGACCGGGTGCCGCTCGGCGAGCCGCAGGTTGGCGTAGGCGCGCACGGCCAGCCCGAAGGTCCGCGGCGCGGCGAACTCGGCCCAGTCCTGCAGGGCGTCCGCCGGGATGGCGTTGTGATGGGCCTTGGCGTTGCGGTTGCGCTCCGCCATCATCTCGAGGCGCTCCATCGGGTCCTCGACGTCGGTGCCGAGCTTGGTGAAGAGCGCGGAGACCTTGTTCGCGCCGCCGGTGCGCTTCGAGGAGCCGCGCACGCTCACCGGCACGGTGGCCAGCAGCGAGGCCGCCGGCAGCTCGCCGCGCTCCTCGAGGTAGGCACGCAGCGCGCCCCCGGAGACCGCGAGCACCACGTCGTTGACGGTGGTCCCGGTCGCCTTCTTGATCTCCTTGATGTCGTCGAGCGCCATGTCCGCCACCGCGATCGAGCGGTGGCCGGTGATGGTGCCGTTGAACGAGGTCCGCGGGGCCGAGAACGGCGCCGCCATGGCGGTCCCCTGCCGGGCACGTCCGATGGTCCGCGTGACCAGGGCGGCCGAGGGCTTGAGCACCTTGACCAGGGTGACCGGGCGCGCCGCCGTCCCGAGCACGGCCCGGCCGAGCAGCTCGCGACGGCCCGGGTCGCGCAGCGAGGACAGGCCCTCGGGCGCGAGAGGTGCGGCGTCGGGCTCGAGCGAGCAGAGGTAGGAGATCAGGCTCGCGCCGGACACCCCGTCGACGGTCGCGTGGTGCATCTTGGTGAAGACGACGACCTTCTCCTCGCCGTCCTCGCCGTCGGGGCGGTAGCCCTCGATGACCCACATCTGCCACAGCGGTCGCGAGCGGTCCAGCGGCAGCGAGGCCAGGTGCGCGCAGAGGTCCATCAGCTCGGCGTACCCACCGGGCGTGGGGAGCGCGAGCCGGTG
>DATFHM010000324.1:0-3887 GCA_035248385.1 Nocardioides sp. | reverse complement strand
CGTGTTCCTCGGCGCGACGTACTTCGTGCAGACCCCGGACGTCCTCACCGGCTTCGGCTTCGGCGCCAGCGTGCTGCGCACCAGCGTCGTCTACATGCTGCCGGGCACCCTGCTCGCGATCCCGCTCGGCCCGATCTCCGGGCGCTTCGTGGTGCGCTTCGGCGCCCGCCCGGTGCTCCTGGTCGCGACCCTGCTCGGCGTCGCCTCGCTCGCCTCGCTGGCGGTGCTCCACGGCAACAGCCTCGAGTTCATCCTCGCCCTGGTCGTCGGCAACGCCGCGATCGCCGTCGCGTACGCCGCCATGCCGGCCCTGCTCGCGCAGCACGTCTCCCTCGCGGACACCGGCGTCGCCAACTCGGTCAACTCGATCATGCGCACCGTCGGCGGTGCGATCGGCTCGGCGATCGTGATCACGGTCCTGACCAGCAACACGGCCGGCTACGCCACCCCGGCCGGCCCGATCGCGCTGCCCACCGAGGGCGCCTACGAGACGGCCTTCGTGCTCGGCGGCGTCAGCTTCGCCATCGCCGCCCTGCTCGCCGCCTTCGGCTTCGGCCACCACGGTCGCAGGCCGGCGGGCGACGCCTGCTGATTGCTTCCGGACCCTGCCGCGGACGTCATGCGGACGGAGCCCTGGGGCGCTCCGTCCGCATGACGTCCCGCCGCAGCCCGCGGCTAGGGTGGCACGTGTGACCGAGCAGCTCACCGTGATCGTCCTCGCCGCGGGCGGCGGCACCCGGATGAAGTCCAAGACGCCGAAGGTGCTCCACCGGATCGGCGGCCGGTCGATGATCGGCCACGTCCTCGGCGCGGTCGCGTCGCTGTCGCCCGCGGGCGTCGTGGCGGTCGTCGGTCACCAGCGCGAGCTGGTCGGCCCGCACGTTGCCGAGTCGCTGCCCGGTGTCGTGCTCGCCGTCCAGGAGGAGCAGCTCGGGACCGGCCACGCGGTGCGGATCGCGCTGCAGGAGCTCGGGGGAGTGGGACCCGAGGGCACCGTCCTCATCGCGTACGGCGACACCCCGCTGCTCGAGGGCGAGACCCTGGCGTCCTTCGTGGCGGCCCACCACGACGCCGGGGCTGCGGTCAGCATCCTCAGTGGGGTGGTCGACAACCCGCGCGGCTACGGGCGGATCGTCCGCACCGACGACGGCACCGTCGAGGCGATCGTCGAGGAGAAGGACGCCACCGACGAGCAGCGGCTGATCACCGAGATCAACTCCGGCATCCTCGCCTTCGAGGCCCGCTTCCTGCTCGACGCGGTCGGCCGGATCGGCAACGACAACGCGAACGGCGAGTACTACCTGACCGACGCGATCGGGCTCGCGCGCGCGTCGGGGCTGCCCGTCTCGGCGTACCCGATCGACGACGTGTGGCAGACCGAGGGCGCCAACGACCGCGCCCAGCTCGCCGCGCTCGGCGCGGAGATGAACCGCCGCATCGTGACCCGCTGGATGCGCGACGGGGTCACCGTCATGGACCCCGCGACCACCTGGATCGAGTCCGACGTGACGCTCGCTCCGGACGTCACCCTGCTCCCGGGCGTGCAGCTGCTCGGTGCCACCTCGGTCGCCGAGGACGCGGTGATCGGTCCCGACACGACGCTCGAGGACTGCGAGGTCGGCGCCGGTGCCCGCGTGGTGCGGACCCACGGCCAGCTCGCGGTGATCGGCGAGGGTGCGAACGTCGGGCCGTTCTCCTACCTGCGGCCCGGCACCACGCTCGGGGCGGGCGGCAAGATCGGCGCCTTCGTCGAGACCAAGAACGCCCGGATCGGCGACGGCGCGAAGGTCCCACACCTCTCCTACGTCGGCGACGCCGAGATCGGGGAGGGCGCGAACATCGGCGCCGGCACGATCTTCGCCAACTACGACGGCGTCGAGAAGAACCGCATCACCGTGGGCAGGCACGCCAAGACGGGCTCCAACAGCACCTTCGTCGCGCCCGTGACGATCGGCGACGGAGCGGGCACCGGGGCGGGCACGGTCGTGCGCGACGACGTACCTCCCGGGGCGCTGGCGGTGAGCGCCGGACCGCAGCGGAACGTGGCCGGATGGGCCCAGTCGCGGCGTGCCGGCACGGCCCAGGCGGACGCGGCGGCGGCCGCCGCCGGTGGCGACGGTCACGGTGAACAGTCCGAAAACGGACGAGGGCTTGGGGGCGACCCCGCCGAGCAGGCAGAATCCTGACCGAGGCATTGGGCGAGCGGGGAGCGACAGCGTGGCCGGACTGAAGAAGACCACCGAGAAGAACCTCATGGTCTTCTCCGGACGGGCGCACCCCGAGCTGGCGGACGAGGTCGCGTCGCTGCTCGAGACCGACCTGGTCCCGACCGAGGCGCGCGAGTTCGCCAACGGCGAGATCTACGTGCGGTACGCCGAGTCCGTCCGTGGCTGCGACGCGTTCGTCATCCAGAGCCACACCACGCCGATCAACCAGTGGATCATGGAGCACCTGCTCATGGTCGACGCCCTGAAGCGCGCCTCGGCCAAGCGGATCACCGTGGTCATGCCGTTCTGGGGCTACAGCCGCCAGGACAAGAAGCACCGCGGCCGCGAGCCGATCTCCGCGCGCATGATCGCGGACCTGTTCAAGACCGCGGGCGCCGACCGGATCATCTCCGTCGACCTGCACGCCGACCAGCTCCAGGGCTACTTCGACGGCCCCGTCGACCACCTGATGGCGCTGCCGGTGCTCACCGACTACATCAAGGGCAAGTACGGCGACCAGGAGCTCGCGGTCGTCTCCCCGGACGCCGGCCGGATCAAGGTCGCGGAGAAGTGGGCGGCCAAGCTCGGCGGCGTACCGCTGGCCTTCATCCACAAGACCCGCCGCACCGACGTCGCGAACGAGGTCGTCGCCAACCGCGTGGTCGGTGACATCAAGGGCCGCATCTGCATCCTGACCGACGACATGATCGACACCGGCGGCACCATCGTGAAGGCCGCCGAGGCCCTCATGGCCGACGGCGCCGCGGGCGTCATCATCTGCGCCACGCACGCGATCCTGTCCGACCCGGCCGTCGACCGGCTCAAGAACAGCCCGGCGATGGAGATCGTCGTGACGAACACGCTCCCGCTGCCGCCGGAGAAGCAGTTCGACAAGTTGACCACGCTGTCGATCGCGCCGCTGGTGGCCCGGGCCATCCGCGAGGTCTTCGAGGACGGCTCGGTCACCTCGATGTTCGACGGCCAGGCCTGACCCTCGTCACCCGGCGGGGGTGAGGGCGGCCAGCCCGTCGCCCTCGACCAGCGCGAGGTCGGGCTGACGGCCCGACGCGATCATCAGCAGCTCCTGGATCGGGCCGCGGACGGTGGGTCCGCGGCCGCGCGTCCAGTCGACGTCGGTGGCCTCCAACCGGAGGGCGCGCACCGGGCGGCTGGTGCCCATCAGGGGTGCGAGCCGGCGCACCCGGTCGGCGGCCAGTGCTGCGGCCTCCGGCGGCATCGTCCGGGAGCGGCCGAGGGGCCGGACCACGTCCTGGTGGTGGAGCAGCGCGTCGATGAGCGGCTCGACCGAGGTCGTGGTCGGGACGTGGTGGGTGCTGGTCGCGTACGTCGCGAAGTCGGCGAGGATCTGGGCCCGCGTCCGGGTCGCGCCCAGCCGCTTCACCTCGCGGAAGATCATCGTGTTGTAGCCGCGTCCGACGTTGCGTCCGACCAGTCCCGCCATCTCGAGCCAGCCGATCTGCGGCGTCGAGATGACGTGCGCCGCGACGTCCTTCACGGTCCAGCCGGGGCACAGCGTCTCGTGGTCCCAGTCGGCGTCGTCGAGCTCGGCCAGGGTGGCGGCGAGCGCGGCGCGCTCGGCGTGGATGTGTCCCCAGAGCGTCGCCTTGTCCATGCAGATATAGTCAGGCTAACTGACTAAATCCGTCAAGGAGTCCGCGT
>DATFHM010000323.1:0-39279 GCA_035248385.1 Nocardioides sp. | reverse complement strand
CTACTTCGCCACCGACGCCGACGCCGAGGTCTTCGAGCACGAGCTCACCTGGCTGCTCGCGAACCAGTACTTCTCCTTCAACTCCCCGGTGTGGTTCAACGTCGGCACGACCGCCCCCCAGCAGGTCTCCGCGTGCTTCATTCTCTCGGTCGACGACTCGATGGACTCGATCCTCAACTGGTACAAGGAGGAGGGCTTCATCTTCAAGGGCGGCTCCGGTGCCGGCCTGAACCTCTCCCGCATCCGCTCCTCCAAGGAGCTCCTCTCCTCCGGCGGCACGGCCAGCGGCCCGGTCTCCTTCATGCGCGGTGCCGACGCCTCGGCCGGCACGATCAAGTCGGGTGGCGCCACGCGTCGCGCGGCCAAGATGGTCGTGCTCGACGTCGACCACCCCGACATCGAGGAGTTCGTCGAGACGAAGTGGCGCGAGGAGGACAAGATCCGCGCCCTCCGTGACGCCGGCTTCGACATGGACCTGGGCGGCAAGGACATCACCTCGGTCCAGTACCAGAACGCCAACAACTCGGTCCGCGTCAACGACGAGTTCATGAAGGCCGTCGAGGAGGGCAAGGAGTTCGGCCTGCGCTCGCGCATGGACGGCTCGGTCATCGAGACCGTCGACGCGCGTGCCCTGTTCCGCAAGATCAGCGAGGCCGCGTGGGCCTGCGCCGACCCGGGCCTGCAGTACGACGACACCATCAACGACTGGCACACCAACCCGGAGACGGGCCGGATCACCGCGTCCAACCCGTGCTCGGAGTACATGTCGCTCGACAACTCGTCCTGCAACCTGGCGTCGCTGAACCTGCTCAAGTTCCTCAAGGACGACGACACCTTCGACGCCCCGCTGTTCGCGAAGGCCGTCGAGCTGATCATCACCGCGATGGACATCTCGATCTGCTTCGCCGACTTCCCGACCGAGCCCATCGGCGTCACCACCCGTGACTACCGCCAGCTCGGCATCGGCTACGCCAACCTCGGTGCGCTGCTGATGGCGATGGGCCTCGGCTACGACTCCGACGGCGGTCGCTCGATGGCGGCCACCATCACCTCGCTGATGACCGGCACGTCGTACCGTCGCTCGGCGGAGCTCGCCGCCATCGTCGGTCCGTACGCCGGCTACGCCCGCAACGCCGAGGCGCACAACCGCGTCATGCGCAAGCACCAGTCCGCCAACGACGAGGTGCGCACGCTGCACATCGCCGACGCGCAGGTCCACAAGCTCGCGACCGAGGAGTGGGCCAAGGTCATCGAGCTGGGCAAGACCAACGGCTTCCGCAACGCGCAGGCCTCGGTGCTCGCGCCCACCGGCACCATCGGCTTCATGATGGACTGCGACACGACCGGCATCGAGCCGGACTTCTCGCTGGTCAAGTTCAAGAAGCTGGTCGGCGGCGGCTCGATGCAGATCGTCAACCAGACGATCCCGCGGGCGCTGAAGAAGCTGGGCTACGACGAGGAGAAGGTCGAGGCGATCGTCGCGTACATCGCCGAGCACGGCCACGTCGTCGACGCCCCTGGCCTCAAGCCGGAGCACTACGAGGTCTTCGACACCGCGATGGGTGCCCGGGCCCTCAAGCCCATGGGTCACGTCAAGATGATGGCGGCCTGCCAGCCGTTCCTGTCCGGCGCGATCTCGAAGACGGTCAACCTGCCCGAGACCGCCACGGTCGAGGAGATCGAGACCATCTACATGGAGTCGTGGAAGCTGGGCCTCAAGGCCACGGCGATCTACCGCGACAACTGCAAGGTGGGCCAGCCCCTCGCCGACGGTGGCGGCAAGGCCAAGAAGGACGCCGCGGCCGCGGCCGAGGCTGCCGACGCCAAGGTCGTGGAGAAGGTCGTCGAGAAGGTCGTCTACGCGCCGACCCGCAAGCGCCTGCCGAAGTCCCGCATCGCCCGCACCACCTCGTTCTCCGTCGCCGGCGCCGAGGGCTACATGACCTCGGGTGCCCACGACGACGGCGAGCTCGGCGAGATCTTCCTCAAGCTCGGCAAGCAGGGCTCGACCCTGGCCGGTGTCATGGACGCGTTCTCGATCGCGGTCTCGATCGGCCTGCAGTACGGCGTCCCGCTGGAGACCTACGTCTCGAAGTTCACCAACCTGCGCTTCGAGCCCGCCGGCCTCACCGACGACCCGGACGTCCGGATGGCGCAGTCGATCATGGACTACGTCTTCCGCCGCCTGGCCCTGGACTACCTGTCCTTCGAGGACCGCTCGATGCTCGGCATCTACTCGGCCGAGGAGCGCCAGCGCCACCTCGAGACCGGCTCCTACGAGCCCGTCGAGGAGACCGGCAACGCCTCCGAGCTGGTCGAGACGATCCCGGTCGTCAAGCCGGTCGAGGCCGAGACCGTCGAGGTCGAGGACGAGGCCGACGAGGACCCGCTGGCGGGTGCCCCCGTCGTCAAGGTCGAGGTCGACACCACCGGTGCCCACACCTCCGCCGAGCTCCTCGAGAAGATCACCGGCCACGCCATCGACTCCCCGCTCTGCATGACCTGCGGCACCAAGATGCGCCCCGCCGGCTCCTGCTACGTCTGCGAGGGTTGCGGCTCGACCTCGGGCTGCAGCTGATCCGATGAGTACGCCGAAGCGGCGGTCACCCGAGAGGGTGGCCGCCGCTTCGGCATTGAAGCACTAGAGACGTGCTGCGGGCGCTTGTCGGGCACCTCAAGGGTCTTATGGCGCGACCGCGGATGTGAGGTTGAAGAAGTCGGTCGGCATTGGCGTGTGAAGCCGCCAGGTGATCGCGATCGGACGGTCGCCGGTGTGGCTGACGTACGACGCTGGACCGAGGAACAGATAGGGCGAGGTGCCGAAGTCGTCCTGCTGCTCGTATCGGGCGAAGAGCAGAACTGAGCTGGTGCCCGTGATGTATCGCTGTCCTGTCGGGGAGGCGACGGACGTGGTCGACTGGGATTCCCAGTGAAACAGCTCAGGGTTGATCGGATAGTCCGCGTACATCGTGCTGGGGGAGTAGTCAGCCTCGGACTTCTTCAGCGTGATGAAGAAGAGGTCGGCGTTGTGGTCGGGGGAGTACCAGACGCCCTCTCGGAAGCTGTTCGGCTTTCGTGGGAAGTCGAAGGCCGCGAGGATCTCCTCGCGCTGATAGCGCGCGTGGAGGCGGAGCGGGATATCGGCAAGCTCGCCGAGGAGCGGTCGCGCCACACGGGGAGCGGCGCCGAAGGACAGGTCGATCACCGTCTGGAGCTCTTGCCGAACGGCGGGCTCAGCGCGCAGTGCCCGTAGCCCGTCGGCGTACGAGTCGTGGCCGCCACCGTCGTTCCACAGTGAGTAGAACAGCATTCGTGCCAGCTTCCGCTCGAGCGGGGGCAGAGAGTCATACGCCGGAGCCTCGTCGAGCAACAAGCTTGTGTAGCCGTCGAAGCGGAGCCGGTCGTCAATATGCGTGAACGCTCGGATGCGCTTCAGCAGCCTCTCCTCGAGGTCGGCGCCCGTAGCGGTCGGAAGGTCTGCGTCGCGCTGGAGCTGAGTCCACGACGACTTGCCCTGGCGCAAGATCTGGTTGAGCTCGAGCCCGCTCGCTTGCAGAAAGGCGCCCAGATCCCGCTGCGGATTGCGCTTGAGCTCGGCGACGATCTTGGCCCAGCGCGTGCCGACCTGGCTGCGAAGGTTCGCGAGAATCGACGCCTGCGCCTCGCGGTCCATGATGATCTGGCAGCCAGAAGGCAGGAAGGGGAAACCCTTCTCCACCTGGTCCATGAGATGCCGTCCACGATGACCAGTCAGGACGCGGTAGCGATCCCCGAATCGGAACTCGGCTCGATGGAGGCCGACGAAGTCGAGCACCGTCAGAACCGCCTTGCGTTGGGTACGGCGCAAGCCTCGTCCGAGTTGCTGCATGAAGATCGTCGAGCTCTCGGTCGGACGAAGCATGAGCAGCGTGTCGACGTCCGGGATGTCGAGCCCCTCGTTGAACACGTCGACCGTGAAGAGGACGTTGACGCTGGCCTCCCTCAACTCGCGAAGGGCTTGCTCGCGTTCGGACGAAGGCGTCAGGCCGGTGACTGTCTTCGACGGAATGCCAGCTTCGTTGAAGACCCGCGTCATGTACTCCGCATGGGCGATGGAGACACAGAAGCCCAGCGCGCGCATCGACGCGACGTCGGCGATCTTGTCTCGCACGTTGGTGAGGACGACGCGCGCACGGGCATCGTTGCCGGTGAAGAGCCGATCGAGCTCGCCTTCGTCGTAGCGTCCCCGCGTCCACTTGATCGACTGCATGTCCGTGCCATCGGCGACCGCGAAGTAGTGGAACGGGCAGAGGAGATCTGCACCGAGTGCGTCCCAGAGGCGAAGCTCCGCCGCGATGCGACCGTCGAAGAAGCTTCGGACGTCGGTTCCGTCTGCGCGCTCAGGTGTTGCCGTCAGTCCCAAGAACTCGCTGGGCGTGAAGTGATCAAGCAGGCGGCGATAGGTCTTGGCCTCAGCGTGATGGAACTCGTCGATGACGACTACGTCGTACGCGTCGGCGGGGATGTTCTCGACTCCGTATGACGTCAGCGACTGGACGCTCGCGAACACGTGCTTCCACCGCTCGGGGCGCGCGCCGCCGACGTACAGCTCTCCAAAGGTCGGGTCCGCGAGCACTTCGCGGTAGGTCCGCAATGACTGCTGCAGGATCTCCTTGCGGTGTGCGATGAAGAGCAGCCTAGGCTGCGTCCCGGCCTGTTCAATGAGCCGTCGATAGTCGAGCGCCGCTACCACCGTCTTGCCGGTGCCGGTCGCGGCCACGACGAGATTGCGATGGCGGTCGTGGACGACCCGCTCGACGTCGATCTGGTCGAGCATTTCCTGTTGATAGGGATACGGGCGCACCTCAAGTCCCGAGAGGGAGATCGTGATGCGGTCGCTCGACCGGCCGCCGCGCGCTTCGATCAAGGCATCGTCGAGGCGGTCGCGATCGCGCTCCGGGTCGTAAGCCTCGAACTCTGTCGAGTTCCAGTAGCTGTCGAACGTTGCGCGGAACTTCTGCATCAATGCCGGCGTCGCGGCATTGCTCAGCCGCACGTTCCACTCGACGCCTTCGAGCATCGCGCTGGTCGTCAGGTTGGAGGAACCGACGTAGGCGGTGTCGTAGCCCGTGTTGCGATGGAAGATCCACGCCTTCGCATGGAGGCGCGTTCGGGCCGCGTCGTATTGGACCTTCACCTCGGCGCCGAACTCCCGCACCAGCCGGTCGAGGGCTCGCCTCTCGGTCCCCCCGATGTAGGTCGTCGTGATGACGCGGAGCGGCACACCGGCTTCCTTGATAGTGGCGAGCTCAGATTCGAGCAGGCGGAGGCCGTGCCACATGACGAAGGCGCAGATGAGATCGACAGAGTCGGCCGAGTTCAGTTCGGCGCGCAGTTCAGCGGCGAGGGAGGGCTCGCCGTGCGCGTTCGTCAGGAGGGCTGCGTCGTTGAGTGGGGTTCGCGGCCGGATCCGGTAGCGGTCGCTGGTCCCAGGTCCCGCAGGCCGGTTGAGGGCCTGCAGTTGCTCGACAGGATCGACGATAAAGTCGCCGGTGTCAGAGATCGACTCCAGCATCTCGTTGGCGAGGAGAAGGCGCTTAGCCGGGTCGCGAATGGCTTCGAGTCGCCGGTGGGCAGCTGCGGCCAGATGGCGCGAGAGAACGAGGGCCTGGTCCTCGGGGTCGACCTTTCCAAGGCTGGCGTGCAGGTGTGTCTCGCGTGAAATTCTCTGGGAGAGACTTTCGGTGACAACCGCTTCGTGGAGTCCCTCTGCCATCGCCTCGCTCACGCGGACGAGCTTGCCAGGAACTGCCGACCTTATTGACTCGATCCGCCTGAAGTCTGCGGAGTGCGCTGCGAGGTGGATCGCTCGACAACATCTGCGCGGAATTTCTCGAGCTCCGAGAGGACGTGCAATGCCGACTCCTTGTCGGCATCGCCTTGCGCGCGATGAGCGAGCCAACGGACGAGATCGCGGCCGGCGACAAATGCGACTCCCTCGACCTCCGCATCGGTGCGAAGGCCTTGCTGTGCGGCGCCCCAGAGGACTACGACCGGAGTCACGGGTGTGGCGGTGCCGCGTTGGCGATGCTGCCCTCGCTCTGCTTTGAGCCGCGACCGCAGGATGCCTTCTGCCCGTTGGCGCCCCCGTAAAGCGTCGTGAGCCATTTGGGCTGCACTGTCGGCGTTGCCGTCGTAACGCCATTTTGAATCGATGAGAAGAATCTCGCCAGATCGCGTCACGGCGACGTGATCGAGGTCCCCGTATTGGAGCTGAACGCTGTCGACCCATCCCACGATGTGTCGCCGGCGCTTCGCCTTCGCTAGCGCGTCGCGGGTGTTCCCCTCGCCCCACTTGCCGCGCAGGTGGACGAGTCCCTTTTTCTCGTGTGCCAGAAAGGCAACGAACATCAAGCCGACGGTGGCGGCCGCAAGCGCGCCGCTCGCGAATCCTGCGACAAACCAGATCGCAGAGGGCGCGTGAGCCCACCGGAGCCACGCCAGGCAATAGATCGCCAGGACGAGGCAGAGGCTTGCCATGAAGGCGACAGCCCATCGATTTCGACGCAGCCACGAGCGATGGAGGCGCTTCAGCTCTCCGTGGGAGTAGGAGTCGGGGCTTCGCACACATCACTGTGGCACTCGGACTGTTGCCCGCGTCGAGGTTTCGTCCAAGCCATTTGCCCCGGGCAGGTCGTCATGGAGCGCTGGTACCACGGGCGGTCGCCTGCTGGTCGATGCAGCCTTCTGCGTCTCGCCTTGGCTGGCAGGGGTTCGGCGCTCTCGCCGAGCGCGCGGTAGGTGGGTCTCAGATGCACGACTACGACCGTGACCCCGGTCGGGCCAACCCCGTCTCATAGGCAAGCACGACGGCCTGCACCCGGCTCCGCAGCCCCAGCTTCTGCAGCAGGCTGGCGACGTGGGTCTTGGTCGTGTGCTCGCTGATCACGAGTGCTTCGGCGATCTCGGCGTTCGAGAGGCCGCGGGCAACCAACCCGAGCACCTCGCGCTCCCGGGTGGTCAACGCCGGCAGCTCGACCAGTGGCCCTGGAGCCCGTTCCGCGAAGCGCGCGATGAGGCGGTCGGTGACCTCCGGCGCGAAGAGCGATCCGCCTTCCGCGACCACCCGGATCGCGGCCAGGAGCTGGCTCTCCTTGGCGTCCTTGAGCAGGAACGCGCTCGCTCCGGCACGGAGTGCGGAGTAGACGTACTCGTCGAGATCGAAGGTCGTCAGCACGACCACCTTCGTGCCTGGCCGGGCGGCGACCGCTCGCCGCGTGGCCTCGATGCCGTCGATGCCGGGCATCCGGATGTCCATGAGGACGACGTCCGGTTCGAGCCGCTCGACCAGCGCGACCGTCTCCAGACCGTCGGGGGCCTCACCGACGACCTCGATGTCGGGTTCGGCGCTGAGGATCATCCGGAAGCCCGTCCGCACCAGGCCCTGGTCGTCCGCGAGCAGCACGCGGATCATGCGGGCGCGCCGATCGGGAGGTGGGCGCGCACGGCGTACCCGCCTTCGGGCCGGCGGCCGGCCTCCACGCGGCCGCCGTAGAGCTCCGCGCGCTCCCGGATGCCCAGCAGCCCGTGCCCCGAACCGCCACCGGTCCCGGTGCCCGGCCCGTCGTCGAGCACCTCGAGGTCCAGTTGCTCGGGGGAGTAGTGGACCATCACCCGCGCGTGCGCCGGGCCGGCGTGCTTGAGGGTGTTGGTGAGCGCCTCCTGGACGATGCGGTACGCCGAGAGGTCCAGCCCGGCCGCGATCTCGACCGGCGTCCCCTCCCGCACCACCTCGACCGGCAACCCCATGCGCGTCATCGACCCGGCGAGGTCGTCGAGGGCGTGCAGCCCAGGACGCGGGGCCAGCTCGGGGCCGTCGTCGTACCGCAGCATCGCGAGGAGGCGGCGCATCTCCTCCAGGGCCTGCTCGCCCGTGTGCTCGATGGCGTCGAGCGCGGCGCTCGCCTCGTCGGGCGACGTGCCCAGGACCCGCCGCCCGCCGCGCGCCTGGAGGACCACCACGCTGATCGCGTGGGCAACGACGTCGTGCAGCTCGCGGGCGATGCGGGCACGCTCCTCGGCGACCGCCTCGGCGGCCCGGCGGTCGCGCTCGGCGGCGAGCTCGGTGTTCTCCTGCGCCAGGCGCTCGTCCTTCTCGTGGCGCCGCCGGAAGATGAAGCCGGCCACCGTCGGGAAGCCGATGAAGGTGCAGAAGAAGATCCAGTCGCCGGGGGCCGGCGGCTGCTGCGGGTCGAACGCGGCCAGCGGGATGATCGCGGCGGCGACCAGCACGCACGCGGGCAGCATCCAGCCGCGGGCGTGCCTGGTGCCGGAGTAGAGGGCGATGATCAGACCCAGCATGAACGCGCCGCCCTCGCCGATCCCGTGCAGCACCGAGTGGTTGATCTCGATCAGGGCGACCGCCGCGAGCAGCGGGACGAGGGGGATGCTGCGCCGCGCGAGGAAGCTGGAGGCGAAGAAGACCGCCACCGCGACGCCGGCGCCGCGGTCGTCGGGGAGCTCGCCGCTGAAGAGCACCTCGGCCGCGAACAGCATGCCGAGCAGCCCCGCGAGCAGGGCGTCCGCATGCCTGGCTGCCGCCGCGCGGATGGACATGTCGGGATCGTAGATCCGGGCGGGGCAGCGTGTCCTCGCTCTTGAGAGGGAGGTGTGCGCGGGCGGAACCACTCGCGCGAGGGAGGCGGTCCGCTCCCCGGGCCGATGTGCCGCAGGGGTCCTGCGTACGACGGTGGTTCCGCTCCACCGACCCGCCCGAGGAGGCAACCCATGAGCACCCTGACCACCACCCCGACCCGCACCGCGCCGACGACCCCGTTGTGGTGGGGTGCGCTGGCGACCGGCGTGCTCGCCGGGCTCGCGCCCCGCGTCAACGCCGTCCTCTACGACCACGAGCACATCTGGCACCTCGATCCCGAGGCCCGTGTGCTGTTTCCGCTCGTGGTGGCCCTGCCCTTCGCCGTGGCCGCGACCGTCGGCCTGTGGGCGTGGCGGGGGATCAGCCGCCGTCCCGCCGTCACCGGTCTGGTGCTCGGGATCCTGTCCGTGCTCGGTGTGGTCGCCTTCTTCGTCAGCGCGCCCATCGTCTTCGGCGGCCTCGCCGTCACCCTCGGTGTCGAGGGGAGGCGTCGCGCCGGCGGGTCGCGCACGGCGTACGCCGCCATCGCCCTCGGCAGCATCGGGTGCCTCGTCGGCACCGTGCTGTGGCTGGTGGGCGCCTGAGCGAGCGCGACCTGTGGCCGACCGGCACAGCCGGTCGGCCACAGGCCCTCAGCCCTTCACGCACATGAGCGTGGTGAGCTTGGCGACGACCTCGACGAGGTCGGTCTGAGCCTCGATGATCGAGTCGAGGTCCTTGTAGGCGCCGGGGATCTCGTCGATCACGCCGGCGTCCTTGCGGCACTCCACGCCTCGGGTCTGGGCCTCGAGGTCGGTCACGGTGAAGGTCTTCTTGGCCTTCGTCCGGGACATCCGGCGGCCCGCGCCGTGGGACGCGGAGCAGTAGGACTGCTCGTTGCCGAGGCCGCGGACGACGTACGAGCCGGTGCCCATCGAGCCGGGGATCAGGCCGAGGTCGCCGGCGCCGGCGCGGATCGCCCCCTTGCGGGTCACGATCAGGTCGACGCCGTCGTAGGTCTCCTGCGCCACGTAGTTGTGGTGCGCGGAGATCTGCTCGCCGAACTCCACGTCCTTGCCCAGCGCCGCGAACTCCGAGCGGACCGCCTCGCAGAACAGCGCCATCATGACGGCGCGGTTGCGGGCGGCGTACTCCTGAGCCCAGTACAGGTCACGCAGGTAGGCGTCCATCTGCGGGGTGCCGGCCAGGAACACCGCCAGGTCCCGGTCGGGGAGCGACAGGTTGTGCTCCAGACCCTTCGCCTCGGCGATGTGCCGCTCGGCCAGCTCCTTGCCGATGTTGCGCGAACCCGAGTGCAGCATCAGCCACACCTGGCCGTCCTCGTCCGAGGTCAGCTCGATGAAGTGGTTGCCGCCACCCAGCGACCCCATCTGCTCCTGCGCGCGCTTCTCGCGGTCCTGCACCTTGGCGTGCAGGTCGCCGAAGCCCGACCAGAAGCCGGCCCAGTCGGCGTACCGGCCGTGGGCGAGGCCGAGGCGGCGTACGTCGGGCGCGTCGCGGTGCGACTTGAAGCCGACCGGGATCGCCCGCTCGACCGCGCGCCGGATCGAGCGCAGCGACTCGGGTAGGTCCGCGGTCGTGAGCGACGTGCGCACCGCCTGCATGCCGCAGCCGATGTCGACGCCGACGGCCGCGGGGGAGACGGCGTTGCGCATCGCCACGACCGACCCGACGGTCGCGCCCATGCCGAGGTGGACGTCGGGCATGACCCGGACGCCCTCCACCCACGGCAGGCGGGAGATGTTGCGCAGCTGGTCGAGCGCCTGCGGCTCGACGTCCTCGACCTGGGCCCACATCAGGGTCTCGGCCTGGGCGCCCGGCAGGTGCACGGGCAGGGTCTTCATGGTGGTTGCCTCCTTCAGGGCAGTGTTACCTGGCGTCGGGTACGGCGGGTCTCGATACGCCGCTACTCGACCACCGACAGGTCTGTCGGGGCACATGGGTGCGAGGCCACCGCGCGAGAGGGCGGCGGTACGCCGCGCGGGCTCAGCCCCTGGGGAGGAGCAGGAACCGACCTCGGGCAGGCGTCAGCGGCGCAAGGTAGCTGCGCTCTCGCTGATTCATGGCCTGCTCCGGTCTCGTTGGTCGGTCCGGGACGAGGTTAGGGAAAGGACGCGTGGGCGTGCCACGCATTTACCGGCGGAGGAGTCAGCCGAGGTCGCGTCGGACGACCTCGACGGCGGGCAGGTCGGCGGGTGCCCAGTCGAGGCGGTCGAGGTCGGCGGGCGCCAGCCAAGCGAGCTCGGAGTGCTCGGTGAGGACGGGGCTGCCGGCGACGAGCGTGCAGTAGTACGTCGTCAGGGTGAGCACGCCGGCGTCGTACTCGTGCCGGGTCGTGGTGACGAGCGAGCCGATCGCGATCTCGCAATGGATCTCCTCGGCGATCTCGCGGACGAGGGCGTCGTGGTGCGTCTCGCCGGGCTCGAGCTTGCCGCCCGGGAACTCCCACATCCCGGCGAGCGCGCCGGTGCCGCGCTGAGCGCAGAGGATCTTCCCGTCCTCGACGATCACCGCGCCGACGACCTCGATCTGCCGCTTCTCCATGATGGGCGCAGCCTAGAACCCGTGGCTGCCGGGCGCCTCGGGGCCTATCGTCGGAACGTGACGGAGCCCGTGCCGCAGTACCAGCCGCCGTCGGCCGGGGTGCCGGCCCGCACCGTCTCGCGTCAGCCCTCCTGGATCACCCGCCCGGCGGTGGGCTGGGTGTTCGCGGCGCTGCCGATCCTCAGCTTCGGGCTGCTGACCTTCGTGCCCCTGCTGCGGTGCGGGCTGATCCGCCCGGCCCGCCAGCGGTGGGCGCTCATCGGGGCGGGCATCGGCCTCGAGGCGGTCGGGGTCGCCGCGATGATGACGGTGAGCAGTGCGCCCGAGAACGCCCAGGGAGACCCGACCGGTGTCGCGGGTGCGCTCGGCACCACCGTCTGGCTGATCGCGATGACGGTGACCGTCGTGCTCGCCGTGGTCTTCCGCGACCCCATCCGCGCGAACATCAACACGCTCCCGGCCGACGTCCTCGCCAAGCGCGCCGGCATCGACCCGGAGGAGGCCGATCAGATCGCGGCCCAGCGGCGCATCCTCGGCCGCTTCGACTCTGTCGAGCACGCCATCGAGGCCGCCGACCTGTCGGAGGAAGCGGCCACGAGGCTGCGCGAGGTGGGAGTCGTCTGACTCAGGTGCCGCTGGCGGCCGGGAGGTCGCGCAGCATGCCGTACGCGCGTGTCGGGCGGAAGCGGACCACCAGGCGCTGCTCGTCCACCATCGCGTTGCGGTACGCCGCCCAGTCCTCGTGCTCGCCGGCGATCTCGCGGTAGAGGTCGACCAGCTCGTCGACGACGGCGTCGTCGGGAGCTGTCGCGACCGGGGAGAGCTCGACCTCGCCCTCGAGGACGGCGTAGGACCAGAAGTCCGGGCCGTTCACGTGCAGGGCGGCCCAGGGCTCGCGGCTGAGGTTGCGGTACTTCGCGCGGTCGGCGGTCGTCGAGATGCGGATGACGCCGGCGTCGTCGACGGTGTGGACGACGTTCGAGAGCTGGGGTCGGCCGTTGCGGCGGATCGTGGTCAGCGTGGAGTGGTTGTTGGCCCGCGCTGCGGCGAGCGCCTCGTCGAGTTCCATACCGGCACAGCGCTCGCGGCGCCTGCCGCATTCCGCGTCAGCCGTCGAGCTGGCTGATGTCGTCGGGGACGTCGACGGAGTTCTCCTGGAGCGCGGAGAGCGGGATCAGCTCGAGGGCGCGCTCGTTCGTGGAGGCGAGCACGACGGGAGCGGGTACGCCGTCGGCGTACGCCTGCATCCAGCGCGCGGCGACCACGCACCAGCGGTCGCCGGGCTTCAGGCCCGGGAACTGCCACTCGGGGCGTGGCGTGGACAGGTCGTTGCCGACCGCCTTCTGGTGGGCCAGGAACTCCTCGGTCATCACCGCGCACACGGCGTGCCGGCCGAGGTCCTGGGGACCGCACGAGCAATTGCCGTCGCGGTAGAAGCCGGTCATGGGGTCGGTCCCGCACGGCTCGAGCTCGCCGCCGAGGACGTTGCGCTCCGTCACGCGGCCAGCCTAGGACAGCCGCGGCCGCGGGGCAGACGCCTCGGCAACATGGCCACCGTCAGGCCTGCCAGCGCGGGTCGAGGACGAGCTCGCGGAGGTCGTCGAAGGACCAGCTGTCGGCGTCCTCGGGGGTATCGGGGTCGGCGTACCGGTTGACGGTGACGGCCCGGTCGGCGGTGTAGGCGACGAGGATGCGGACGAGCTCGTAGACCTCGTCGCCGTCGTCGTTGGCCTGCTCGTACCAGGCGAGCACGGTGCCGTCGGGGAGGTCCTCGGTGGTCGCGTCCTCGGCGAAGCCGTCGTCGTGGGCGGAGCGGGGGAGGCCCTCGCCGTACCAGAGCGCGAAGGGGACGGGCGAGGCCGGCGTCTGCAGCATCAGGTCGATCGAGGACGACTCGTCGAGCACCACCGAGGCGTAGCTGGAGGTGCCGTCGGGGGTCGTCGCGAGCGCGGCGGCGAGGCGGTCGGCGAGGGTCGGGTCCAGGGGCACCGGACGAACGTACCGTGGTCGCCATGACGAAGATCCGGTTCGACCACGTCGGCATCACCGTCCAGGACCTCGACGCAGCGGAGGCGTTCTTCGTCGGGCTGGGCCTCGAGGCGGAGGGGCGGATGGCGGTGGAGGGCGACTTCCTCGACACCGTCATCGGCATGAAGGGGGCCAAGACGGAGATCGTGATGCTGCGCCCGCCGGACGGAGGTACGGCGGTCGAGCTGTCCAGCTTCGTCCGGCCGGACCACGTCGCGGGCAACCCGCAGGCGATGGCCAACGAGGTCGGGCTGCGCAACGTGTGCTTCGAGATCGACGACCTCGAGGGGACCGTCGAGCGGCTCGCCGCTCAGGGGCACGGGCTGGTCGGCGGTATCGGGCGGCACGAGGACACCTGGCTGATGGCCTACGTGCGGGGGCCGGAGGGGATCGTGGTCTCGCTGGCCGAGCGCCTGGGCTGACCGCCGGCGGCGTACGGCGAGGCCCGCCGGGGTACTGGCTGCCGTGACCAAGGTGGACGACCGCGCGGACGACACCGCCCGCGAAGGTGCGAAGATCTCCAGCCGCATCGGGCTGGTCGCGTACGGCGTGCTGCACCTGCTCGTCGCCTGGGTCGCGGTCGAGCTCGCGCTGGGCGGCGGCGGACCGCAGGAGTCCTCCGGTCAGGGCGCGATGCGTCAGCTCGCCGCCCAGCCGCTGGGCCGCATCCTGGTCGGGGCGATCGCCATCGGGATGGCGGGCTTCTGCATCGGGAGCGCGGTCCAGGGCTGCATCGGCTACCGCGACGAGAAGGACTCCGACCGCTGGAAGCACCGTGTCGTCGCCTGGAGCAAGGCGGTCGTGTACGCCGCCATCTGCGCCTCCGCCACCGAGATCGCCCTCGGCTCGAGCGGCGGCGGGAGCAGCAAGGAACGCTCGATGTCGGCGCGGGTCATGGACCACCCGGGCGGCCAGGTCGTCGTGGTGCTGGTCGGCGTCGGCCTCCTCGCACTCGGGCTGCGGCACTGCTACCGCGCCTTCACCAAGGACTTCCGCGACGAGCTGTCGGCCGGAGGCCGCGACGGCGAGAGCGGCAAGGTCTACCTGGCGTTCGGTCAGGCCGGGTACGCCGCCAAGGGCGTCGTCATCGGGCTCGCCGGCATCCTGGTGGGGTACGCCGGTGCGACCCACCACCCGCAGAAGTCCGGCGGCCTGGACACCGCCCTGCAGACCCTCCGCGACCAGCCGTTCGGGCCGGTGCTCCTGTGCGCGGTGGCCGCGGGCATCGCATCGTACGGGCTGTTCTGCTTCGCGCGGGCGCGACACCTGTCGCGCTGAGCCGGAGACGCGACGAGCCCGGACCGCGGACGGTCCGGGCTCGCGACGTGCAGGAGTCGTGCAGGAGGAGGTCAGGCGTGGATCTTCTTGGCCTCGTCGATCCAGCCCTGGACGGTGTTCTCGTTGATCGGGAGCTCGCCGTGCTTGTCCTCGAGCGTCTTGATCAGGTTGGCGGCGTTGCGGTGCTGCAGCTCCTTGACGGAGTCGACACCGACGCCCTTGAGGATCTCCGCGTACTTCGGGCCGATGCCGTTGATGTCCGCGAGGTCGTTCTCCACACCCATGGGTGCTCCTTCCGAGAGTGCCGGCGGCTTGCCCCCCGGCGCCTGTGCGGAGCCTAGGACGGCTGCCGGGCCCCGCCAAGGGTTAGCAACATGAACAATCAGAAGTCGACCATCGTCGAGCCGGACTCGACCGTGGCGCGGGGGAGCAGCTGGCGGACGCGGCGGCGGTAGCGCCAGATCATGGCGGCGCCGAGCGCCCAGACGGCGTACTGCACGGCCATGGCGGCCTTGAACGCGTCGGAGGAGTAGTCCGAGGAGGAGCCGGGCGTCAGCGCGTCCAGGACGAAGCCGATCGCGAACACGGTGACCAGGGTGGCGACGAAGCCCGCCTGGTTGATGATGCCGCTCGCGCTGGCGAGGCGCTCGGGCGGGTTGCTGGTGCGGACGACGTCGAAGCCGATCATCGACGTCGGGCCGCCGATGCCGGCGACCACGATGAGCAGGACGAGCACCGGCAGGGGTGCGTGCCCGGGCCAGGCCAGCACGACCGTCCACGTCGCGGCGATGGCCGCCACGACACCGAGCGAGACCGACGAGCGGTGCCACGGGTGCGAGCCGACCACCCACCCCATCACCGGCCCCGAGGCGATCGTGGCGACGACGAGCAGGGTCAGCAGCGAGCCGGCCGTGCCCTTCGACAACCCCTCGCCGAGCACCAGGAACGGGAATCCCCACAGGAGCGCGAACACGTTGGAGCTGAACGGCGTCGCGAAGTGCACCCAGAAGGCGAGCTTGGTGCCGGGCTGGCGCCACGACTCGCGCAGCGTGGCCTGGAGCTGGGCGCGCGACAGGGCGTGGCCGCGGCGGTGCCGCTGCGCCGGGTCGTCAGCGACCACGAGGAGCAGCGCGAGCAGCACGACCGAGCCCAGCCCGGCGGCGACGAGGTACGACGTGGTCCAGCCCCAGTGGTCCAGCGTCCACGTCATCGGTACGGCGGCCGCGATCGCGCCGACCTGCCCCGTGCTGCCGGTCAGCTGGGTGACCAGCGGGATGTGCTTCTTCGAGAACCAGCTCGACACCAGCCGGATCACGCAGATGAACGTCATCGCGTCGCCCATCCCCACGAAGACCCGTGCCGCCAGCGCCTCCGGGTACGTCGTCGCGAGCGCGAACCCCGCCTGCGCGAGGCTGAACGTCACCAGGCCGGTGCTGAGCACGGTGCGGGAGCCGAACCGGTCGACCAGCAGCCCGACGGGCACCTGCATGCCGGCGTACACGAGCAGCTGGAGCATGGTGAACGTGCCGAGCTGGCTCGCGGACAGGCCGAAGCGGTCGGTCGCGGCGATGCCGGCGACGGCCAGGCTGGTGCGGTGGAAGACCGCCAGGACGTAGACGGCGAGGGCGGCTCCCCAGACCGCCCACGCGCGCTGCGGCGTGGTGCTGGGGGGAGTCACCGGACGAGTCTACGAAGTGTGTTCGGCTACGAACGAAGTGGCGCGGGTGCGGTTGGCAGCGGCGTTGATCACCATCACGACGAGCA
The DNA here is from genome assembly GCA_035248385.1 of Nocardioides sp. Taxonomy (GTDB): domain Bacteria; phylum Actinomycetota; class Actinomycetes; order Propionibacteriales; family Nocardioidaceae; genus Nocardioides. The sequence goes on along the minus strand of DATFHM010000323.1, from coordinate 23,030 downwards.
GCCCGATGACGGCGTACAGGCCCAGGACGACGAACGGCGAGCCGGTCGAGGCGTCCGGGAAGTAGAGGGCGTCACGGACCACCGTGGCTCCCGCTCCGGGTGGCAGGAGCTTGCCGACGGTCGCGCCCCAGTGCGGCAGCATCTCCGGCGCGATCGAGGAGCCGGAGATGATCAGGCCGACGGTGAAGTAGAGGCCGCCGACGAGCGATCCGGCCGGGCCGAACAGCATCACGCAGGCCGCGGTCGAGGCGGTCACCGCGAGCGAGACGAGCGCGAGCCCGAGGAAGAGCTTGCCGTGGCTGGCGCCGCTGCCGACGCCGTACCAGGACATGGCCAGCAGGGCGACCGCCGCGGAGGCGAGCGCGTAGATGACGAGCAGGGCGGCGTGCCCGACGCCGCGCAGCGCCGAGCGGCTGGTCATGTCTTTGAGCCGGCCGAGCGCGAGCGACGCGATGGAGCCGCCCAGGCAGATCGCCTGGATGACGAAGCTCAGCGAGCTGCCGGCGCTGTCGTCCTTCGGGAGCGGTACGACGTCGGTGATCTTCGGCGGGGTCGCGAGCGCGGCGGCCGTCGCCGCGGGCACCGGCTTCCCGGCCTGGGTCACGGCTGCGACCTTCTTCGCCACCTGCTGCTGGTACGCCGCCGTGAAGCTCGCCTTCAGCAGGTTCGCCACCGACGGGGCGGCCGCCGAGGCGACGTACAGCTCGGCGGTGCTGCCGGTGAACACCGCGCCGCCGTACGCCTTGCGCTCCTTGATCGCCTGCGTGAGCGATGCGGCGTCGGCGTACGACTCGACCTTGAACTGGCCGTCCTTCTCCAGCTGGGGCGTCAGCTGGGCGTGCTGGGCGGCGTTGCCGACGAGGCCGACGGGCAGGTCGTGCGGGTGCGGCGAGTGCGCCATCGCGAGGTAGTAGACGCCCAGCAGGAGCTGGATGACCGCCCCCACGACGGCGATCCCGAGCCCGAGCCGGGACACCTTGCGGATCTTCTCGACGTCGTGCCCTGCCATCGCTTCCCTCATGGCGGCCATGATGTCGGATGCTCAGCCGTAGCGGCAGACGTAGCCCAGGGTCTCGGTGACCTCGATGTCGAAGCTGGAGTCGCCGGGAACGGAGAACGAGTCGCCGGCGGCGTACTCCACCCACTCCTCGGAGCCGGCCAGGCGCACGCGGCATGCACCGGCGTTGAGCTCCATGATCTCCGGCGCGGCGGTGCCGAAGTTGAGGCTGGCCGGGAAGATCACGCCCGCGGACAGCCGCTCGCCGTCGGCGGTGAAGAACGTGTGGCTCACGCACTTGCCGTCGAAGTAGATGTTGGCCTGCGGGTCCAGCGTCACGTTCTCGAAGGTCACGGCCGGATCGTAGCGACGGCGTGTCGAAAAGGACCCTGCGGGTAACGGTGACCATGACCACCAGCATCGATCTCGGACGGCCCAGCAGCGGCGACGTCCTCGACCTCATCACCGACGACCACCGCCTCTTCGAGCGGATGCTCGCCCAGCTCCGCGACGCGACGGCGGATCGCGACGCGGTCCGCGCGGCCTTCGCCGACGTGCTCATCGCGCACGGCGAGGCCGAGGAGGATCTCGTCTACCCCGCCATCCGCAACCGGGCCGAGGACGTCGACGAGGGCGACGTCGAGCACGGCCACGAGGAGCACGCCGAGGGCAACCAGGCCCTGCTGGCGCTGTTGGAGCTGAAGGGCACCGACACCCAGGCGTTCAACGACGCCGTCGAGGAGCTCACCAAGCTGGTCAGCCACCACATCGCCGAGGAGGAGCTGACCATCATCTCGCCGGCCCGCACCGAGGTCAGCGACCGGGTGCGCCGCGAGCTCGGCGAGAAGTGGGCCGCCCGCCGCAACGAGCTCATCGACGCCGGCTGCGGCTCGGTCGAGAACGTGCGCCGGATCGTCGAGGCGGCCAAGGGGGCCGGCGTCCTCGAGGACGCCTGATCGCCCCTACGGTGGCTCCATGACAGGAGTGCCGGTCGAGGACGTCGTCGTCCAGGCGCAGTCGCTGCTCGGCCGCACCCTGACCGGCCACGGCGTCGCGGTCCGCATCACCGAGGTCGAGGCGTACGGCGGACACCTCGACCCGGCCTCGCACGCCTACACCCGCACGCCGCGCTCGGAGATCATGTACGGACCGCCGTGGCGGCTCTACGTCTACCGCTCCTACGGGATGCACTTCTGCGCCAACGTGGTGACCGGGCCGACCGAGCAGGGAGCCGCGGTGCTGGTCCGCGCCGGTGCGGTCGTGTCGGGGCTGGAGGTCGCGCGCGAGCGGCGTCGGCACCCGGTCGACGTGAACCTGGCCCGCGGACCGGGCAACCTGGCGCAGGCGCTGGGAATCACGCTCGACGACCTCGGCACGCCGCTGCTCGAGCCCGGCAGTGCGGTCAGGCTCGGCCCGGCCGTGGACCACGGCGAGGCGATCGGCTCGGGGCCGCGGGTCGGGGTGTCCAAGGCCGCCGACGTGCCGTGGCGGTTCTGGCTGATGGGGGAGCCGAGCGTGTCGGCGTACCGACGCAGCCCGCGCGCTCCGGCTCCCTGACCGCTACCTCTTCTTGTGGTCCTTGCCCTTGCCGTGCTCGTGCTTGGGCGGGGGCGGCGGGTTGTGCGTCGTGGTGGTGGAGGTGGTCGCCACCGGGGTGAAGCCGACGGTGTGCTCGGCGGCGATCAGGTACTGGCCGCCCTTGTAGGCGAGCACCAGCCGGGTCGGGTTCGGGTTGTTGCGCCAGTGGTCGAAGTGGGGCTGGTAGCTGACCTGCAGCGTCGCCGGGTCGGCCTGGATGGCGCCGACCGTGCCGTTCTGCGCGGGGTCCCAGAACCGGCGGTACTTGTCGAACCCGCCGCTCTCCGCCTGGAACTGCGGGGTCAGCATCTGCCACGCGGCGGCGGGGTCGTCGGCGACGGTGGTGACGTAGGTGCGGATGAACTGCCGCATCCCGGCGGCCGTCGGGCCGGACGTCGTGGCTGTTGTGCCCGTCGTCTGGTTGCGCGCGGTGGGGTTGTCGTTGCCGTTGCCGTTGAGCACCGAGGCCAGCACGGCGATCACCAGGACGACGGCGAGGACCGCAGCCACCACGAGCAGCGGGCGGCGCCAGCGTGGCGGGACGGCGCCGACGGGGCTGACCGGTTCGACGGGTGGGGCCGGCGGCATCGGGGGCATCGGTGTCGTCGGGGCGACGTCGGGTGCGATCGGGGGCGGCGGCACCGTCGGGAGCACCTGGGTGTGCTCGACCACCTCGCCCCGGTTGATCGCCGCCAGCTCGTCGCGCACCCGGCTCATCGGCCACCGGTGCGCGGGGTCCTTGACCATCGTGCCGGCGAGCACGGAGGCCAGCGGGCCGGCGTCGGGCAGCTGCGGCGGGTCCTCGTGCACGATCCGGTACAGGGCGCCGATGACGTTGTCGCCGATGTCGTACGGCGGATGCCCGGCCAGCACGTGGAACAGGGTCGCGCCCCAGGACCAGACGTCCGCGGTCATGTCGCCGCGGTGGCCGCTCGCGACCTCGGGGGCGAGGTAGGCCGGCGAGCCGGACAGCAGACCGGTCTGGGTCAGCTGCGGGTCGGAGATCGTCCGGGCGATGCCGAAGTCGGTGAGCTTCGCCGTGCCGTCGCGCTCGATGAGGATGTTGGAGGGCTTCACGTCGCGGTGCGTGATGCCGGCCTGGTGGGCCGCCGCGAGGGCGTCGGCCACCTGCCCCATGATGCGTGCGGCGGGCTCCTGCCCGACCGGGCCGCGCTCGCGGAGGAGCTGGCCGAGGCTGGCTCCGTCGACGTACTCCATCACCAGCCAGCGGTCGCCCGTGGTGTCGTCGATGGCGAGGTCGAAGGCGGCGACGATGTTGGGGTGGCGGATGCTCGCGCTGAGCCGCGCCTCGCGGTCCGCGCGCTCGATGTCGACGTCGGTGCCGCCGGGCATCCGGCCGATCTGCTTGAGCGCGACCTTCCGGTCGAGGACGCTGTCGTGGGCCAGCCAGACGACCCCGGCGCCCCCTCGCCCGATCTCCCGCTCGAGCTCGTACCTCCCCGCGATCATCCCGTCATTATGTCCGGATCGTGGGTGCGGACCGCTTTCGGCGGCGTCAGGAGAGGCCGTGCACGCCGGCCGCGACGAGGGCCACGGCGGGGAACAGCCCCTGGACGACGGCGGCCCGCGCCTTGCTCCGGTCCGAGCCGATCAGCACCAGCGCGGCGGCCAGCATCGACCCGCAGCCGAACGCGATCAGCGCGGCTCCGGCGGCGTGGTCGGAGTGCACGATCGCGACCCCGACGGCGGTCCCGATCGCGAGGAAGAGGTTGTAGAAGCCCTGGTTGAAGGCCCACGGCTTCATCACCTGGGCGTCCTCGGCGGTCGCGCCGAAGACCTTGTAACCGCCCTTGCCGAAGGCGATGGCCTCGAGCCAGAAGATGTAGACGTGGACCAGGGCGGCGAGCCCGGCGAACACCGACGCGACGACGATCATGACCGGACGCTACCGCCTGGCGTCGTGGCCTGCCTGCGGGCAGGCAGGCTGACGCGCCCGGCCCCAAGCCAGCCTGCCTGCGCGCAGGCAGGCAGCATCGGCCCGGTCAGCCGCAGTTGTCGCAGATCCCGGTCGCGGGGATCGCCATGAAGCAGGTGGGGCAGACCTTCACCTCGACCTGCGGCGTCGCCTTCGGCTCGCGGGGCGCCCGCGGTGCCCGCGGGGTCGTGACCCGCTGCTTGGCGGCGCCCGTCGCGACCGTCGTGCGGACGATGCGGGGGGCCTCGACGATCGGCGGCTCCCAGCCCGGCGGCGCCGGCTCGGTGATGTCGAAGCTCGCCATGATCTCGCGGGCGGCGTCGGTCGGCTGGTGCTTGGGCCGGGTCTCGATGTCGAACGGCGAGGACGCACCCTCGAGGAAGGTCTGCGCGTTCGGCTGCAGCGTCGGCGGCAGGACCCGGTGCCGCCAGCGCAGAGGAGCGGCGTCGCGGGAGTTGATGGTCACCAGGTTCGGCCGGTCCCAGCAGACCAGCGCCCAGTCGTCGCGGTGGCTGCGGGCCCACACGGCGATCCGCAGGTCGCCCGCGGAGGCCGCGGCCTGGAGGGCGATCCGCTCCGGGTTGGAGAACCGGCCCGTGACGAGGAGCGCGCTGTCGTGCGGGTGCGTGACGACGTACTCCTGATCCTCGAGAGCTTCGACGACCCGCCTGTACGCACCATCCACCACGGACCCAATCTATCCGGCCCGCCTGAAGGCGCGGTGAACGGCCGGAGTCAGGTGGAGTCAGTCCGTGTGCTCGAGCAGGTGCAGCACGGGTACGCCGAGGTGGCGCCTCGCCCGCGACGTCCAGTCGACGTGGAAGAACTCGGCGACCAGGTGCGGCCGGGTCAGGATGATGACCTCGCGGCCGTCGACCTCGGTGACCTTCTTCTGCAGCGCGTCGAGCGGCGACTCCTCGACGACGGTGGTGGTGCCGAGCTCGGCTCCGGCAGCGACGAGCGCCTGCGAGGACTTGTCGAGCGCCTTCGCGGCGTCGGCCCGGCACTCCTCGCGCAGCGCGTTGATGTCCGCGGCGGCGACGTTCGGGGTCGGGATCACGAGGTCGCCGCCACCCATCGCCGTCATCGACGCCTCGACCGCCGCGGCGGCGTCCGACATCGGCAGCAGCAGGTGGTAGACGACCTGCTGGTCGTTGAGTCCTTCGTGCAGATCCCGCACCAGGCCTGCGTCCTGGGCGCTGAGCTCCTGCTCCACGAGCAGGACGACGTCGTAGCGTTCGGTGGCCATGTCCCAGTAGTACACCCGCGGCGGGTCATCCGCCCAGCACGTCGGCCAGGTCGTAGCGGACCGGCTGGTCGAGCTGGTCGTAGCCGCAGCTCTCGGGGTCGCGGTCGGTGCGCCAGCGCTTGAAGTGGGCGGTGTGCCGGAAGCGGCGGCCCTCCATGGCGTCGTACTTCACCTCGATGACGCGCTCGGGCCTCAGCGGTGTGAAGGACAGGTCCTTGCCCTGGCTCCACCGGCTCTGCGTTCCCGGCTGGCGACCCGGGTTGGCGACCAGGAACTCCTGCCAGCGGCCCCACGGGTGCTCGTCGATCGGCACGACGAGCGGCTGCAGCTCCTGCCACAGCTCGGCCCGCCGGGTCTCGGTGAAGGAGGCCGAGACGCCGATGTGCTGGAGCTCGCCGCCGTCGTACAGGCCGAGCAGGAGGGAGCCGATCAGCGGCCGCTCGGGCGTCGAGGTCTTGTGCTCGCGGTAGCCCGCGAGCACGACGTCGGCCGTCCGCTCGTGCTTGATCTTCAGCATGGTCCGCTTGTTGGGCTCGTACGCCGACCCCAGCGGCTTGGCCACCACGCCGTCCAGCCCGGCGCCCTCGAAGACGTTGAACCACTCCTCGGCGACGGCCGGGTCGGTCGAAGTCCGGGTGAGGTGGCAGGGGCCGTCCTCGGGGAGGTCGGCGAGCTCCTCCTCGAGCCGTGCGCGCCGCTCGGCGAACGGCAGCCCGCTGAGGTCGTCGTCGCCGAGCGCGAGGGCGTCGAAGGCGACGTACGACGCCGGCGTCTGCTCCGCCAGCAGCTTGATCCGCGACGCGGCCGGATGGATGCGCTCCTGCAGCACCTCGAACTCCAGCTTCGCGCCGATCGCCACGAAGATCTCGCCGTCCAGGACGCACCGCTGGGGCAGCTGCTCCCGCATCGCCTCGACCAGCTCCGGGAAGTAACGGGTCAGCGGCTTGGTGTTGCGGCTCGCCAGCTCGATCTCGTCGCCGTCCTTGAAGACGATGCACCGGAACCCGTCCCACTTCGGCTCGAAGCTCAGCCCGGCCGGGTCCAGCTTCGCGATCGCGGCCGCGTCCGGCACCCCCTTGATCGGCTTCGCGAGCATCGGCTGGATCGGCGGCATCACGGGCAGGTCCACGTCTCAGGACTCTAGATGAGTACGCCGACGGCGTGGCGCGCCCGAGCGCCGACCCCTGAGAATGGCGGGCATGGAGCCCGACCGCGACCCCTCGCCGGCCATCTGGGAAGGGCGGCGGATCTCCGTCGCCGGGCAGGCGACCGGCGGGCGACTCCCTGCGGCCCGCTACCGCGCCACAGCCGACCGGCTGTCGTGGACGACGGGCCGGCTCGGCCGGCGTACGGAGAGCGTGCCGATCTGGGCGATCCGGGACGCGGTCGTCTCGCAGAACGTCCAGCAGCGGGCTCGCCGGCTCGGTGACATCACCGTCTCCCTGCAGCATCCCGACTACGACGGGCTGCCGACGTTCGTGGTGCTGAAGGACGTGGACCACCCGAAGGATGTCGTCCGGCGGCTCACCGACGCGGCGCGCGCCGCCCGGTCCGCTCGGGAGAGTCCGGGGGAGTAGCGCCCCGTGCGACCAGGGAGAGCGCGTAGAGCGGCCGGTTCTGGGCCTCGACGTACACGCGGCCCAGGTAGCTGCCGATGACGCCCATCATGATCAGCTGCAACCCGCTCAGCAGGAACATGCCGACGCCGAGGAACGCCCAGCCGGGCACGGCGTCCTGCGGGTAGAACAGCCGGACCACCAGGACGTAGCAGGCCAGCAACAGGCTGAATCCGGAGATGGCGAAGCCGAGCCGGGAGATGAGCTTCAGCGGTGCGGTCGAGAAGCCGGTGATGCCGCTCGCCGCGAACTGGATCATCTTGCGCAGCGGGTAGCCCGACTCGCCGGCGTACCTCTCGTCGCGGTCGAAGAGCAGGGCCTCCTGGCGGAATCCGACGTGCGCGACGATGCCGCGCAGGAAGCGGTCCTGCTCGCGGTACTGGTTGACGACCTCGACGACGCGGCGGTCCATCAGCCGGAAGTCGCCCACGTTGCGGGGGATCTCGATGTCGGCGAGCCGGTCGAGCACCCAGTAGAAGCCGTACGCCGTGGCGCGCTTGAACGGCCCGTCCTTGCGGCTGCGGCGCTGGGCGTAGACGACGTCGACGCCGTCCTCCCACAGGTCGATCATCTCCATGCTGACCCGCGGCGGGTCTTGGAGATCGGTGTCCATCACGATCACCGCGTCGGCGTTCGCCGCGGCGTCGAGCCCGGCCGTGACGGCGACCTGGTGGCCGCAGTTGCGCGAGAGGCTGAGCACGGTGACGCGGGTGTCCTGGGCACGCAGGGCGAGCAGCGCCTCGAGCGAGCCGTCCTTGCTGCCGTCGTCGACGTAGAGGAACTCGAAGGCGAGGTCGGGGCGGGTCTCGGTCGCTGTCCGGAGGGCGGCGTGGAACGCCTCGATGTTCTCGGCCTCGTTGTAGACCGGCAGGACGTAGGCGATCGTCATCGGGTCTCCCATCACGTCAGCCCGAGGCCGAGTACGCCGACCACGGCCAGCACGGTGAGGCCGGCCAGCACGAGCTGGGCCCCGGTGAGCCAGGTCCGGACCGCGGGCGCGACTGCCTCGGCGGAGGCGTCCACGACCCACGGCGCACCGGAGAACCGGGGCGCGTCACGGCGCGCGTCCCAGGCACGGATCAGCAGCGCGAGCGCGAGAGCGGCCAGGGGCGCGGCGGTCGTCCAGTAGCGGCCGGTGCCGATGTGGACGAACGGCTGGGTGAACAGGGCGCCCAGCCCGATCGTGGTCAGCAGCGCGACCACCTGCTGGTCGACGGTTGCTCGGAGGCGGGCCAGGATCAGGGCGAAGACCGCCAGCAGCAGGGGGATCCACGCGAGGTAGGTGAGCACGAACACCAGCCAGTAGACGATGCCGTGCGGGCCGTCGGGCATCAGCAGCTTGGCGAAGGAGGCCGGCTTGCCGGCGTACCGGCCGAAGTCGGCGATGACGTCCTTGGTGTAGCTGTGCGGCGTCACGGAGGGCCGAGTGTAGGTCCACATCTGCTTCTCGACCTCGACCTCGCTGCGGCCGGTGGCGCGCTGGACCTCGCGGCTGTACTGCATCGGCGGGAACCAGGTGTTGCCCGTCGTCGTGCCGGGGTTGAACATCGGGTCGCACGGGCCGAAGCACACCCGGTCGCGGTCGCCGAAGGTGATCGACATGACCACCGGCACCGTCGTCGTCGTGATGACCCGTGACTTCAAGGTGTACGACGCGAAGGCCGACCACGGGGCCAGCAGCGCGACGAAGGAGACGGCCGCGACGACGAAGGAGAGCAGCGCCCGCCAGCGGACCCGACCCCGCAGCCCGACCAGCGCGGTCACGGCCAGGACCACGCCCATGCCGAGGATCAGCAGCGTGGAGCTGGACCGGGCGTAGACCGTCGCGACGGCGGCGACGCCGAACCGGATGCCGTCGAGCAGGCGCGGGGCCCGGCCGGCGACGAGGGTGCGCATCAGGGTGATGAGCTCCATCAGCAGGATCGTGGCCAGCAGGCCGGCGATCAGGTCGCCCCACGCCGCCATCGAGAAGAGCAGCCAGGTCGGGCTCAGGCCGACCAGCAGCATGAGCACGATCGCGAACAGGTCGCCCAGGACCCGGCGTACCTGGATCACGGTGAGGAGCAGCAGCAGCGAGCTGAAGAGCCCCAGGTAGGCGCGCACGGCGAAGGTCGAGGCGTGCGGGTCGACGACGTACAAGGGCGCCAGCGCGATGCTGCTGCCGGGCGTGAACCAGCCGCCCCCGACGAGGTTGCGCTGCAGCTCGGCGAGGTGGATCGGGCCGCCACCCGCCAGGTCGCGCACCAGGTTGGAGAGCGCCATGGCGCCGTCGTTGTAGGAGACCTGGTCGCAGCACAGCGTGACCTGCCCGACGAACGCGAGCAGGAACAGCTTGAGCGCGACGTGTGCGGCGGCGAGGGCCACGAGCAGCTGGGTGGCCCGGGGTGCGGCGCGGAACCGCTCGATCAGGACCATGTCGTGGGCTCCGCGGTGAAGCGCTTGGTCGACGCCGGGTCGGAGCAGACCGGGGCGTTCGACGCCCGGCGGGCGACGGGCAGGTCGAGGACGATGGTGCCGCGCACGATCTGGTCGGGTCGCAGCGGACTCATCGGCGTGAGCACGGCGCTGATGGCGCCGATCCCGGGTTTGGTGAGGCTCACGCTCCGGCCACCCGCGGGCGTCGCGCCCGCCGCGTCGGGAACCACCCGGAACCCGACGCGGGTGAAGGACTCGGTGAGGGCCGCGGCGGCCGCGTCGATGTCGATGAGGTCGTACTGCAGCTGGAGCCGGCGCCGGCGGCCCTCGCCCGCGATCGTGACGTCGCCGTCGCGGCGTACCTGGTAGTCGAAGGCGAGCTTCGCGTTGGCGGGCAGCGGGTAGCAGCCGTTGGTCAGGGCGTCCGGCGGGAGCAGCGGGCGGTAGGCGCCGCTGGGCTGGGCCCGTCCGAACGTGGGGCTCAGCGCGACGAGGACCGCGCAGACCAGCAGGACGGTGCCGACGAGGGCGATCCTCAACCTGCTGCGGGTGGATCGTCCAGAGTCGTTCAGGCCAGTCGTCATCGCGGGGCGACGCTACCAGTGCGCGATAGCGTTCCGGGGTGGCAGACGACGACGTCGAGGATCGCATCGAACGGCTGATGGCCGAGCGTGCCCGTGCGCCCTTCGGTGACACGGTCCTGGCTGCGGGCAGGACTCTCCAGCCGTTCAGCAGAGCCAGCCATCAGATCGCCTCGAACCTGCTGGGCAAGGCCGTCAGAGCCGTCCAGGGAGGGGACCGGGAGAAGGCACGTCGCTACGTCGAGCGCGCGGCCCGCTTGCCCTTCGATGGGCACGAGGAGGAGCTGCCGCTCGCCGGCGAGGCGCACATGATGCTGTTCAACCTGATCACCGACGAGCTCGAGGAATCCGATGCTGGCGACTCGGCCTGGCTCCACGCGGCTGTCGAAGTCCTCGTCTCCAGCGACGAAGCGGTTCGTTGCGAGGTCCGTGATGTCCTCACCATCGTCGAGAAGGAGTACGAGCTCACCAGGCCGGAACGCTTGACTCTGCGCGCGGCGATCGCGGACGTCCCGGCTCGACCCGAGCTGCGAGAGCTGGCGGTGGACGGTGACGAGCTGGTCGAGATCGCCTTGTCGCTCATCGATGGGTGCCTGGCCTACGTCGCTGCGGTACGTCGACGATAAGCGTGGCGGGCGCCCTTCGCCGGTGCCGAACAGCCGTCAGGCTGGTTCAGACGGTCGATAAGCCCGGCCGAACGGACGTCCGTTCGGCACGGCTTCGCTGGGGTCTCAGCGTGGCTGACAGGTGTTCGGCGCTCCGCCTTGGGTGAAGAGGCAGAACGTCTGGCCGGCCCGATGAGGAGCGTGTTCACGTCAGATCGTCGGCTCGGGCGAGCGCGTTAACACCGAGAGGCACCGCCCGCGCCCGGGGTTACGTCGTCGTTGCCGACCTCTCCCACGACGCCGTTTCGGACGTGCGGACAACTAAACCGAACCGTGACGGTCGGGAAATCGGCTCGCCCGATCCCTTCGACATCGTCCTTGTCAGGCACCGGAACGACGGTGTCGACCACTCGTGCACCGCTCCCGCCCGAGAAGAGGATCGATGACCCTGGACGTCCCCACCCCCGTGACGCGTCGACACGCAGCGGTCGCCGCGGCGCTGTCGGGCGCGGCGCTCGTCGTGGTCGGCTACGCCTCCGGCTGGGGGCTCACGCAGCCCGTCGCCGGCAGCGTCGTCACGACGCCGGCGGTGCCGGTCGCCCCGGCCGAGGTGGCCCCGCCCAGGATCCCGCCGGTCATCGCGCCGGTGCAGGGCCGTCACTACTCGGCGTCGGGGCCGGTCGTCGTACCGACGACGGAGCCCGCGCCGACCTCGACGCCCAGCCCACCGAGCACCCAGCCGACCGGTCCCACCACTCCATCCGGCCCGGGCTCCGGACCGACAGGGCAGCCCTCCTGCACCGGTCTGCAGCCGGCACTGCGGGCGCTCATCGAGCATGTCGACGCCGGCCACCTGGAGGAGTCGCCGTCGCAACAGGTCGCCGACCTGCTCGACCTGGGCCAGTACACGACGACGCACACCACGCTCCTCGGCGGCCTGCTGCAGCCCCTGCTGGGTGGCGCCTCCAGCGACCTGGACGTCCTGCTGCAGCATATCGCCGCGGGCCACCTCGAGGAGTCGCCCGCGCAACAGGCGCAGGACCTGCTCGCCACCGACCAGTACGTCCGGACGCACACCGTGCTCATCGAGAACCTGCTGAAGCCGCTCGTCGGCGACGACGGCTGCTGAGAGGGAGACGACATGACGACGCGCACCTTGCTCCGCCTGCTGCTCGCCGGCCTCGCCGCGGTCGCGGTCCTCCTCGGCGCAGGAGGGGTGGCTCAGGCCCACAACGAGCTCAAGGCCTCGACACCGGCCAACGGAGCGATCGTCGAGGCCGTGCCGCACTGGGCGACCCTCACGTTCGAGGAGGAGATCGGCGGTCCCCAGGACCTGACCGTGCGGTTCCACGGGCGGCGGCTGGCGATCCAGCGGGTCGCGGGCGATCCCACGTCGGCCCGCGTCGACCTGACCCCGGCCCTGGGTTCGCCGCGCGTGCTGCTCGCCTGGAGCAATATCGACGCCGAGGACGGCCACGCGAGCAGCGGCACCATCTTCTTCGAGGTCCGCGGCACGACAGGGGGCGCTGCTTCCGTCGGTACGCCGCCGGCCGGCCGGTCGGGACCCGATGCCGTCGCGCTCGACCGGTGGTCGGTCCTCTCCCACGTCATCGGCTACCTCGCCGCGGCGATCTTCCTCGGCGGGCTGCTGTTCGTCGCGCTCCTCTGGAACGAGGGCGCGGACGAGCGGCGGACCCGGGCCATGCTGGGCGGCGCCGTCGCCGCCGGTCTGCTCGCGGCCCTGCTCGGGCTGTGGGTGGACGTCGAGCGCCTGCCCAGCACGTCCCTCGGCGACGTCCTCATCAGCGACTACGCCCGGGCGACCACCGGGCTGCTGCTGTTCTGGGTTCTCGCCGCGGTCGTCCTGACCGGGCTGCTGCGGGAGGGCAGCGGCGCGGTCAGGGCCACCGCCTGGCGGGTCGGGGCGGTGGTCGTCGCGATCGGCCTGATCCGCACGACGGGCATGACCGCGCACGCGACCCAGGCGGCCACGCCCTGGCTCGGCGCCGTGGCCGACTTCCTCCACCTCACCGGTGTCAGCGCCTGGCTCGGAGGGCTGCTCGTGATGAGCATCGGCCTGCTGCCCCGGCGCGACCTCGGCCGGCTCGCGACCGTCGTGCCGTCGTACTCGAAGGTCGCCCTGACCGCCGTCGCGGCCATCGTGGCTTCCGGGCTCGTCATGCTCTACCAGCTGGCGAAGCCGATCGAGGACTTCTGGTCGACCCACTACGCCCACGTCCTGCTCGTCAAGCTCGCCCTGTTCGCCGTCGTGATCGTGGCGGCGATGGGGAGCAAGCGCTGGGTGGACCGCTCGCTGGACCACGCTGTGGCCACCGGCAACACGGCGTCTGCCCACTCCTTCGCCACCTCCGTGGCGGTCGAGGCCGTGCTCGCCATCGGCGTCCTCGCCGCCGCGAGCGTCCTCGTGACCTCCAGCCCGGGTGCCTGAGGCACCCGCCACGATCCGCTCGGCAACGGGGCCGGGCCACTCCGCACCACCAACGCTCGAAGGAAAGGCTCCCACCATGAGACTCGACCAACCCCAGACTCGGCTGCCGTCGGCCGGCAAGTGGCGCCTGACGGTGGCGCTCGTGGCCGCCGGAGCGGCCGCGGTCTTCTCGCTCAGCGAGATCGGCTCCGCCAGCCAGGCCGTGCCGTCGTCCTCCCGCGCCGTGGTCCGGACGGCGTCGGCGGGTGCGGTGCCCGCGGCCGCACCCGTGGCGCTGCGTCGTACGTCGTCGGCACGCCCCGCCTTCACGAAGGCGTCGTCGAGCGCGGTGACCATCAAGATCCAGAGCTACGCCTTCTCCGTGCCGGCGGCGAAGGTCAAGGTCGGCCAGACCGTCACCTGGATCAACATGGACACGGCTCCGCACACGGTCACCGTGAGCTCCGGGCCGGTGAAGTTCACCTCGCCCAACCTGCAGAAGGGCGACACCTTCAGCTACACGTTCACCAAGGCGGGCACGTACTCCTACTACTGCGCCGTCCACCCCGACATGAAGGCGACCGTCACCGTGACGGGGACCGGCTCCACCGGCGGCTCGACCGGCGGCACCAGCGGTGGTTCGAGCAGCGGTGGCATGGGTGGCATGGGTGGATCCGGCGGGACCGGCACCGACTGCACCGGCGCCCGCGTCGCCCTGGACACCTTCCTGCAGCACGTCTACTCGGGCCACCTGGAGGAGGGGCTCGGTCAGCAGGTCGGTGACATCTCGAACGTCGACCAGTACGCGAAGACCCACACGGTCCTCGTCGAGAACCTGCTCAAGCCGCTCGTCGGCGGTGGCGAGGACGCGTTGAACACCTTCCTGCAGCACGTCTACTCCGGCCACCTGGAGGAAGGGCTCGGTCAGCAGGCCGGCGACATCCTCAACCTCGACCAGTACGCCAAGACCCACACGGTCCTGATCGAGAACCTCGTGGCGCCGCTCGTCGGCAGCGAGGGCTGCTGACCCGCCCGAACCGCCGGACCCGGCCGACCCGCGTCGGCCGGGTCCGGCACCGTCCTCGTTGAAGGGGTCTCCATGTCTCACCCGTCTCCCGCCCGTACGCCGAGCCCGCGGGTCCGCGCCGCCCTGCTCGTCGCCTCCCTCCTCGCCCCGCTGCTCGGTGCCCTCGGCCTCGCGGCCGGTCCGGCGAGCGCGGCTCAGCACGCGATCACGATCAAGCAGTACATGTTCATGCCCGGCTCGATGAGCATCCGCCAGGGCGACACCATCACCTGGACCAACCAGGACACCGTCGGCCACGACGTCGAGGTCACCAGCGGCCCGGCCAGCTTCCACTCGCCGATGCTCGCGAAGGGCCAGAGCTGGAGCTTCACCTTCAGCGCGGCGGGCACCTACTCCTACATCTGCAGCGTGCACCCCGACATGAAGGCGACGGTCACGGTCGCGGCGGCTCCGGTGCAGCAGGCGCCGCAGCACGCGGCCCAGCACCAGACCGCTGCCGGTACGACGACCACCACCCGGACGTCCGCCACCACCCGGCATGCCGCGCAGCGGACGAAGGCGTCGACCCGGAAGCCGGCCGCGGCGACGACCGCACCGGCGACGACCACGCCAGCATCGACCGTGGTCACGCCGGGAACGGACGCCGCCCTCGACCCGCTGCTGCTGGTCGCCGGGGTCGCGGTCGCGGTCGTCGTGTTCTGCCTGCTGCTGCTCACCTCACGCCCGGAGCGGCCGCTGCTCGCCCCGGCCCACCGCGGCGTCGAGGCCGACGAGACCCCGATGGAGGAGACGCGGGTGCTCGACCCCGTGACCCGCTGACGCCGACCTCAGGGCTGGGTGAACAGGCAGAACGTGTGGCCGGCCGGATCGGCGTACACCCGTAGCGGCTCCTCGGGGTCGTCGCTCCGGTCGGCGCGCACGACGGCACCGAGCGCGAGCAGGCGCTCGTGCTGCTCCTCCATCTCCTGAGCCGAGCCGGCGAGGAAGTCGAGGTGGGCCTGCTGCGGGACGTCGTCGGCCGGCCAGGTCGTCCGCTTCAGCGCGGGCACCTTCTGGAAGGAGATCCGGACGCCCTCGGGCCCGATGATGCTGAGCCAGTCGTCGAAGTCGGCGGGGTCGTAGCCGGCGGGGTAGTCCCACCCCGTCAGAGCCCGGTAGAACTCCGCCAGCTCGTGCACGTCGAGGCAGTCGAGGACGATCGATCGCAGCGTCGGGTGGGAGGCCATGTCCGCGACACTGCCACCCGCCGCCGACAACCCCAGCCCGGGAAATCGCGCGCGACGGCCACGGTCCCGGTGGAACACTGTCCGCCGTGGGTCACGTGGAGGTCGCCGGCGTGCGCTACGAGCTGCCGGACGGCCGGGTCCTCCTCGACGACGTGTCGTTCCGGATCGGCGAGGGCGCCAAGGTCGCGCTGGTCGGCGCGAACGGCGCCGGCAAGACCACGCTCATGCGGATGATCGCCGGCCAGCTCCAGCCGCACGCCGGTGCGATCACGCGGTCGGGCGGCCTCGGTGTCATGCACCAGAGCGTCGGCCGCGGCGTCGCCGGCATCGACGACCCGACCGTCCGCGACCTGCTGCTCAGCGTCGCGCCCACCCGCGTCCGTGCGGCCGCCGCCGAGGTCGACCGGTGCGAGCTGGCGCTGATGGACGCCGACGACGAGCGGCTGCAGATGGACTACGCGCACGCGCTGGCGGAGTACGCCGATGCGGGCGGCTACGACCTCGAGGTCACCTGGGACGTCGTCACGATGGCCGCGCTCTCCGTCCCCTACGACCGCGCCCAGCACCGCAGCCTGTCGACGCTGAGCGGCGGCGAGCAGAAGCGGCTGGTGCTGGAGTACCTGCTGCGCGGTCCCGACGACGTGCTCCTCCTCGACGAGCCCGACAACTACCTCGACGTGCCCTCGAAGATCTGGCTCGAGGGCCGGATCCGGGAGAGCCCGAAGACGATCATGGTGATCAGCCACGATCGTGAGCTGCTCCGGAACACGGCCACCCGGGTGGTGACCGTCGAGCTCGGCGCCGCCGGCAACCTGGTGTGGACCCATGCGGGTGGCTACGCGACGTACCACCAGGCGCGGACCGACCGTTTCGCCCGCTTCGAGGAGCTGCGCAAGCGCTGGGACGAGGAGCACGCGAAGCTGCGCGAGCAGATGCTGATGTACAAGCAGAAGGCGGCGTACAACAGCGACATGTCGAGCCGCTACCACGCGGCCGAGACCCGGCTGCGCAGGTTCGAGGAGGCCGGGCCGCCCACCGAGCAGCCCCGCCAGCAGAACGTCGTCATGCGGCTGCGCGGCGGGCGCACCGGCAAGCGTGCGGTCATCTGCGAGCAGCTGGAGCTGACCGGTCTGATGCGGCCCTTCGACCTCGAGGTCTGGTACGGCGAGCGGGTCGCCGTCCTCGGCTCCAACGGCTCCGGCAAGAGCCACTTCCTGCGGCTGCTCGCCGGCGAGGACGTGGCGCACACGGGCGTCGCGCGGCTCGGGGCCCGCGTGCACCCCGGCTACTTCGTGCAGACCCACGACCATCCCGAGCTGCGCGGCCGCACGCTGCTGGAGATCCTGCACCGTGGCGACGACCACCGCGCCGGGATGGGTCGCGAGGAGGCGAGCCGCGTCCTCGACCGCTACGAGCTCGCCGTCGCGGCCGAGCAGACCTTCGACGCGCTCTCCGGTGGACAGCAGGCCCGCTTTCAGATCCTGCTGCTCGAGCTGTCCGGGGCGACCCTGCTGCTCCTCGACGAGCCGACCGACAACCTCGACGTGCAGAGCGCCGAGGCGCTCGAGGCCGGCCTGGAGGCCTTCGAGGGCACGGTCGTCGCGGTCACCCACGACCGCTGGTTCGCGCGTGGCTTCGACCGCTTCCTCGTGTACGGCGCCGACGGCACCGTCTACGAGGCCGACGAGCCGGTCTGGGACGAGCGCCGGGTGGTGCGGGAGCGCTGAGGCGCCGTCAGCACGTTTCGTGCCAGCGTGATGACGAGGAGGGCGATGCCCACGCAGGCGCCACCGGCGACGACGTCGAGCAGGAAGTGGTTCGCGGTGCCGATGACGACCAGGACCTGCAGGGTCGGGTAGACGACGGCTGCTCGACGCCACCAGGTGCCGCCGAAGCTCCACATCTGGATGGCGCACCACAGGGACCAGCCGAAGTGGAGGGACGGCATGGCGGCGTACTGGTTCGTGGCGTCCCCGATGGCCCGCGGCGCGGACGCAGCCTCGCCCCACCAGCCGTAGGCGGCGTACTGCCGCATCGTGTCGATGCTGTCGAGGTCCGGGAGCAGGCGGGGCGGCGCGACCGGGAAGCGTGCGTAGACGACCAGCGCGATGGCGGAGGCCAGCACCAGCGTCCAGTAGCCGCGGCGGTAGACCCAGCCGCCCTCGCGCCAGGACCGCACCAGGACCGCCGGGGTGACCACGTAGTGGAAGACGGCGTAGAAGTAGCAGGCCGGCACCGCGAGGACCGCGACCGAGGACAGCCAGTGGTTGATCGGGAGGTCGATGTCGCGGAACTCCCAGCCCTCCAGGCGGGCGATGTCGTGCCCGTGCGCCAGGGCGAGCTCGACGTCGGTGCCCTGCGCGGCGCGGATCACGGTGTAGCCGATCGCGAGCACGACCAGGACCGCGAGCTCGACGAGCGCGGTCGCGCGCGGGCTCAGGCGGCGGCTCCGAGGGGCCGCGGTTTCGCAGGTCGCCGCCATGACCGCTCCTTCCTGGGGCCGGGGGAGAGCTGCCCGGTCGATCAGAAAGTAGGGTTCCACAACCATTCCGCGAGCGCACGCGGTTTGAGGAGCCGCGTGTCGGAATCGAACCGACGACATTCGCATTACAAGGGCGACGCTCTGGCCAACTGAGCTAACGCGGCACGTGCCGGTGAGAGCACGGCGCTCATCGTAGTCAGCGGCGTCGGTTGTCCCGATCGACGTCTGCCGTTTGGGGATCCGGTACGCCGATGGGTCACCATGGACCCACCCCCATCGCCGACTCGGAAGGCCCTCGCCCGTGTCCGTCGCCAAGACCTACAGCCGCCGAATGTTCCTGACCTACCAGGAGCTGATCGAGGGGAGCGGACGCGACCTCGACGCGGCCGTCGACCGCTACGCGGCTGCCAATCGCAACGTGAACCTGGAGCAGCGGATCACCTTCGCGCAGTGGTTCGCGGAGACCTCGCCGAGGGGTGCGCGCGCCAAGTAGGCCGTCTCGAACACGAAACCCTTTCGTTACGAAACTAGAACGCGTTACAGTTAGCGGGCAGTTCCGTAGCGAGAGGGAATCGAGACATGGCCAAGCGCCCGTCGTACAGCAACGAAGCCGACTACGTGGTGGTCGGTTCCGGCAGCTCCGGAGGCATCATCGCCGGCCGGTTGGCGGAGTCCGGGGCGAGCGTGATCCTGCTCGAGGCCGGCAAGTCCGACGACAAGGGCATGCACGGCTACTTCACCAAGAAGCCCGGGATGATCGGCCCGATGCACTCCGAGCCCCGGCTGGAGAAGCTCTTCGACTGGGGCTACCGGTCCGTGCCGCAGCCGGGTCTCGACGGCCGCCGCATGCCCGCGCCGCGCGGCAAGGTGATGGGCGGCTCGAGCTCGGTCAACGGCATGGTCTACGTGCGCGGCAACCGCGCCAACTACGACTCCTGGGCCGCCGAGGGCAACGCCGGCTGGTCCGCCGACGAGGTCAACGGCGCGTTCAAGCGCTACGAGGACTTCGAGGACGGCGAGAACGAGTACCGCGGCGCTGGCGGGCCGATCAAGATCACCCGCAACAAGACGCCGCAGGACGCCACCCTGCAGTTCATCCAGGCCACCGCTGACACCCTGGGCGTGAAGATCCTCGATGACTACAACGCTGCTGAGCAGGAGGGCATCGCCCGCATGCAGCAGAACATCAAGGACGGGCTGCGCTACTCCTCGACCCGCGGCCACATCCACCAGGCGGACCCCAAGACGCTCCAGGTCCAGACCGAGGTCCTCGCCACGAAGATCGTCATCGAGAACGGCCGGGCCACCGGCGTCGAGGTGCTCGACCAGGGCAAGAAGGGGGGCACCCGTCGCGTCGTACGCGCGGGCAAGGAGGTCATCGTCTCGGGTGGCTTCGTCAACAGCCCGCAGCTGCTGATGCTCTCCGGCATCGGCCCCGCCGACCACCTGGCGAGCCTCGGCATCGACGTCGTCGCGGACCTCCCGGTCGGCGACAACCTGCACGACCACCTCTTCCACCCGCTGAGCTTCCACGTGCCGTCGGTGAAGTACCGCGGCAACGCCTGGACCTTCTTCAAGGGCATGGCCAAGGACCTGACCGTCGGCGGCTCGTTCCTCGACAACTCGGTCTTCGAGTCGGTCGGCTTCGTGCGCAGCTCGCTGGCCACGAACATCCCCGACATCCAGCTGCACATGCTGCCGTGGGCCTACCCGAGCCCCAACCAGGACGAGCCCATCCGGCACATCCCGGACGGCCGACCGTCGCTCACCGTCTTCTCGACGCTGATCTACCCCAAGAGCCGCGGCACCCTTCGCCTCGCGTCGGCCGACCCGACCGTCGCCCCGCTCATCGACTACGGCTACTTCACCCACCCCGACGACGTCGAGGTGCTCGCCCAGGGCACCGAGATGATCCGCGAGATCATGGCCGGCGCCGCGTTCGGCGGGGGAGTGAAGGAGGAGATCCACCCGGGTCCGTCGATCCCCAACGGCGCCGAGCTGCGCACGGCCCTCAAGAACCGCTCCACGTCGGTCTACCACGGCGTCGGCACCTGCCGGATGGGCGTCGACGACCGCGCGGTCGTCGGCCCGGACCTCAAGGTCCGCGGCATCGAGGGCCTGCGTGTCGCGGACGCCTCGATCATGCCGTCGATCACCGGCGGCAACACGAATGCGCCCTGCTACATGATCGGTGAGCGCGCCGTCGACTTCATCCTGGGCCGGGTCTGAGCATGGGTACGACGCGCCCCGCATCGATCACCGACGAGCTCCTCGAGGGCCTGGTCGCCCGGGTCCCCGGCCGCACCGGCGCGACCTGGAAGCTGACCGAGGTCTACACCGGCGACGTCCTCGTCGAGCTGCCGCAGTCCACGCCCGAGGACATCGAGGAGGCCTTCGCCAAGGCCCGCAGGGCCCAGGAGCTGTGGGCGCAGTGGCCGGTCAAGCGGCGGCTCGAGGTCTTCGACCGCGCGCACGCGCTGCTGGTCGACAACGCGCACACGACCGCGGACCTGATCCAGGCCGAGAGCGGCAAGAACCGGCGGATGGCGATCGAGGAGACCTGCGACCCGCCGATGATCATCAGCCACTACCTCAAGCGGGCTGCGAAGCTGCTCGCGCCGAAGAAGCACGGCGGGCCGGTCCCGATCGTGTCCTCCTCGACGGAGGTGCGCGTCCCGAAGGGCGTCGTCGGCATCATCGCGCCGTGGAACTTCCCGTTCGCCACGGGACTCTCCGACGCGATCCCGGCCCTCATGGCCGGCAACGCGGTCGTCGTGAAGCCGGACAACAAGACCGCGCTGTCGCCGCTCTACGGCATCCAGCTGCTCGAGGAGGCGGGCCTGCCGAAGGATCTCTTCCAGGTCGTGTGCGGGGAGGGCCCGGACATCGGCCCGACCCTCATCGACAACGCGGACTACATCATGTTCACCGGCTCGACCGCGACCGGCCGGGTGATCGGCGAGCGCGCCGGGAAGAACCTCATCGGCTGCTGTCTCGAGCTCGGCGGCAAGAACCCGATGATCGTCCTCGACGACGTCGACAAGAACGAGTGGGTGGAGTCCGCCACCTTCGGCGTCTTCGGCAACACCGGCCAGATCTGCATGCACATCGAGCGGATCTACCTGCCGGAGAGCCGGTACGACGAGCTGCGGGACG
Source organism: Nocardioides sp. (assembly GCA_035248385.1). GTDB lineage: Bacteria > Actinomycetota > Actinomycetes > Propionibacteriales > Nocardioidaceae > Nocardioides. Next base: position 1,734 of record DATFHM010000323.1, on the reverse strand, counting down.
CCCTCGTCGAGCGCGCGGCGAACCTGCGGATCGGCGCGGCGTACGACTTCGGCCCGGAGATCGGCTCACTGGTCTCGCCGGACCACATGGAGCGGGTCGCCTCCCACGTCGCGGACGCCGTGGCCAAGGGCGCGACCGTCCTCACCGGCGGCAAGTCCCGCCCCGACATCGGCCCCGCGTTCTTCGAGCCGACGGTGCTCGAGGGCGTCACGAAGGACATGCTCGCCGGATCGACGGAGACCTTCGGCCCCGTGGTCGGGCTCTACCCGTACCGCACCGTCGACGAGGCCGTGAGGCTCGCGAACGACACCGACTACGGGCTCAACGCCTCGGTGTGGAGCGGGTCGATCGAGAAGGCGCAGGCGGTCGCCGCGCGGATCGAGTCGGGCAACGTCAACATCAACGACGCGCTCGCCACGGCGTACGCCTCCAAGGCCTCGCCCTCCGGCGGCGTCAAGAAGTCGGGCGTGGGCGCCCGTCACGGCGACCAGGGCTTGCTCAAGTACACCGACGCCAAGAACGTCGCGGTGCTCAAGAAGCAGGTCCTCGGCGCCCGCCCGGGCCAGGACTACGACGCCTACGTCAAGCAGATGCTGTCCGGCCTGAAGATGATGAAGCGGCTCCGCCTGCGCTGAGCGAGGTGCCATCGCACCTGGCGTCCTGGTCGGTTTCTGCGTGAGAACCGGACCGATTCGCCAGGTGCGACGGGCGACCCGGGGTCAGGCCTCGATCGCCTCGGGCTTCTCCGAGGGCGTGACGCCCGCGATCTGGATCTTCCGCGGCTTCGCCTTCTCGGCGACGGGGACGGCCAGGCGCAGCACGCCGGCTTCGTACGCCGCCTCGATGTGCTCGAGGTCCAGGTTGTCGCCCAGCACGAGCTGGCGGCTGAACTGGCCGTGGACGCGCTCGGAGGCGAGGCGCTGCCAGTCGCCGTTGCCGGCCACGCGCTCGGCCCGCACGGTCAGCACGTTGCGCTCGACGTCGATGTCGATGCTCTCGGGCGCCACGCCGGGCAGGTCGAACTCGATGAGGAACCGGTCGCCCTGGCGCCAGGCGTCCATCGGCATGACGGCCGGGCGGTTGGTGGTGCCGTTGCCGAGCAGCTGGCTCGTCAGCCGGTCGAAGTCACGGAACGGGTCGGTGGTGCGCAGCAACATGGTGTGTCCTCCTTCAGTCTCTGGATGGGGAGATCGATGCGTAAAACGATCTGTATCAGTCGTTATAGATCATCTGATGCAGACATTCAAGGTACGATCGTCGACCTGAGGAGGTGAGTGCGGTGTCGGAGCGCGCACGCGGGGTGTTCGCGATCTCGGTCGCGGCCGAGCTGGTGCAGATGGAGGTGCAGAACCTGCGCGTCTACGAGCGGCGCGGTCTGCTCACCCCCGACCGCTCCGCCGGTGGCACCCGGCGCTACAGCAGGGCGGACATCGACACGCTGCACCGCATCCGCGACCTGCTCGGGGAAGGGCTCAACCTCGAGGGCATCCGTCGGGTGCTCGCCCTCGAGGCTGAGGTGGCCTCACTGAGGAGGCAGCTCGCGGCTCAGCCGAAGCGGCCGTTGACGTAGTCGGCGGTGCGCGGGTCGATCGGGTCGGTGAACATCGCCTCGGTCTCGCCGTGCTCGACGATCGCGCCCGGCGTACCCATCTCGGCGAGGAAGAACGCGCACTGGTCGGACACGCGGCGGGCCTGCTGCATGTTGTGCGTGACGATCACGATCGTCACCTCGTG
>DATFHM010000322.1:0-3962 GCA_035248385.1 Nocardioides sp. | reverse complement strand
CTGATCGCGATGACCAACGCCCCCGACATCCCGCAGAACCGCTTCTCCGCGCTGACCCGTCTCGACCACAACCGGGCGATCTCCCAGCTCGCGGCGAAGACCGGCGCGGCCGTCACCGACATCAAGAAGATGACGATCTGGGGCAACCACTCGGCCACCCAGTACCCCGACATCTTCCACGCCGAGGTCGGCGGCAAGAACGCGGCCGAGGTCGTCGGTGACCAGGCCTGGATCGAGGACTACTTCATCCCGACCGTCGCCAAGCGCGGCGCCGCGATCATCGACGCGCGGGGCGCCTCCTCGGCCGCCTCGGCGGCGTCCGCCACCTGCAACGCCGCGCGCGACTGGCTGAACGGCACCCCGGAGGGCGACTGGGTGTCGATGGCCGTCGTCTCCGACGGCTCGTACGGCGTCCAGGAGGGCCTGATCTCCTCCTTCCCCGTCACCACCTCCGGCGGCGACTGGACCATCGTCCAGGGCCTCGAGATCGACGACTTCTCCCGCGGCCGGATCGACGCCAGCGTCGCCGAGCTCGCCGACGAGAAGGCCGCCGTCACCGAGCTCGGCCTCATCTGATCTCGAACGATCCTTCCGAAGGCCGGTCCCGCTGCGGGGCCGGCCTTCGGCGTACTTGCGTCAATCCGGTCGCGCAGCCGACTCCCCGGCTGACAGCATCGGGCCCGTGGAGGAGCAGCTGCTGGCCTGGATCCGCGACGAGGTCGTCACCCCGATCGTGACAAGCCTCCTGACTCCGGACGAGCTCGACTCGATCGAGGTGTCGTTGGGCCCTGTCCAGCCGGACCGGCGCCCGGGCTGGTGGCAGCTCGACCGCTTCGATGAACCTCAGGTGTGGGTGGCGATCCGGGCCGGGGACGGCACCGAGGGCTTCACGCGGAACCTGCTGGGCGAGAGCGATCTGCGCGACCTCGACCTGGTCCACGGGCGCGCCGCGCAGCTCGCGTCCGACCTGGAGGACTGGGTCTGCGAGACCAGCTTCGGCTGGGGGCAGCAGCGGGCCGCTCAGCTGCCCGTCATCCGACGAGCGTGATCAGACGGGCTGGTCGGGGATGGCGATCGAGAGGATCGTCAGCGCGACCGCGGCGGAGATGACCAGGGTCGCGTCCAGCCAGCGGTTGCGGACGGCGAGCATGCCGGCGTCCCGGTCGCGCAGGACCAGGCGGAGCAGGCCGGCGGCGACGAGCGCGCCCGAGAGGACCCGGAGCCCGAGCCGCCAGGAGCCGCCGAGCCCGATGATGGCCAGGCCCGCAGCAGCGGTGAGCACGACGGCGATGTAGAAGGCGCCGCCGATCGTGGACGGGTAGCGACGCGGCCCCGCCTCGGGGGGCTCTTCCGGCGCCTGGTCCTCGGTCATCTCCACCTGCTGCTGGTCGGTCACGCGGTGGCGGCAGCCTTCTCCGCCATCGACACCACGTTCGCGAGCAGCATGGCGCGCGTCATCGGTCCGACGCCACCCGGGTTCGGGGAGACCCAGCCGGCGACCTCCCAGACGTCGTCCGCCACGTCGCCGGCGATCTTGCCGTCGACGCGCGAGACGCCGACGTCCAGCACGGCCGCGCCGGGCTTGACCATGTCGGCGGTGATGATGCCGGGCACGCCCGCGGCGGCGATGACGATGTCCGCGTTGCGCACGTGGGCGGCGAGGTCACGGGTACCCGTGTGGCACAGCGTCACGGTCGCGTTCTCCGAGCGCCGGGTGAGCAGCAGCCCCATCGGCCGGCCGACGGTCACGCCACGACCGACGACGCAGACCTCCGCGCCGTTGATCTCGACGCCGTGCCGGCGCAGCAGCTCGACGATGCCGTACGGCGTGCACGGCAGCGGCGCCTCGTTGCCCAGGACCAGCCAGCCCAGGTTGGTGGGGTGCAGCCCGTCGGCGTCCTTCGCCGGGTCGATCAGGCCGAGGACGCGGTTCTCGTCACGGCCCTTCGGCAGCGGCAGCTGCACGATGTAGCCCGTGCACGCCGGGTCGGCGTTGAGCCGCGCGACGGCCGCCTCGATCTCCTCCTGGGTGGCGGTCTCGGGCAGGTCCTCGCGGAGCGACGCGATGCCGACCTCGGCGCAGTCCTTGTGCTTGCCGTTGACGTACCACTTCGAGCCCGGGTCGTCGCCGACCAGCACGGTGCCGAGGCCCGGGGTGACGCCCCGCTCCGCCAGCGCGGCGATGCGCGCCTTCAGCTCGTCCTTGATCGCGGCCGCGGTCGCGTTGCCGTCCAGCTTCTGCGCAGTCACAGAGTGATCCTTCCAGTTCGCGTGAGGGGTCAGTGGAAGAAGTGGCGGGTGCCGGTGAAGTACATGGTGACCCCGGCAGCCTTGCACGCCTCGATGGTGAGCTCGTCACGGACCGAGCCGCCGGGCTGGACGATGGCCTTCACCTGGGCGTCGATGAGGATCTGCGGGCCGTCCTCGAACGGGAAGAACGCGTCGGAGGCGGCGACCGAGCCGGCGGCCCGCTGCTCGCCCTCGGCCAGCGAGTTGGCGCGCTCGACGGCGAGCTTGCAGGAGTCGACGCGGTTGACCTGGCCCATGCCGATGCCGACCGAGCCGCCGTCCTTGGCGAGCAGGATGGCGTTGGACTTGGCGGCCCGGCAGGCCTTCCAGGCGAACGCGAGGTCGGCCAGGGTCGCCTCGTCGGCGGCCTCGCCCGTGGCGAGGGTCCAGGTCGACGGGTCGTCGCCCTCGGCGTCGACGTGGTCGACGGTCTGCATGAGCAGGCCGCCGGAGATCGGGCGGGTCTCGACCGGCGAGCCGCCGTCGGCCGGCGCCACGAGGATCCGGATGTTCTTCTTCTGGGCGAGGATCTCCACCGCGCCGTCCTCGTACGCCGGAGCGACGATCACCTCGGTGAAGACGTCGGCGACCTGCTTCGCCATCTCGACCGAGACGGGCCGGTTCGCGGCGATCACGCCACCGAAGGCCGAGACGGGGTCGCAGGCGTGCGCCTTGGCGTGCGCCTCGGCGATGTCGTCACCGACCGCGAGGCCGCACGGGTTGGCGTGCTTGATGATCGCCACCGCCGGCTCGGCGAAGTCGTTGGCGGCGCGGCGCGCGGCGTCGGTGTCGACGTAGTTGTTGTACGACATCTCCTTGCCGTGCAGCTGCTCGGCCTGCGCGAGGCCGGCCGGCCCGAAGCCGTTGAGGTAGAGGGCGGCCTTCTGGTGCGGGTTCTCGCCGTACCGCAGCACGGCGGCCTTGTCGTAGGTGCCGCCGATCCAGGCCGGAAAACCAGTCGAGTGCCCCTCGGCGTCGACCGTCGAGTCGGTGAGGACCGAGCCCATCCAGGACGCCACCTGCACGTCGTACGTCGCCGTGTGCACGAACGCCTTCGCGGCCAGCGCCTTGCGCTCCTCGTAGCTGAAGCCGTCACCCTGCGCGGCCGACAGCGCCCGGGCGTAGTCGGCGCCGTCGGTGACGATCGCGACCGACGGGTGGTTCTTGGCGGCGGCGCGGACCATGGACGGACCGCCGATGTCGATCTTCTCGATGCAGTCGTCGACGCCCGCACCGGAGGCGACCGTGGCCGCGAACGGGTAGAGGTTGACGACCACCAGGTCGAACGGCGCCACGCCGAGCTCGTCGAGCTGCGCGACGTGGGAGTCGAGGCGACGGTCGGCCAGGATGCCGGCGTGCACGCGGGGGTGCAGGGTCTTGACCCGGCCGTCGAGGCACTCCGGGAAGCCGGTGAGGTCCTCGACCTTGGTCACCGGGAGGCCGAGCGACTCGATGAGCGCGGCCGAGCCGCCGGTCGAGACCAGCTCGACGCCGGCCTCCGCGAGGCCCTTGACCAGGTCCTCCAGGCCCGTCTTGTCGAAGACGGACACGAGTGCGCGCTTGATCGCGATCTTGTCGGGCGTGGCGGACATCGAGGGGCTCCTCATCGGTCGGTGGTCACGATGAGGGCACCCAGGCGGTCGATGCCGATCTCTGCTCCCCGGTGGTCGCCC
>DATFHM010000321.1:0-14179 GCA_035248385.1 Nocardioides sp. | reverse complement strand
CGCCCGCCGCCGACCCGATCGCGCGGGCCCGACGACAGCTGCGGGCCGCGGGCATCCGGTACGCGGCGGGGCAGCCGGAGGACGCGGAGCGGCTCGCCGGAGAGGCCGCGACCGCAGGCGGCGCGGCCGAGCGGGTGGCGGCACGGTGCCTGCTCGGCCAGATCGTCTACTACCGCACCGGCAGCGGCCGGGCTCGCGACCACCTGCGGCGGGCCCTCGAGGAGGCCGGCGAGGAACCGCTGCTGCGGGCCAAGGCGCTCGCCGCGCTCGCGGAGATGGCCGACCTCGGCGCCCGCCGGGACCTGGAGCACGCCGAGGAGGCCCTGGCGCTGCTGCCGGGCTCCTCGGACCCGGCCGAGGCCGAGGCGCGGCGGACCGCGCTGCTGGCGAGCATCGGTGCCGAGCTCGACCTGGCCCGCGGGCTGGACGAGGCCAAGCTGGTGCAGGCGGAGGAGTGCGAGGCGGCTCTTCAGGCCGCTGGTCTTCCCCCGCCCGCCTCCGAGCGCGTGGCCTTCCAGGCCTCGTGGTGGTTCAAGGTGGTCGACCAGCTCGACCGCTCGCGAGCCGCGATCCGGCGGGCGATCGAGCAGGCCGCCGACGAGGCGGTCGAGTCCGAGCTGCCGGTCCTGTTCGGACACCTGGCCCTCACCGAGTGCTGGGCCGGACGGTACGCCGCCGCGCGCGACGCCGTCGCCGCCGGCGTGCACCACGCGAGCCTCACGGGCTGGAGCCCCACCGCCCTGTACGGCGCCCGCGGTCTCCTCGAGGCACTGACCGGGGACACCGAGGCCGCCCGCGCCACCGTGACCCGCGACCTGGCCTTCGGCGAGGAGCACGGCCACCCGCGCGCCGTCGTGGCGCAGTGGCACGTGCTGGGCCTGGCCGACCTGCTGGACGGCGACCCCGCGTCGGCAGCGGACCGGCTCGCCGCGGCGTACGAGCTCGCGCGCGGCAACGACATCCTCGAGCCCGCCCGGCGGCACCGGCTCGAGCCGGACCTCGGGCACGCCTGGCTGGCGGTGGGCCGGGTCGACGAGGCGGCGGCCCTCGCCCGCGAGCAGGTCGAGCTCGGCGAGCGGATGTCCCGACCGGTCCTGCTCGCGGTCGGCCTGCGGCTCGACGGCCTCGCGCACGCGGCACGCGGCGACCTCGAGGCGGCGATCGAGCTCGTCGGCCGGTCGGTGAGCGCCGCCGAGACGTCGCCCTTCCCGCTCGAGCTCGGACGCAGCCAGCTCGCGCTCGGCCAGGTGTTGCGTCGGACCCGTGCCAAGCAGCGGGCGCGGCAGGCACTAGTGCAGGCCCGCGACCTCTTCGAACGGCTCGGGTCACCGCCGTGGACGGCGCTGGCCGACGCGGAGCTGCACCGGGTCGCAGGCGCGCACGCGGGCGATGCGCTGACCGCTACGGAGCAGCGCGTCGCGCGGCTCGTCGCGGAGGGTCGCACCAACCGCGAGGTGGCCGCCGAGCTGTTCACCAGCGTCCGCACCGTCGAGGGCCACCTGGCGTCGGTCTACCGCAAGCTCGGCCTGCGCGGCCGCGTCGCGCTCGCGCAGCACCTGAACGGCAGCGACGCCCGCACATCCACGTAATTGCCACGGTTCCTCGGCGACGGGACCGATCTACGTTCGGCGTCGTGGCAACCTTCCTCATCGAGCTCTCGGCCCCACCGGCCGCGGTCCTCGACGTGCAGGCGGACCTGATGCGCGTCCAGGCGATCGCCGACGCGCAGGCGGGATCACTCACCCCGACCCGGTTGCTGCACTCCGCCTACGTCCCCGCCCGGGAGACCTGTGTCTCCTTCATGGACGGGCCCGATCAGGAGACCGTCTGCGCCGTGCTCGCCGAAGCCGGCCTGCGCGCACGGGTGCTGTCGGCGGTCGCCCTGAGCTGAACGCACTCCCCCGACCGCCGAGAGGCACCGCCATGAAGACCAGCCCGGTCCGTCACGGATCCCGTCACCTGACGACCTGCGTCGCCGCCGCCCTGGCCACCGCGTCGCTGGTGGTCGCCACCGGCCCGGCCGGGGCACAGGCCCGGTCGAGCGGTCCCTCCCCGTCCACCGGCCGGGAGCGGGTGATCGTCGTCCTGCACCCGGTCACGGGGAAGGGACGAGTCGCGTCGCCGTCGTACCGCGCCGCCGTGGCGGCCAGCCAAGCACCGGTCCTGCGCCGGCTGCACGCGGCCCGGGCCGGTGACGTGCACGCCGTGTCGGTCGTCAACGCGATCACCGCGACGGTCAGCCCCGCCGAGGCCGCCGCGCCGCGCCGGTCGGCCGGCGTGAGCGCCGTCGTAGCGGACGCCGTGCTCCCCGCCGCCGCCACGCCGAGCCCGGAGCCGGCGTCCACGAGCACCACGGCGTCACCCGCACCGGGGCCCTGCGGGACGGCGAGCCACCCCGAGCTCGACCCCGAGGCGCTCGACGCCATCCACGCCACCCCGTCCGACCTCGGCGCCGACACGGGCTCCGGTGTCACCGTCGCGTTCCTCGCCGACGGCATCGACCCGGCCCATCCCGACCTGCAACGCAACGCCGCCTTCGCCTCCGCCGGCTCGCCCGCCGGCTCGCCCGTGCTCACCCAGGTCGACTTCTCCGGTGAGGGGACGGCAGTGCCCACCGGCGGCGGCGAGTCCTTCCTCGACGCGAGCTCGATCGCCGCCCAGGGCAACACCGTGCACGACCTGTCGACGTACGTCCGGCCCGCGCACCCGCTGCCCGCGGGGTGCGACATCCGGATCGTCGGTGCGGCGCCGGGCGCCTCGCTGCTGAGCCTCAAGGTCTACGGCACCAGCGCGGGCGCGGACCTGTCGAACTTCGTGCAGGCCGTGGACTACGCGGTGTCCCACGGCGCGAAGGTCGTCAGCGAGTCGCTCGCGAAGTACCCGCTGCCCGACACGGTCCAGGACCTGTGGCGGGCGGTCGACGAGAACGCCGTCGCCGCCGGCGTGACCGTGGTCGCCGGATCGGGCGACGCGGGACCGGGCAACACGATCGGCTCACCCGGCTCGGACCCCGGCGTGATCACGGTCGGCGCCACGACCACGCTCCGCTCCTACGCGCAGACGACGTACGGCGGCATCAACGCACCCGGTTGGAACGGCCGGTACGCCGACGGCAACATCGCCTCCTTCTCCTCCGGCGGCTTCACCGCCGCCGGCGGGACCGTGGACCTCGTCGCGCCCGGGGACGCGAACTGGGCGCTGTGCGGCGCGGACGCGACGCGCTACCTGGAGTGCGGCGGCTACGACTTCCAGCAGAACGGCGGCACCAGCGAGTCGGCGCCGCTCGTGGCGGCCGCGGCGGCCGACGTCATCCACGCCTACGCCGCCACCCACGGCGGCAACGACCCGACACCCGCCCAGGTCGAGCAGGTCCTGACCAGCACGGCGACCGACGTCGACGCGCCCGCCGACGAGCAGGGAGCCGGCCTCCTCGACGTCGCCGCGGCGATCCGGCTGGCACGCTCCCTGCCCGGTACGTCGACGCCCAGCTCCGCCCCCGAGCTGACGGTCGGCCCGGGCGCCATCGGCATCGAGCAGGACCCGGGCAGCACCACGTCCCGGACGATCCACCTCGCGAACACCTCGACCCGACCCGTGACCGTCTCGCTCAGGACGCGAGCCTTCACCTCGCAGCTGGAGCACCAGGGCGGGACGTTCTGCCTGCAGCCCGGCACACCGACGCCGACCTGTCCCGCGAACACGGGTGTCTTCACGATCTGGTCCGGGGCCCCCGAGGTGTACCAGGCCGAGCACTTCTCGGTGCCGCGGACGACGGAGGCGTCGCGGCTCGTCGTCAACGCCGACTACCGCTTCGTCGGCCAGGCGTCCCTGCTCCACGTCGCCCTGTTCGAGCCGGACGGCACCTACGCCGGCTACTCCGACCCCAACGGGTTCTCCGGGTTCGCCGACGTCGAGGTCGCCGATCCGCCCGCCGGTCGGTGGACCGCGGTGTTCTTCACCCTGGAGGACGGCGTCTTCCCCGCCGCCACCGGCACGTCGGGCCCGATCGACTGGTCCGCCGACGTCCGTGGCGCCACGCCCGCCGGGCACCTCAGCGCCACCTCGTTGACCATCCCGCCTGGCTCGACCGCGACGTCGACGCTGTCCGTGCAGAGCCCGGCGGCAGGCGACACGAGCCAGGCGGTCGTCGTCACCGGCCCCGCTGGACGCACGACCATCCCGGTCGTCGTGCGCACCGACGTACCGACCGGCCCGACGGGAGGACGTTTCACCGGGGTCCTCACCGGCGGCAACGGGCGCGCCTACGCACCGGCGCAGACCGACAGCTACGCCTTCGACGTCCCGCCGGGACGGCGTGATCTGCAGGTCGAGGTGGCACTCGCGGGCGACCCGCACCAGACCCTGACCGGCTTCCTCGTCGCACCCGACGGCCAGGCCCTCGGCGAGTCCAGCAACATCACCCTGGACGCGCAGTCGCAGCCGGAGGCGACCAGCTCGCTGGACATGTACGCCGCCGACCCTCCGCCCGGGCGCTGGTACGTCGTCCTCCGCTGGGCCAACCCTGTCTCGGGGACCGCGCTCCAGGAGCGGTTCACCGGCACGGTCGCGTTCGACGAGGCTCGCGTCGGCACGACGCTGCCCGCCGGGCACGTCACGCTCCCTCGAGGGGCGCCGTCGACATTCACGATCACCGTCCGCAACACCGGTCAGTCCACGGCGGCGTACTTCGTCGATCCGCGCCTCGACCACCTGCAGGACGTCGAGCTGCCGAACCTGAACACCGCGGTGGACGCCGGCGCCCTCCACCTGCCCGTCGACTGGGGTGCCAGCGCCTTCCAGCTGCCCTACTACCTGGTACCGACCAGCACGGTCCGGCTCGCGGCCCACCTGTCCGGCAGCGTCCCGGTCACCTTCGACTTCTCGTGGTCGAACATCGGCGACCCCGACATCTCCAGCGCGCTCACCATGCCCGGGGTCACCGCCTCGCAGGGCGGCGGGTCGGCCTCGGTCAGCCTGAGCGCCTCGCAGGTGGCCGCCGGCCTGTGGATCCTCGGTCCCACCGAGGTCGGGCCCTACCCGGCCGCAGGAGCACCGCCCGCGACCGCCGCCGCGTCGGTCGACGCGCTCACGGCGGCCTTCGACCCGGCACTCGACAGCTCGACCGGCGACATGTGGACCGCGTTCAACGGCGGCACGTCGGCCTTCGCCCCGGCCGTCGTCCCCTCGCGGCAGAGCACCACGATCACGGTCACCGTCACGCCGACCGCCGCGGTCGGGCAGACGGTCCACGGCACGGCGTACGTCGAGACGTACCCGCTCGGCGCACAGGCCGGTGTCTTCACCGTCGACGCCGACCAGCTGATCGCCCTTCCCTACACCTACACGGTCGGCTGACCGAGGAGATCGAGATGAACCGCATCCTGCGCCGAGTCGGGCTGATCGCTCTGGCCATCGCGCTCGCCCAGCCGATGGCACCGAGCGGCCCGGCCGTCGCGGACACGGCGGCGAACGGGGTGGTGCTGCCGCCCCTCAACCCCGCGCCACAGGTCGACCAGGGCCGGCTGACCGGAGTCGACTGCCCCAGCACGCACGACTGCGTCGCGGTCGGCACCGGCGGCACCGGGTTCGTGGAGCGCTGGGACGGGACGAGCTGGAGCCTGTCGAAGGTCCCAGCCGCGGACTCGTTGACGGCCATCGGGTGTGCCGGCAACGCCTCCTGCGTCGCTGTCGGCACCTACGGCGACCAGGCGGTCGCCTTCCGGGTCACCCCCGGCGGTGTCACACCGGTTGCCCTTCCCTCCCTCACCCGCGTCACCCTCGACGCAGTGTCGTGCCCGACGGTGTCGTTCTGCGCGGCCAGCGGCTCGCGGCTGACCTTCGACAGCACCACCGGCACCACGGAGACGCCCGCCGTCGTGGTCGTCACGTCCTCGGGTGCGACGGAGGCGACGCTCCCGGCGGTCGGTGACCGGCTGACCGGCGTGTCGTGCACGAGCGCCTCGGACTGCACGACGGTGGGGGTCCGCGACTACTTCAGCCGGAGCGCCCAGGCGCTGCTCGAGCACTTCGACGGCACGTCCTGGAGCGTCGTACCGCTGCCACCGGACCCGGGCAAGGGTGGGCTGCTGACCTCCGTGAGCTGCCCCGCCGCCGGCCGTTGCGTCGCGGCGGGCCACGGGATGGAGGGAAACCTGGTCGCCTGGCAGCAGTCGTCGAGCGGCTGGACCGAGCACCGGGTCGGCGACTTCGACACCCCGGGCCCGTTCGTGTCGTGCCCCGCCGTCGACGACTGCCTGATCACGACCACCTTCGGCGGGTCCTACCGAGGCAGCGGCGACGTGTGGACCAAGGAACCTGGGCCCGCTCCGGTCTCGGGCGTCAGCCTGGGCACCGACGGCCTGAGCTGCGCCGACGCCTCCACCTGTGTCGAGGTCGGGGCGATCGACCACTACTCGCCGGACCCGAACGCGACCCCGGCGGCCGACCCGTGGGTCGCCACGCTCGGCGGGGGCAGCTGGCACACCGTCGCGGTCCCGGAACCGTCGTTCGACGCCGGCGGGCTGCTCTGGCCGATCTCCTGCCCGGACCCGCAGCACTGCACGGTCTTCGGCAGCTACGACGACCACGAGGGCCAGCCGCTGCCCTTCGCCGCGCCGGTACGCCGTGACGGCTGGGCGGCCGGCGAAGGCCCGCAGCCGGTCGGCGGCGGCGTCGCTCAGCCCAGCTGCCCCACCACGCGCTGGTGCCTCGGCATCGGCGACGGGGTGCAGGAGATGACCGGCACGGCGTGGCGGCACGTTGCCGGGCCACCGCACCCCGGCGGGGATCCCCTGCACCTGATCGGCCTGTCCTGCCCGGTGGTGCGCCAGTGCCTGGTCACCGGCGTGGACGTGACCGACGACAGCGACGACCTCAGCGAGTACGCCGCTCAGCCCTGGGCCGCCTGGTGGGTCGACGGCCACTGGCAACCGCTCCGGATCCGCGCGCCCTTCGACGCACAGGTCTCCGCCGCGGACGGGGTCTCCTGCCCCGAAGTGGGCTGGTGCGAGGTCATCGGAGGCGGGGACGCCGACGGCTTCTTCGGTCGCTGGGTGCCGTTCGCCTGGACGGTCGAGGGCCCGTCGGTCCGCAGCGATCCCTTCCCCGACAACGGCGAGAACGAGGTGCACCCCACGGTCCTGTCCTGCCCCGCGAAGGACGTCTGCCTCACCGCCGGGGAGCAGCAGCAGGACCCCCAGCCGCACGACGGCTCGGCGTACGTGGCGCGTCGTGACGCGCGGGGGTGGCGCCAGATCGGCCCCGGACCGGACGACTCCACGGCGAGCCCGCTCTTCGGCGTCTCGTGCGTCGACCGGAACCGCTGCCTCGCCGCCGGGCAGCAGTTCGACGAGCGCCGCAGCATCGCCCCGATCGTCCTGTCGATCGACGGTGAGGACGTCACGCCGATCACCATCCCCGACCCGCCCGACGACCAGGCCAAGGGCATCGGCGGCGTCACCTGCCTCCCCGACGCCACCTGCCTGCTCGCGGGCGACACGACGCGCGGCCACCCGCTCCTGGAACGCATCGACCTGAACCGCTGATCGGAGACCACCCATGAAGACCTTGCGCCACACCGTCGTCGCCGCCGCCGCGGCCCTCGCGCTCTGCACCGGTACGCCGGCATGGGCCGCAGCGGCTCCGGTCCGGCCCACTTTCACCACCCTGAAGCCCGGTCACCACGTCCTGGTCGACGCCCCGGCTCGGGTCCACGTCGTCCTGGTCGGCTATCCGCGCAGCAGCGTGGACCCGGACCGTCTCCTCAGCGACCTGCCGCAGACCGCCGTACCCCTGGTGAGGGAACCCGACTACGGCTACGGCACGACGCAGCCGGTCGGCCTGCGCTACCGCTACAGCTACGACCTGCGGTTCGCGGGCCGGCAGTTCGACGACGCCTTCTTCGACCACCTCGCCCACGCAGGCACCGTCGGCGCGCCCGACTCGATCCAGCAGCTCTACAACGACCAGCAGCACAACGTGCTCGACGTGGGGCCGAAGGTGCGCTCCATCGACGCCGCCTCCACCGAGCACTGGCTCGAGCAGCACGCGCAGAGCCAGCTCGGCGTCCCGGCCGACGACTACACGGTCTTCCTCGTCGACTGGTACTCCCGGCCCGACTTCCAGTTCCACGTCTACACGCGCACCGGCAGCGCCGACCCCGACACCGGCTACGACGGCGGCATCGACGACATCTCGCACCTCGATGCGTGGGGCGGGTCCAGCGGGCGGACCTGGTTCTACGACGCGTCCGCCGGCCCGGTCTACTGGGACGACTCCTGGGACGTCGACGACGCCGACCTGTACGGCTTCGGGCAGACGGCGTACCGGATGCCCCCGATCTGGGAGTACGGCAACAAGTCGGGATACCGACCCTTCACCGACCTGTCCGGCGACCTCGCCGCGGTGATCCGCTGGGTGGCGGTCGACGAGCTGTTCACCGCCTCCCCGCTCTACGACCCCGCGGCGACCGTGCCGGGCCCTGGAGGCGGCAAGCACATCGAGCTCGACATCTTCGAGGGCGACCCGACGGCCAACGGGCTCGACGACGTCCGGCCGGCGCTCGTGCAGGCCGCGCACCAGTACCTCGAGCCCTACTACCCGATCAGCGTGACGGTGCACGACCAGCCGCTCGCCGGGCCCATGCTGCGCGCGCTCCAGATCGCGAACGGCACCGCCCCGGCCGACGACTGCTGGAACCAGTACGGCAGCACCTTCGCGGAGCTCTACTGCTACCTGGCGGCCCACCGCAGCGACTACTTCTCCTCCTCGGGTGACGACGCGGTCATCCCGGCCGTCGGCTTCACCGTGCCCGATGACGGCACCGGCGACCTGCCGTTCACCGGCTACACCGGCGACGACTGGACGACCGGCGCCCCGAGCTTCATCTACATGTTCGACACGCCCTACTTCCGCAGCCCGGCGGCGCAGACCGCCTACGCCTACACGCACCTGCTGACCCACGAGGCCGGCCACTACGTCGGCCTCTCGCACACGCACGACGGGTACGACCCCGGCAAGCACCTCGAGTACGGCGTCGGGGGCGCCACCGACTTCGCCTGGCTGGGCGACGAGTCGGCCAGCGCGATGAGCTACCTGGAGCCGTACGAGGTCTTCGACGTGCTCAACCGCGACAACATGGCCCGCTGGCAGGTCGGCCGCCTCCTCGACCTGGCCAACAGCGGATCAGCGGCCGTCCTCGCCGGTTCGCCCGACGGGACCGCGCTCGCGGACCTCCAGGCAGCGGACGATCGGTTCGCCGCGGCGGAGGCCGCCATGAGCCAGGCGCGGTGGGTCGACGCCGCCACCGACGCGGTCGCGGGCTACCGCGAGGTCCAGCTCGCCGCCCAGGAGTCGGGCACCACCCTGTCGGCACCCGCCGTACCGGCGCTCAGCAGCACCCTGGACAGCAACCAGGTCGCGGCCGCTCACCTGAGGCGTGGGATCCGGCTGGCGGGCGAGGGGCCGCTCCTCCGACGCTCGAGCTCCCACGCCACCACCAGCCCGTAGGCGAGGTGGTCGGCGACCTGGGGGCCGAGCGGCAGCCGCCGGATGGCCGGGAACCGGCGGCCGACGACTCCCAGGTCGAGTGCGGCGATCGCCACCCCCGCCAGCGCGCCCGCGGCAAGCGGGCGTCGCCGTGGGAGCACGCGGGCGAGCACCACGCCCCACCCCAGCGAGATCGCGACGTGCGCGATCAGGCCGGCGACGAGGAGCCGGCCGCGGCGCTCCTCGCCGGGCAGCAGCAGGGTGCCGGCCGCCCGCGAGGCCTCCAGCGGGTCGCCGCCGGTGAGCAGCGCGTACGCCGTGGAGGGCGCTCCGCCGAGCACGCCGGCCACGGCGCCGGCGCGGAGGCCGTCGTACCGCGTGCGCGAGCGCGTCATGGCTCCATGATCGCCCGGCCCACGGGTCTGGCGCGTCGAGCGCGCGAGGAGTATGCAGGGAAGTACCGGCGACGCCGGTAGGGCGTCGCCCCAACTCCTGAGAGGAGTGGGTCGTGTACGCACGTTCCACCACGTTCCACGGCAGGCCCGAGAACATCGATGCGGGCATCAAGATGGTCGAGTCGGAGGTCGACCCGCTGCTCTCCCGCACGGCCGGGTGCCTGGGTGTCTCGCTGCTCGTCGACCGCGACACCGGCTACTGCATCACCACCAGCTCCTGGGAGACCGAGCAGGCGATGTCAGAGAGCGACGAGATCCTGCGCCCGATCCGCGAGCGCGGCCGCGACGTCATGGGCGCCTCGATGCAGGTCGACTCGTGGGAGATCGTCGCCATGCACCGCACCCAGCACGCCGCGTGCTGCCGGGTCAGCTGGATCGAGGACGACGTCGACACCATCACCGAGACCTTCCGGGTGGCCCTGCTCCCCCAGCTCGAGCAGATCGACGGCTTCTGCAGCGCCAGCCTGATGATCGACCGCACGGCCGGCCTGGCCTGCGCGACGACGGCCTGGGAGTCGCGCGAGGCGATGGAGGCCAGCCGCATGGAGGCCGACAAGATGCGCGAACGCGCCGCCGACGAGGCCTCCGGCATGATCGTCGAGGTGCACGAGTTCGACCTCGCCTACGCCCACCTGCACGTTCCCGAGATGGCCTGATCCCGCCGATACCGGGTACGGCACCCGGGTGCCGAACCTGAGCCGTGCCCGGACCGTCGTACGCCGACGACCGCGCGTCCTCATGGCGGCGAAGACAGCCTTCGCCGCCGGGGCCGCCTGGCTCGTGGTGCAGCCGATCGGCGGTTTCGTGCACCACTACCCCTACTACGCGCCGCTGGGCGCCGCCGTCGCCATGTCCACGACCGTGGCGGCGTCGCTGCGGTTCACGCTGCAGAGCGTCGTCGCGATCCTCAGCGGTGCCGTCCTCGCGCTGGCCGTGCGCGCTCTCCCGGTCGGCGAGCCGGCGGCGATCGCCCTCGTCACCGGTGCCGGGACCCTCGTCGCGGGCTGGCCGTTCCTGGGCCGGATGAGCGGCTGGGTGCCGATCGCGGGGCTGTTCGTGCTGATCCTGGGAGGTGATCAGCCGGGGCGGTACGTCGTGGCGTACGGCGGGCTCACCGCCGTCGGCGCCCTCATCGGCGTGGCCGTCAACGCGGCGCTCCCCCAGCTGCCCTTCGCACCCGCGAGCCGCGCCCAGGCCGACCTGCGGCACCGGCTCGCGAGCGAGCTCGACGCGCTCGCCGACGGGCTCGACGCCGAGGACCGGCTCGACGACGGCTGGGAGTCCGTCGTGCGGTCGCTCGACCCGCAGATGCGGGAGGTCGAGGACCTGCTCCGCGTCGGTGAGGAGGCGCGGCGGGCCAACTGGCGCGCCCGCCGGTGGACCGAGCTCGCCGACCGCCGCCACCGGCAGGGCCGTGCGCTGCGCCGGCTCGCGGGGTGCGTCGAGGAGGTCGTCGCCCTGACCTCGGCTCCCGGCGCCTCGGTCCACGACGACGGCCCGGCCGGGAGCGCCCTGCGCACCGCCCTCGCCTCCGCCCTCCGCAGCAGCGCGGAGATGATCCGCGCGGTCGACGAGGACGACACGGACGCCGGACGCGAGGAGCGCGAGCGGGCGGCCGACGCCGTCGCCGAGCTCCGTCGTACCGTCACGCGA
Source organism: Nocardioides sp. (assembly GCA_035248385.1). Classification (GTDB taxonomy): domain Bacteria; phylum Actinomycetota; class Actinomycetes; order Propionibacteriales; family Nocardioidaceae; genus Nocardioides. The sequence continues at coordinate 2,585 of DATFHM010000321.1, read as the reverse complement.
CTGCCGGAGCCCGACCGGCACCGCCTCGACGCGGCCGGGATCGTCGCGAGCCTCGAGCGCGCCGTCAGCGTGTGGCAGTAGCGACCGCGGCGGTCTCGGCCACCGGCCGGGCCGCCGCCTCACCGGCCAGGTAGCCGACGACGAGCCCGGCCGCCAGCACCAGCGGAGCGACCAGCGCGTCCGGCTTGGTGGTCATGTCGACGACGACCGCGAGCAGGAGCGCGGTCGTCATGTGGCCCACGAGCATTCCCGGGCGGGCGAGCACGACACGACGCAGCTCGGGACCGATCGGCCCATCGGGAGCCGCCGCCACCGCGGTCGCGATCGCCTTGGAGTACGGCGCCATGACCGCGCCCGAGGCGCTCAGCAGGACGTAGGCGACCAGGCCGCACCACACGAACGGGTCGCCGAAGCCGACCTTCTCATCGTCCGGCGAGATCAGCACGAGCACCACCCCGAGGGCGACGAGCGTCGTGCCGAGGACCGGCATGAGGAAGCCGTAACCCATGGCCGTGCCGAGCGGGCGCAGCTCCGCGACGGTCCGCGCCCGGCGCGCCATCCACTCACAGCCGTGCAGCAGCGTGCTCATCCCGAACACCGCCAGCGCGGCGATGATGTGCAGCGCCAGCACGATGTCGTACGCCCTCACCGGTCAGTCCGCCACGTACGCCGGCGTCGCGATGACGACGTCGCACATCCGCGTGGTGATCCGCTCGCTGCGGCGGTGGATGCCGAGCTTGAGCAGCGGCGTCATGAGCCGGGTCGCGCCCTTCGGCCGCATCCGCACGTCGACCCGCAGCACGCAGCTGGTCGGGCCCGTCGGCGTCAGGTCGAACACGATCCGGAAGCCCATCCCCGGCTCGTCGTGCTCGTACGCCGCGCGGCGGTCTTCGACGTACTCCACGCAGGTGTTGGTCACCTCGCGCGTCCGCCCGTGCTCGTGGCGCACCATCACCGAGCGGGCGCCGAGGCCCGGCTCGTCGAGCTGGCGCACCTCGAGCACCTCGCTCTCCCAGCGCGGGTGGTTCTCCGCGTGGTGCCGCACCATCACGTCGAAGGCGTGCTCGGCGCTGCAGCTCATCTCCTTCGTCACCGTCGTCGCGATCATCGTCGTCCCCTGTTCCCCCGTGGAATTTCACTAGTGATGATCACTAGTGACTGTCACCAGCTACAGTGATCCTCGTCATGAGTGCTGTCAAGGGTCCGAAGCCGTCCCGACGCGAGAAGGCCGCCGCCAACCGCGAGCGGATGATCCTGGCCGCCAAGGAGGCGTTCGCCGAGCAGGGGTACGCCGGCACCCGGATGACCGACATCGCCGAGCGCGCGGGCGTGGCCGTGCAGACGCTCTACTTCGTGTTCCACACCAAGCCCGAGCTGCTCGAGGCCTGCTACGAGTACTCGGTGCTGGGCCCGGAGAAGCTCCCGCCGCCGCTGCAGGCGTTCTGGCAGGAGATGCGCCGTGCCCGCTCCGGTCGCGGGGTGCTGGCCGCCTTCGCGCGCGGCAACGTCCTCATCACCGGCCGGACCGCCGTCGTCGACGAGGCCGCGAAGGCCGCCCGGCACGAGCCTGAGGTCCTGCGCGTCCGCACCAACAGCGAGGCGCTGCGGCGCGTCGGCTACCGCGAGGTCATCACCCTGCTCGCCGAGAAGGGCTGGCTGCGACGCGGGCTCGACGCCGACACCGCGACCGACGAGATGCTCGTGCTGGGCAGCCCGTCGACGTACCTCGAGCTCCAGGGCTACGGCTGGAGCGACGACCGCATCGCGGGATGGCTCGGTGACCTCCTCGGCGCTCGGCTGTTGTAGCGGCATGAGCTACGCATCCCAGTCCGCCTGGCGCACGATCCAGGAGCAACTGCCGCCGGCGTACCGGCTCACCCCGGCGACCGAGCCGGCCGAGGAGTGGTGGCAGCACGACGGCCACCGGATCCACCTCGACACCTACCGCGACCCGGCGGCGCCGGTGAAGGTGCTGCTCTTCCACGGCGTCGGAACGAACGGCCGGCAGATGACCACGATCCTGGGCCGGCCGCTGGCCGAGCGCGGGTTCGAGACGGTGGCGATCGACATGCCGACGTACGGGATCACCGAGGTTGCGCCCGGCGCCCTGGTGACGTACGACGACTGGGTGCGCCTCGGCTCGGAGCTGGTCGAGAAGGAGCGGGACGGGCGGCCGATCGTCCTCTACGGCCTGTCGGCCGGCGGGATGGAGACCTTCCACGTCGCCTCGCTCAACGGCGACGTGGCCGGCATCGTCGGGATGACCTTCCTCGACCAGGCCTCGGCCCAGGTGCGCCGCGAGACCGCCTTCGACCCGGTCACCGGCACGATCGGCGCGACCCTGATGGGAATGCTCGCCCGCACCCCACTGCGCCGGCTCCGGGTGCCGATGCGCTGGGTCAGCAAGATGCGCGCCCTGGTGAACAACCGGGCCGCGAAGCGCGCCTGCTACGCCGACCGGACCTCGGCCGGCAACAGCGTCACCGTCGCATTCCTCGACTCCTACCTCAACTACGCGCCGCCGGTCTCCCCCGAGGCCTTCGACGTGTGCCCGGTCCTGCTCACGCAGCCCGCCGCCGACCGGT
>DATFHM010000320.1:0-9464 GCA_035248385.1 Nocardioides sp. | reverse complement strand
AAGGTGCCGAGCACGAGCGCGATCGCCGTCGAGCAGAGCCCGACGATCGCCGTCACGCCGAGCGCGTTCCAGGCACCGGAGCTGTGGGCCGCCGCCTTCCACCAGTCGACGGTGAGGCCGGTCGGCGGGAACGCGAACGTGCGCGAGGTGTTGAACGAGTTGAGCACCACGAACGCGAGCGGGATGTACAGGAACAGCAGGACCAGCACGGTCCAGACGGCGGTGATCCGCCGCATCACGGCCGACCTCATGCGGTCTCCCCCTCCAGCTGACCGGTGAGCCGCAGCGCACCGAGGTAGAGCAGCACCGCCACGAGCGGCACGAAGGACAGCGCGGCCGCCATCGGCTGGTCGTTGGCCGTGACGAGCTGGCCGTAGATGACGTTGCCGAGCAGCTGCGCCTTGCCGCCCACGATCTGCACCGCGATGTAGTCGCCGAGCGAGAGCGAGAAGGTGAAGATCGACCCCGCGGCCAGGCCCGGGAAGACCAGCGGGAGCACGATCCGGCGTACCGTCCCCCAGGCGTTGCCGCCCAGGTCCTGGCTGGCCTCCGACAGCGAATCCGGCACGCGCTCGAAGGCGGCGTACGCCGGCAGCACCATGTAGGGCAGCCACAGGTAGGACAGCGTGATCACGGTGGCGGCCAGGCCGTAGCCCGGCGCGTGGCCCCCGGTGGCCCAGTCGAAGGGCCCACCCGGCGCGAGCAGGCCGCGCCAGGCGTACGCCTTGACGAGGTACGACGCCCACAGCGGCGTCGTGACCGCGACGACCAGCGCGAGGCGGACCCGGCGCGACGCGAACTTCGCCATGTAGAGCGCCATCGGCACGGCCAGCGCCGCGTCGATCAGCGTGACCAGCAGGGCCACACCGATCGAGCGCAGCGTGACCGTCCGGAAGAACGGGTCGCTGAACAGCGCCTCGAAGTTCGCCGTGCTGTAGACGTGCACGACCTGGCCCGTGAACGAGTTCACGCCCCAGAAGGCACTGACCAGGAGGACCGCCATCGAGCCCAGGTAGGCGATCACCAACCAGGCCATCGGCGGGAGCAGGAGCAGCGTGAGCCGCCCCCGCCCCTGCGCGACGTCAGACATGTGTCAGCCCTTCATCCGCTGCCAGGCGTTGACCCAGTCGGTGTAGTCGGTGCAGTCGTTGCCCGACCCGTCGACGCACTGGGTCTGCGGCGTGGTCCAGTAGTGGATGTTGGCGGCGTACGCCGCGTCGGTGGCGTGGTAGGTCGTGCAGAAGCTCTTGTCCGCGGTCTCCGCGCACGCCTTGGTCTGTGCCGGTGCCTCGCCGAACCACTCGGCGACCTGGGCGTTCACCTTCGGCGAGGTGATCCAGTCCATCCACTTGTACATGCAGTTCGGGTGCGCGGCCTTGGACGAGATCATCCAGGTGTCGGACCAACCGGTGGCGCCCTCGGACGGGACCGTGGTGCCGACCTGGACCTTGCCGTCGGAGTCGAGCAGGTTCGCGATCACCTGCCACGACGTACCGACCGCGCTCTCGCCGGACTCGAAGGACTGGACCTCCTTGGTGTAGTCCGACCAGTACTCACCGACGTTGGCGTTCTGCTGCTTGAGCAGCGCGACGGCCGCGTCGAGCTGCGGCTGGGTCAGCGAGTAGGGGTCCTTGATGCCGAGCGAGGGGTTCGACTTCATCAGGTAGAGAGCGGCGTCGGCGATGTAGATCGGGCTGTCGTACGCCGTGACCTTGCCCTTGAGCGCGGAGTCGGCGGCGAAGACCGAGGACCACGACGTCGGAGCCTTCTTGACGACGGCCTTGTTCCACATCAGCACGTTGGCGCCCCAGCCGTGCGGGATGCCGTACATCTGGCCGTCGACGGAGTTCCACGACTTGCCCTTGAGGAAGGGCGAGATCGTCTTGTAGTTCGGCACCAGGTCGGTGTTGACCGGGGCGACGTCGCCGGCGTAGATCAGCCGCAGCGTGGCGTCACCCGAGGCCGAGACACCGTCGTACTGACCGGTGCGCATGAGCTGGACCATCTCGTCGGACGTGCCGGCGACCTTGGCGTTGACCTGGCAGCCGGTCGCCTGCTCGAAGGGGTGGACCCAGTCGACGCTCTTGTCGTCCGAGCCGTCCTCGGCGTACCCCGCCCAGACGATGAGGTTGAGCTTGCCCTCACCCTGACCGAGCGAGGACTGCATCGCGATCTTCGGCACGCTCAGGCCACTCGTGCCGGTGCCCGACGAGCCGCCACAGGCGCTCATCGTCATCGCCGCGGCACCGAGCACGGCGCACGCCTTCCAACGTAGCTTCATCTGCTTCTCCTCTGGTGGGTGGTGGTCAGCCGACGAGCTCGTGGAGCGCGTCGTCGTTCCAGGCGACCCGCACGCGGTCACCGCGCGCGAGGGCCGAGGTGGTGGGGTCGGTGTTGAGGCTGGTCACCGTCAGCGTGGTGCCGGCGACGTCGACGAGCAGCCGGCTGATCGGACCGGCGTACACGACCTCGGAGACGGTGCCGTCGTGGCTGCGTCGTACGCCGGCGTCCGCGCCGGTCGGCAGCACGGCGATCCGCTCCGGGCGGATCGCGAACGCGCCCTCCCGGCCGACCAGGTCGGTGGCGACGCCGTCGGCGAGCACGTTGGAGGTGCCGACGAAGTCGGCGACGAAGCGGTTGACCGGGTTCTCGTAGACCGCGCGGGCGTCGCCGACCTGCTCGATGCGCCCGTCGCTGAAGACGGCGAGGCGGTCGCAGAGCGTGAGCGCCTCCTCCTGGTCGTGGGTGACGAAGACGAAGGTGATGCCGACCTCGCGCTGGATCGCCTTGAGCTCGACCTGCATCTGCTCGCGCAGCTTGAGGTCGAGGGCTCCGAGCGGCTCGTCGAGCAGCAGCACCTGCGGCCGGGAGACGAGCGCCCGGGCCAGGGCGATGCGCTGCCGCTGGCCGCCGGAGAGCTGGTGCGGCCGGCGGTTGGCGACGTGGCCGAGGCGGACCAGCTCGAGCGCCTCCATGGCGCGCTTGCGGCGCTCGGCCGCGCCGACCCTGCGTACGCGCAGGCTGTACTCGACGTTCTTGAGGATGCTCATGTGCGGGAACAGCGCGTAGTCCTGGAAGACCGTCGTCACGTCGCGCTTGTGCGGCGGCACACCGGTGACGTCGAGGCCGTTGAGCAGGATCTGGCCGGCGGTCGGCTGCTCGAAGCCGGCGATCATCCGCAGCACGGTCGTCTTGCCGGACCCGGACGGGCCGAGCATCGCGAAGAACTCGCCGTCGGCGATCTCCAGGTCGATCTCCTCGACCGCGACCACGTCTCCGAACGCCTTGCGGACCCCGCGGATGGAGATCGCGGGCGGAACCGCGTCGGCGGTCTCGTGCTCGTCCATGGGTAAGCCTCCTCACTGCTGTCGCGAGAAAACATATGAAACCAGTTTTCAAAGTGCAATAGGTCCGGCACACTTTCTGACGTGCCGATCCCGTTCTACGGCCGCGCCGCCGGCGCGGTGTTCTCGCCGCTGGAGTCACAGAGCCGCACCGAGCTCGTGGCCCGGCGGCTGACGGACGCGATCGCGCTCGGGCTCGTCCCGGACGGCGAGCAGCTCCCCGGCGAGATGGAGCTCGCCGGCCTGCTCGGGGTCTCGACCGTCACCATCCGGGAGGCGCTCGCGACGCTGCGCCACGAGGGATTGGTCGTCACCCGGCGCGGCCGCGGCGGCGGCAGCTTCGTGCAGGCCTCGCGCGAGGTCGCGGCGCGGCTGGCCGAGCAGCGCCTGGCCGCCTTCGGCCTGCTCCAGCTGCGCGACCTCGGCGACGTGTACGCCGCGATCTCGGGCGCCTGCGCCGCGCTCGCCGCCCGACGGGCCAGCGCCGAGGACGTCGCCCGGCTGCACCGGGTCGCGACGCAGCTCGCGCAGGCCCCGGACGCGGCCCTGCGGCGTCGCGCCGACGCGCAGTTCAGCATCGAGATGGCCGTCGCGGCCCAGTCGACGCGGCTCTACCGCGAGGAGATCCAGCTGCAGGCGGAGGTCGGCACGCTGCTCTGGTTGGCGTTCGGGGACGACGACAGCCATGCGGAGACGGTCGAGACGTGCAACGCTCTGGTGTCGGCGGTCGACGCCCGCGACCCGCTCGCGGCCCGCGCGGCCGCCGAGCGCCGGGTCGCCGACGCGACCGCCCGACTCATCGACTTCAAGCTCAGCAAGGAGGCTTCGTGACCGAGACCGTGGGCGAGCTCGACGCGGTGCTGGCCAGGCTCGCCGAGCTCACCGGCCTCGCCGTCGCCTTCGTCACGGCCGCGGCCCGCGGCGCGCACGCGGCGCTGTCGACCGGCGGCCCGCGCCGCAGCGGCGACCTGGCGGTCATCGACGACACCCTGCGCGACGGCCTCGCACCGGGCGGGCTCGTCCACGGCGGCGGCTTCGTCGCCGCGGTCGGCGGCCTCGACGACCACCGGTGGTGGCTGGAGTGGTTTGCGCGCGACACCGACGACCGGCCGCAACGACTCGTGGTGCAGACGGACTCCACCGCGATGGGGTTCTACGACTACGAGCACCTGCCCTGGTACACCGTGCCGCGCGAGACCGGCCGCCCCCACGTCACGGGTCCGTACGTCGACTACCTGTGCACCGAGGACTACACGCTCACCTTCACCGAGCCCGTGGTCGTCGACGGGACCTTCCTCGGCGTTGCGGGCTGCGACGTAAAGGTGCACGTGGCCGAGCGCTTCCTGCTCCCGACCCTGCAGGCGTGCACCGGCCGGGTCGCGATCGTCAACGAGCACGGCCGGATCCTGACCAGCAACACCGGCCGCGCCGTGAGCGGCGACCTGATCGAGCCGCTCGACGTGCTGCTGCGGCTGTGGGAGGACGAGTCGGCCCACAGCGCCGTACGACGCCTCGACGGAACTCCCCTGGCCGTCGTCTCCCTCGACGCGCTCGACGCCCTGGCGCGCGCGTGACCCGTCCGCGCAAGCTGCTGCTGGCGGTCGACGCGCCGTCGCTGCTGCACCGCCACCACCACGCGCGCGCCCACACGCGGCTGCGCGACCGCGGCGGGCGGCCCGCCTGGGCGCTGCACGGCATGCTCCGCCAGATCATCGAGGCCATCGACACCTTCGCGCCCGACGCGGTGATCTTCGGTCTCGACGACCGCGAAGCCTCGGTACGCCGCGATCGCTACCCCGACTACAAGGCCGGCCGCGCCGAGAAGGACGCCGACCTGGTCGAGCAGCTCGAGCGAGCCGGCGCGCTGCTCGACGCGCTCGGGCTGGCGACGCTGACTCCCCCAGGTCTCGAGGCCGACGACGTCAACGCCTCGGCCGCGGCGTGGGCGGTCCGCAACGGCTGGGACTGCGTGATCATCACCTCCGACCGCGACTCGTTCGCGCACATCAGCGAGCACACCAGCGTGCTCCGGCTGATCGACGGCGGCATCAACGGCTCTCCCCTGCTCACGCCGCACCGGCTGAAGCTGATGTACGGCGTCCCGGCCGACCGCTACCTGGAGTTCGCGGCCATCCGCGGCGACGCGAGCGACAACCTGCCCGGGATCTCCGGGATCGGCGAGAAGACGGCCGCGGCGCTGCTGTCCGAGGTCGGCCCGATGGCCGACATCTGGGCGGACGTCGAGCACAACGGTGGTGCGGCCGTGGCCGCCGCCCTCGACGGGTGGGCCGACGAGACGGGTGGTCGCCGGATGGGCGCCACCGTGGTGCGCCGGCTGTCCGCGGAGGGTGCGCGGTCGGCGTACGAGTTCAACCTGGAGCTGATGGCGGGGCGCACCGACCTCGACCTGCGGCTCACCCCGGACGTGCCCGGCACCCCGGGGCTGCTGCCGCTGGACATCGCCCGGGTCGAGCAGGTCGTCGGTTACCTCAACACCGACGCCACGACGTCGCTGGCGCTGCGGGTCCTCACCGGGGATCCGGCGTCGGTGCCGCGCGTCTGAGGCCGCGTCGCGCCGCCCGGCGTACGTCATCGGTGAGGGTGGCCAGGGCGTCGGAGCCGAGCCGCCAGCGCTGCCAGAAGAGCGGTACGTCGACCGCGCGGCTCCCGGGGAGCCTGGCGATCTCCCTTCGCGCGACGCCCTCGGCCAGCTGCCCGTGCGGCAGCATGCCCCAGCCCAGGCCGCACCGGATCGCCTCGTAGAAGTCGGCGGCGCTCGGCACCCGGTGGACCACGGGCGGCCGCGCGCCACCGAGGACCTCGTCCTGGAGGTGGTCCTTCTCGTTGAAGAGCACCATCGGCAGGGTCGCGCGGTCGAGGCGACGCCCGCGGCGGTGGCGCTCGATCAGCTCCGGCGCGGCCGCCGGCGTGTAGCGAAGGGCACCGAGCGGCTCGACGGTGCAGCCCTGGACCGGGTCCGGTTGGGAGGTGACGGCGGCGAGCACCTCGCCGCGCTGCAGCAGCTTGTGCGAGTAGGCCTGGTCCTCGACGTGCAGGCGGATCGCGGTGCCGCCCCGCTCGGCGACCGCGGTCAGGACGGGGCGGAACCAGGTGGCGAGCGAGTCCGCGTTGACGGCGACGGCGAGGTCGCCGACCCGGTCGCCGCCCAGCGCCGCGGCTGCCTCCTCCTCGAGAAGGCGGTGCTGGCGGGCGAGCCGGAGCAGCGGCTCGCCGGCCGGGGTGGCGGTCGCCGGCGTCGTACGACGCAACAGGACCTGGCCGGCCGCCCCCTCCAGCGCGCGGACCCGCTGGCTCACCGCGCTCGGCGTCAGGTGCAGCCGGCGCGCGGCGGCGTCGAACGTCCCCTCCTCGACGATGGCGAGCAGGGTCTCGAGCTGGGCGGGGTCGAACCGCATGGTTCTACCTTAAGACGCTCTTCAGATGCTGAAGGAACCTTCGCTGGTCTTCATAGGCGACCGCGTCGAGGATGGGCGGGTGCTCACCGTCGCCACCGCCGGCCTGCTGACCGGCCTGTCCCTCATCGTGCCGATCGGGGCGCAGAACGCCCACGTCCTGCGCCAAGGGATCCTCCGGACCTACGTCGGCCCGGTGGTCACGGTCTGCGCCCTCTCGGACGTGGTGCTCATCGTGGCCGGGGCGGCCGGCGTGGGGGTCGTGGTGCAGGACCACGCCTGGCTACTCGAGGTGGCGCGGTGGTTCGGCGTCGCCTTCCTGGTCTGGTACGCCCTCGGCGCGATCGCTCGCGCCCGTCGGTCCGAGTCGCTGACCGTCGCCACGGGGTCCGCGGACTCGCGGCGCCGGGTGGTCGGCCGGACGATGGCGCTGACCTGGCTCAACCCGCACGTCTACCTGGACACCGTCCTGCTGCTCGGCACGCTCGCCGCCACGCACGACTCGGTCGGCGGCGGCCGGTGGTGGTTCGCCGCGGGCGCCGGGCTGGCGAGCATCGCCTGGTTCACCACCGTCGGGTTCGGCGCGCGGCTGCTGTCGCCGCTGCTCGCGCGCCCGCGCTCATGGCAGGTCCTGGAGCTCCTCGTCGCCGCGACGATGCTCGTCGTCGCCGGCCGCCTGGCGCTCGGCTGACGCCCGCAGGCGCAGCACGAGCAGGGTCGCGCAGACCGGAGTGATGACGACATTGGGCAGCGCGATCGGGAGCAGCCCCTTGGCGAATCCGTAGACCACCCAGGCCGTGCCCTGGATCGTCGCGATCGTCCAGGTCGAGAGGCTGAGGTCGCGGATCGCGGCGTGGTCGTGGCGCAGCCGGAGCGCCCGGCGCAGCTGCGGCACGAACTGCACCACGTCGAGGGTCCCGACCGCCCAGCCGAGCACGGCCGTCACGAGGTGCTCCCGGCGCTCCTGCGCGGCACGGCGATGGCGCCCACGATGACGGCGGCGCAGACCAGGTTCACCGTGCCGGCCACGACGACCGGGACGGCGTGCTCGGTCAGGCCGTACCAGGCCAGCAGCACGTTGAAGACGATCGCGACGGCGTACGCCCCCGCGCTGACGCCCTGCAGCGGCAACCCGGACCGGCGCAGTCGCAGCACCCGCACGGCCTGCGGGACCCACATGACCGCGGCTCCCGCCGAACCGACGAAGCCCACCGCCTCGATTGCTCCGCCCGCCACGGGCGCAACGGTATCCGTGCGGAGCAACCGGGCCGCCCCTACCCTGGCGCCATGTCGCACCTCCACACGCTGGCGCAGCTGCTCCACCGCAGCGGCGACTGGATGCTGTGGAACACCTTCCTCGCCTGGATCCCGGTGGCCCTCGCGGTCCTGCTGTTCCGGCGCGGGACGTCGCGGCGCGGGCCGCTGTGGTGGTGCGGCGTCGTGGTCTTCGGCCTGTTCCTGCCGAACTCGCCGTACGTCGTCACGGACCTCATCCACGTCGGCCCGACCATCCGCCGACTCGGCCCGGACGCACCGGTCTGGACCACCGTCGTGCCCGTCTACACGCTCCTCGTGGTCTCCGGCTTCGTCGCCTACACCCTCGCGCTCGGCATGGCCGGTTCGTACCTCACCCGGATCGGGCGCGGTTCGTGGCGCCTGCCGCTGCGCTTCGTCACCCACGCCCTGGTGGCGGTCGGGATCTTCCTGGGCCGGTGGCCGCGGCTGAACAGCTGGGAGCCGTTCACCGACCCCGGCGGCACCGTTCGGACCATCGGCCACGCCCTGGCCTGGGACGCCGCGCCCCGGCTCATCCTGCTGCTCTTCCTGATCACCGCCGCCGGCCATGCGCTCACGCAAGGGGTGCTGGGGCTGCTGGTTTCTCGGCGGGTCGGGGTGGCTGGGGCTTCGTTGGTTGAGTAGCCGCGAGCGGCGTCTCGAAACCAACTCTTGCATCGTTCGGGGCTGGTCTTGGCGGCCGCACCTTAGCCCGTCGTCCCCCGCAGTCAAGGCTGCCTCCGGCATCGCTGCGCGACGCCTGCGGCGGCCTTGACAGCGGGTCCCTGACGACGGGCATGACGGCGCGGAGTCGGCACGGGCTTCGCCCGCGCCGCCGCTCCGCGGCCGCCTCCAAAGGTGCTCTGACCTGCAGAAATATCCTCGAAACACCTACCGAAATCGTTCGAACAGGTGTATGATCGAGGTAGTTGATCAAGCTCTATCTCGGGAGTGTCATGACCGCGGAACAGGTGCCCTGCCACCCGGTTCTCGCGTGTGTGCGGACTCTCGAACGGGAGCTTCACGCCGTCGCAGAGATGCCGGCCGACTACCTCCGAACCCGCGACAAGGAGGAGACCCTCCTGACTCTGGCTCGGGTGAAGGCCGAGGCGGCCGAACTCGAGCTCCGACTCCTCGCGGCAGCATCTGATGTCGCCGAAGAGCACGCCGCCCGCGACGCCGGCACCTGGCTGGCTTACGCCACCCGCGTCACCGGCCAAGCTGCCCGTGCCGACCTCCACCTCGCCACCGATCTCGAAGCCCATCCCCTGACCGCGGCCGCGATGCGGGCCGGGTCGGTGAACCAGGCGCAGGCGCGGGTGATCGTGCGTGCAGTCGACAAGCTGTCCGACGAGGTCGACGACCTCACGCGCGCTCGGGCGGAGAAGCACCTCATCGAGCTCGCCGGCACCCACGACCCGCGCGACCTCCA
>DATFHM010000319.1:0-27781 GCA_035248385.1 Nocardioides sp. | reverse complement strand
GTGTGGACGAACGGCTCGAAGCCGTAGGACCGCATGCCGAGCACGGTCTTCATCTTGAGCAGCTCGATGCGCGGGTGGTCCTTGTCGTAGCCGCGCGGCGCGGACTTGAGCCGCTCGCCGGTCACCTCGTAGCCGCCGCGCTCGAGGTCGCGCAGGATCCGCTCGAGCACCTTCGCGGTCTTCTCCTCGGCCATCGCGTCGCGCAGCGCCGCCAGCCGCTCGCCGGACGCCTCGTAGATCCCGCCACCCACGCGGACGCCCGGGGCGGCGACCTCGACGTACCAACCGGTCGCCGGGCCGACCCCGACGAACGCGCCCTGGTGCGTCTTGTACGGCGTCTTGTCCTTCGCGAACCGGACGTCGCGGTAGGGGCGGAACACCTTCGCGGTGCCGAACTCCTGCGCCAGCGCGTCGGTCAGCGCGACCATCGGCGCCTTCACGGCCTCGTTGTAGACGTCCTTGTGGGCATCCCAGAACGACTTGGTGTTGTCGACCTCGAGGTCGTCGTAGAAGTCGAGGGCCGCGACGGGGAAACCGGAGAAGCTCACCTGCCAGAGCCTAGGACCTGGCGCCACCTGCCTCGGCAAGGAATTCGCGAAACCCGAGCGCAGACCGCGCGCTAGCAGTACGGTCTCGCAACCACCGAGCCCAGGGGATCCACGTGACCGACCAGAACTCCGTGCCGACGCGGCCACCGTCCCCGCCGCCGATCGACCACCCACGCGGCACTGTCGTCCTGGTCCTCGGCATCCTCAGCCTCATCCTGTGCGCACCGCTCGGCATCATCTCCTGGATCCTGGGCAGGAGCGCCCTCAAGGAGATCGACCAGTCCCCCGGCCGCTACGGCAACCGCGGCCTGATGAAGGCCGGAATGATCTGCGGGATCATCGGCACCTGCCTGCTGGCCGTGGTGATCATCCCCGTCGGGGTCCTCGTCACCGTCTTCACGCTGCACGGAGTCTCGACGCAGGGCGACGACGCGAGATGCAGAGCCGAGATGGAGACGGTCGCGGTCGCCGAGGAGGCGAACTACGCGCAATACGACACTTACACCGACGTTCCCGGCCTCGTCGCCCACGGCTTGCTCGTGACACCACCCACCGACGTGATCGTAGATGCCGCCACCGGAAGCGTCTCCGGCACGGGTGACTGCGCCGGCGTCACCCCCTGAGGCTCCGAAGTACCAACCCCGCCCCGTCGGCGTGAGACCGTGGGGCAGAAGCCGACATCCCTCGGCCTCCGGACGAGACGCGCCGTACCCGCCTGCGAAGACGACGCGCGGAGGTCGTCGTGCTCGTCCAGCTCATCCAAGTCGTCGGTTCCTGCCTGGTCCTTACCGCGTTCGTCGCCGCCCAGCGCGGCCGACTCGGGTCGACCTCGCCGGCGTACCTCGTCCTCAACCTCACCGGGTCCAGCGTGCTCGCCGTCCTGGCCGCGCTCGAAACCGAGCTCGGCTTCCTGCTCCTGGAAGGCGTGTGGGCCGTCGTGTCGGCCTCGGGCCTGGTCACCGAGGTCCTTCGCCGTCGATCGTCGACGACCGCCGGCGCCGAGGTTCCGGACGGACTCCTCAGAGCCGCCGGCCGACGTTCTCGCTGAGGCTGTCCAGCGAGTCCTTGAGGGCGGTGAACTCCGACCCCTCCAGCGCCATCACGTCGGCGATCGCGTCGGGCACGGTGACCGCGCGGTCGCGCAGGTGGCGTCCGGCGGCGGTGAGCACGACGCTGACGCTGCGCTGGTCGGTCGGGGACTTCTCCCGCGCGACCAGGCCGGCCGCCTCGAGCCGCTTCACCAGCGGCGTCACGGTCCCGTAGTCGAGCCCCAGCCGCTCGCCCAGCTCCCCCATGGTCACCGGCGACTTCTCCCAGAGGACCAGCATGGCGACGTACTGCGAGTAGGTCAGCCCGAGCGCGTCGAGGATCGGCCGGTACGCCGCCGTGACCAGTCGCTGGGCGGTGTAGAGCGAGAAGCACAGCTGGTCCCCGAGATCGAGGCCGTGGCGGGGCTTCTTCATGCGCCCACCGTACAACTTGCGCGCGAGTCATCTCATACACCTTGCGCGCAAGGTATTGCTCGGGTAGTTTCCTTGCACGCAAGGTAATTCCCCGTCCAGCAAGGAGTGCACCTCATGTCCCAGCCCGTCCTGGAGCCCGCAGCCGCCGAGTTCGCCGCGGCCACCGCCGACCCGCCGTACCTCTTCGACCTCGGCCCCGTCGAGGGCCGCAAGGCCGTCAACGACGTCCAGTCGGGCGACGGCGTCGAGAAGCCCGCCGTCGACGAGGAGTGGGTGGAGATCGGCGGCGACCGCCCGCTGAAGGCCCGGATCGTCCGCCCCGCCGGCACGACCGGGACGCTGCCCGTCCTGCTCTACACCCACGGTGCCGGCTGGGTGTTCGGCAACGCCGGCACGCACGACCGCCTGGTCCGCGAGCTCGCCGTCGGCGCGGGCGTCGCGGTCGTCTTCCCGGAGTACGACCTCTCCCCCGAGGCCCGCTACCCGCACGCGATCGAGCAGAACTTCGCGACCGCGCTGTGGATCGTCGCCCATGGCGCCGAGAAGGGCCTCGACGCCTCCCGCATCGCCATCTCCGGCGACTCCGTCGGCGGCAACATGGCCGCCGCCCTGACCCTCCTCGCCAAGGAGCGCGGCGGCGTCGAGTTCAAGCAGCAGGTGCTCTTCTACCCGGTGACCGACGCCAGCTTCGACACCGAGTCCTACCACCAGTTCGCCGAGGGCTACTTCCTGCGCCGTGACGCGATGCAGTGGTTCTGGGACCAGTACACGACCGACGAGGCCGAGCGGAACCAGGTCACGGCGTCGCCGCTGCGGGCCACCCCCGAGCAGCTCGCCGGCCTGCCGCCGGCGCTCGTGATCACCGCGGAGGCCGACGTCCTGCGCGACGAGGGCGAGGCGTACGCCGCCAAGCTCCGCCGGGCCGGTGTCCCGGTCGTCCAGGTCCGGATCGGCGGCGTCATCCACGACTTCGTGATGCTCGACGCGCTGCGCGACACGCACGGCACCCGCGCCGCGATGGGCCTGGCCGTCAGCACGCTGAAGTCGGCGCTGGCCTGATCACTCCAGCTCGGTGGGTACGCCGCAGAAGTCGGCGTACCTGCCGAGCGCGGCCTTCAGCGCGGCCGGTCGCGGCGGCTTGCGGCCCTCGAACCCGGTCACCGTGACGACCTGGCGGCGGGTCAGCCTCTTGGCTGCCCACAGACCGACGACCTGGCCGTCGTCGACGACCGTCGCTCGGAAGACGCCGTTGCCGCCGGGGACGACGGCGTCGAAGATCTCCGGCGTCAGGAAGGCGGACCGGTTCTTGTAGCCGAGGACGTACTCGTCGAAGCCGGCCAGCAGCTGGGTGCCGGTGGAGGCGTCCGGGCCGTCGGCGTACCAGAAGGTGAGGCCGGCGACCTCCGCGCTCTCGAGCTGGGCGCTGACCGCGGCGAGGCCGGCCTTCGCGTCGCCCTTGGTGAGGAACGCCCAGCCGGCGAAGTCGTCGAGGGTCGCGGGCCCGTGGCCGGTGAAATAGCGCAGCGCGAGCTCGGCGAGCGCCTCCTCGCGGTCGAGGACGCGGGCGTCGGGGCACCACTCCTCGATCAGCGCGTAGGTCGGCTGCTTGCCCGCATGCGGCCCGAAGCAGAGCACGCCCTGCTCGGCGAAGTAGCGCAACAGGTGTGGCCCACGCTGGTCGCCGCTGTCGACCCCGGCCGCGTCCATCGTCTTGAACAGCTCCGGCCGGCCGAGGGTCTGACCGCCCGTCAGGGCGGCCTCCCAGGCGTCGCGGACGATCGCGATGGCCGCGTCGTCGAGACCGAGTCCGCGACGACGGCCGGCCGCGGCCTGGGTCGCACGCGGGCCCAGCAGGGCGGGCAGCCAG
This sequence comes from Nocardioides sp., assembly GCA_035248385.1. Lineage (GTDB taxonomy): Bacteria > Actinomycetota > Actinomycetes > Propionibacteriales > Nocardioidaceae > Nocardioides. The sequence goes on along the minus strand of DATFHM010000319.1, from coordinate 23,903 downwards.
CGGGCATCGGCGGCCGCCACGAGGTGCAGCGTGCCGCGCATCGGCCAGGTGCGGACGATCCGGCGCTCGGCCAGGGCGCGCTCGACGTCGGCCTCGGTGAGGTGGTCGCTGCGGGCACCGACGGACCACAGGCCGCCGCGGTAGTCCTGGGCCTGCATCGCCACGAGCCGGCCGACGATCTCCTCGGCCGTGGCCGGCGACGGTACGGCCAGGCCGTGGGCGTGGACGCGGCGGCGAGCGATCTCAGCGGGGGTCACGACACGATCATGCCGGGCGGCGCCGACAACGCGGCCCGCTCCCGGGTCACGCGAAGCGGGACTGGAAGTCGCCGTAGGAGATGAGTCCCTTCGCGAACTCGAAGGTGCCGTGGTCGAGCATCTCGCGGGCGGCGCGGTCCACCAGGGTGAGCACCGCCCGGGTCAGGGTGCCGCCGACGCTGATGCGGGCGACGCCGGCCTCGCGCAGCGCTGCCGCCGGCACGATCGGGTCGGTCAGGCCGGCGACGACGTTGACCGGCGCCCCGATCTCGGCGACCAGGCGGGCGATCACGTCGGGGTCGCTCACGCCCGGCACGAAGATGCAGTCGGCGCCCGCGGCGAGGTAGCGGTGCGCGCGTCGTACCGACTCGGCGAAGGCGTCGGGGTGCCGCGTCATGTAGGGATCGGTCCGGGCGTTGAGGACGAGGACGTCGGCCGGTGCCGCGGCGCGGACGGCGACCAGGCGCTCCACCGCCTCCTCGACGTCGAAGAGGCCGTCGGGGCCGGCGTCCTCGAGGTTGCAGCCGACGATGCCGATCTCCACCGCCGCGGTGACGGTCGCGGCCGCGTCCTCGGGGCGCGGGCCGTAGCCCGACTCGAGGTCGGCGCTCACCGGGCACGCGACCGAGGCGACGATCCGCTCGATCTCCTCCAGCATCTCGTCGCGCGGCATGCTCGCGTCGGGGCGCCCACGGCTGAACGCGATGCCCGCACTCGTCGTCGCGATCGCGGCGAAGCCGGCCTGCTCCAGCACCCGCGCCGAGCCGCCGTCCCAGGCGTTGGGGAGCACGAAGCCGGCTCCGGAGCGGTGCAGCGCGCGGAAGGCCTCGACGCTCGATGTGGTCACGTCCGCCAATCTACGATCGATGCATGGCTGCTGACGAGCGTCCGGACACCGCCTTCGTCGGGTCCGTACCGGACGTGTACGAGCGGCTGATGGTTCCGCTGATCTTCGAGGAGCCCGCGCGCTACCTCGCCGCTGCGGTCACGGCACTCAGACCCGACGACGTGCTGGAGACCGCAGCCGGGACCGGCGTGGTCACGCGGTCGCTCGAGCCCGGCGTACGCCGCCTCGTCGCCACCGACCTGAACGAGCCCATGGTGCGGGCTGCCGAGCGACTCCTGCCGTCGCCGAAGGTGAGCTGGCAGGTGGCGGACGCGCAGGACCTGCCCTTCGCGGACGGCGAGTTCGACGCGGTGGTGTGCCAGTTCGGAGTGATGTTCTTCCCGGACCGGGCCCGCGCCTTCCGGGAGGCGGCGCGCGTCCTGCGACCCGGGGGCGCCTACGTGTTCAGCGTCTGGGACCGGATCGCCACGAGCGGGGTCGCGGACGTCGTCACCGAGGCGCTGCGCGCGGCCGGGCCGGAGGGGCCGGTGGACTTCCTGGCGCGGACGCCGCACGGCCACCACGACACCGGCCTGCTGACGCACGAGCTGGAGCAGGCCGGCTTTGCGGCGGTCGAGGTCGAGGCGATCGAGGGCACCAGCCGGTGCACGGCCGAGATCGGCGCGACCGCCTACTGCCAGGGCACGCCGCTCAGTGCGGAGATCGCGGCCCACCCCACGCTCGACGTCGCCCGCGCGACGGAGATCGCGACCGCGGCCCTGCGGGAGCGGTACGGCGACGGGGAGTTCGACGCGCCCACGCGCTGGTTCCAGCTTCTTGCTCGGAGCGGATGACGAGGCTCGAACTCGCGACATTCAGCTTGGGAAGCTGACGCTCTACCAACTGAGCTACATCCGCACGCTCCGGTCGGCGGTGACCGCCGGGGCGGGATGGATGTTACCCGATGGGCGCGAAGGTGGGTCGCTTCGGCTCCACCCCGTCACCCGACGAGCGGCCGGTGACCCGGCGGTGGACCCAGGGGCCCAGGTGCGTGCGGGCCCACGCGAGGTTCGCGGCCCGCTGCTGGCGCGGCGTCAGGACGGGTCGGCCGATCGGCGGCAGCGGCTGCAGGTCGTGCGCCACACCGAGGGTGTTGAGCACCTCGATGGCGATCGACTGGTGCCCGACCGGGTTGAGGTGGAGCCGGTCCTCGTCCATGATCTCGGCGACGCTCCAGCCCCGCATCCGCCACATGTCGACGACGAGCGCGTCGTGCTTGTCGGCGATCTCGCGCACCCACTCGTTGAAGATGGCGAAGCGCCCGCGGATCGGCTTGAACACGGCGCTGTCCGCCACGTCGGCGATCGTGAACATGACGACCTGCGCGCCGGTGCCGGAGAGCCGGCCGACGGCCTCGTCGTAGCGGGCGGCGAGCGCGTCGAGGTCGACCTTGGGGCGGAGCACGTCGTTGCCACCCCCGTGGATGGTCACCAGGTCCGGACCGAGCGCGATGGCCGCGTCGACCTGCTCGTCGATGATCGCCGGCAGCTTGCGGCCGCGGATCGCCAGGTTCGCGTAGCCGAAGTCCGGGTTGCCGACGGCCAGCGCCTCGGCGACCCGGTCGGCCCAGCCGCGCAGGCCGTTGGGGCGGGACGGGTCGGGGTCGCCGACGCCTTCGGTGAACGAGTCGCCGAGCGCGACGTACCTCTGGAAAGCCATGCGGGTAGGTTACGACCGTGCTGCTGAGCGACCGCGACATCCTCGGTGAGATCGACAACGGACGGATCGTGATGGATCCGTGGGACCCGTCGATGCTGCAGCCGTCCTCGATCGACGTGCGGCTGGACCGGTTCTTCCGGGTCTTCGACAACCACAAGTACGCCGCGATCGACCCGGCCGCCGACCAGTCCGACCTCACCCACATGGTCGAGACCGACGGCGACGAGCCGTTCATCCTGCACCCGGGCGAGTTCGTCCTCGGATCGACGTACGAGGTCGTCAGCCTGCCCGACGACATCGCGGCACGCGTCGAGGGCAAGAGCTCGCTGGGCCGGCTCGGCCTGCTCACCCACGCCACGGCGGGCTTCGTGGACCCCGGCTTCTCCGGGCACGTGACGCTCGAGCTCGCGAACGTCGCGACGCTGCCCATCAAGCTCTACCCGGGCATGAAGATCGGCCAGTTCTGCTTCTTCAAGCTCACCTCGCCCTCGGACCACCCGTACGGCTCGGAGAAGTACGGCAGCCGCTACCAGGGCCAGCGCGGCCCGACCCCGTCACGCAGCTTCCAGAACTTCCACCGCACGTCTATCTAGCGGCGGCCCGGAACGCGGCCGGCGTCTCCCCGGCCCGCAGCCGGAACCAAGCGCCGAAGTTCGACGCGTCGTCGAAGCCGAGGCTCTCCCCCACCCTCGCGACGGCGAGGTCGGAGTGGGCGAGCAGCCGGCGCGCCTCGAGCAGCACCCGCTCGTCGATGAGCTGCTTGGGCGTGCGCCCGGTCGCGGCGGCCGTCGCGCGGGCGAGGGTGCGCGGGGACCAGCCGAGGCGGTCGGCGTACCAGGCGACGTCGTGGTGGCGGGCGTGCTCGGCGTCGAGCAGGTCGCGGAACGCCAGCCAGGGCTCGGAGCCCGACGGCGCCCCGGGCCGGGTGCGGGCCTGGGCGGTCAGCCGCAGCAGCAGGGCCGAGAGCAGGTGGGTGAGGGCCGGGGCCCGCAGCTCGCGCGCCATCGGCGTCGCCGCGAGGGCAGCGATCGCGTCGATCGCCTCGCCGGCCCCGGCGGCGCGGGCCTCACGGGGCGACCACCAGCACGCCCCGGCGGGCGAGTCGGCCTCGGTCAGGTGCGCGGTGGCCGGGTCGAGGAGGCCGGCGGGGAAGATCAGCACCTCGCCGTCGTAGGTCGTCAGGTCGTCCCACCGCTGGACCTGACCCGGGCGCACCCAGAGCACGCCACCGGGCTCGAGGGTGTGCTCGGTGAAGTCGAGCATGTGGTGCGCGCGGCCGCGGCGCGGGTTCAGCAGGAAGTGGAACTCCGGCCGCTGCACGTGCACGAACTCCGAGGCGCCCGCGCGCTCCAGCATCCGCGCCACGGTCGTCGCCTCGACCTCGCCGGCCTTGCCCTCGGGCGGGTTGTAGCCGATCGGTGCGATCACCTGCTGTCGCATATTCACCATGATATGTCGCCCGCCGACCGTGAATCCCTTCCGTAGGACAACAAGACTGGAGCCATCACCCCGAGACCCGGGGCTCAGAGATCGAAGGGATTCACCATGACCAGCATCGCGATCATCGGCGGCACCGGCTACGCGGGCTCGCACATCGCCCGGGAGGCCGCCGACCGTGGCCTCGAGGTCACGACCGTGTCGCGCTCCGCCGCCGACGTGCCCGCGGGCATCACCCACCAGGTCGGCACCCTCGCCGACGACGCGCTCGTCACCGAGCTCGCCGCCAAGCACGACGTCCTGGCCGTCGCCGTCCACGCGAGCGGCGACCCGGACCTGCGCACCGCGCTCCCCACGCTGGTCGAGGCCGCCCGCGCCGGTGGCGCCCGCCTCGCGTTCGTCGGCGGCGCCGGCTCGACGCTGGTCGCCGAGGGCGGTCCCCGCCTGGTCGACACCGACGGCTTCCCCGCCGAGTACAAGGGCGAGGCGCTCGCCCACGGCGAGGTCCTCGACGCGCTGCGCGCCGACACCTCCGACCTGCGGTGGTTCTACGTCTCCCCCGCCGCCGTCTTCGGCGCCTGGGCCCCGGGCGAGGCCACCGGCTCCTACCGGGTGTCCGAGGACGTGCTCCTCGCCGACGAGAACGGCGACTCCCAGATCGGCGGCGCCGACTTCGCCAAGGCGTTCGTCGACGAGATCACCGCGCCGCGCTTCGAGAACCAGCGGTTCCACGTCGCCTACTGATCGTCACCTGCTGGCCGTTGTGGCTGACGGCGGTGAGTGGGAAGGTCGGAGCATGAGCAACCACCCCACCATCGCCGTCGCCATGTTCACCATCTCCGACCAGGACTCCGCGATCAGCTTCTACACCGAGAAGCTGGGCTGGGAGGTCCGCTCGGACGTCTCGTGGGGCGAGGGTGACCAGGCCGGCCGTTGGGTCGAGGTCGCACCGGTGGGCTCCACCGCCCGCCTCGCCCTCAACCCGCCCATGCAGGGCGAGCCGGGCGGCGGCTCGATCGGCCTGGAGACCACCGACCTGCCGGGCGCCCGCGAGAAGGCGGTCGCCCAGGGCCTGGAGATCGTGCACGAGATGCCCGCCGGCGGTCCGGTGCCCGCGATGTTCGCGATCAACGACCCCGACGGCAACTGGATCTGGGTGGTGGCGACCGAGGGCTGAGCCCCGGCCGCCCCACCGTCAGTTGACCGGCAAGGTCACGTACGACGGGTGCGCGCTGCCGCTGTAGATCGTCATCGGGCCGAGCTGCCCGAGGAGATCGGTGAGCGGCGCGAGCAGGTGCGGTACGTCGAAGCCCTGGATCGCGATGCGCAGCCGGTGACCCGGCAGGATCGCCGCGCCCGTCGGGAAGACCTCCACGTCGACCGGTGCGATCGTGCCGGGCGCCAGCGGGGCCTTCGACGCCTGGGTGAACGGGTGGAACGGCCGGATCAGCCGGCCGCCCAGGTACTGCGACCGCGTCGGGTCCAGCGCCCGCTGCGACACGATCTGCCAGCCGCCGGTGAGGCGCTTGACGGTGCCGTCGGGGGCGACGTCCTCGACGGCCACCGACAGCAGGCCGTCGCCGGTCGACGTCGCCACGTTCAGGTGGGCGTTGATCGGGCCGCGGATGCGCACCGCGCTCGTGACCGGGGCGGTCTGGAAGACCAGGCCGCTCTTGTCGTTGAGCGTGTTGTCGCCGAAGCACGGGAGCTGCGGGACGACCATGTTGAGGATGCCGGCCGTCCACTGGTTCAGCGAGCGCGTGCAGAGCCCGCTCGCGGGCAGCGGCACCATCGTGGAGGAGCCCGTCGCCGGCGTACCGCTGGTGAGGACGCCGTCGTCGGCGCCCATCGTCGCCGTCCCGCTCAGGTTGTAGCGCGCCACGCTCTCGCCGCCGACCCAGGAGCCTGCCCTGCGCCACTTCGCCGAGCCCTGCTCGTAGTAGGTGACCGGCGCGATCCTGCCGAGCTGGGTGTCCTTGCCCTTGATCCAGTGGTCGAACCAGCGCAGCTGCAGCTGGGCCAGCGAGCCGTAGCCCGCGTCGCCGACGGCCGCACCGGAGGAGCCCTGCAGGTGGTCCCACGGGCCGTAGATCAGCTTCACCGGGACGCCGTTGCGCTGGAGCGCCTCGAAGTCGAGCGGCTCGCCGCGCTGGAAGAGGTCGTACTCGCCGCCGACGATGAAGGTCGGGACCTGCACCTTGTCGATGGCGGTGATCGGTGAGCGCTGGCGGTAGAAGGAGCCGTCGTACGCCGGGTAGCCGTCGAGCAGCGCCGCCAGCATCAGCGGCGTGGTGAAGGTGGCGCCGGCCATGAGGTGGTCCAGCGCCATCTGGAGAGCGGACTGCGGGTCGGTGGCGCCGTACGCCGGCGGGATCGCGCCGGTGACGCTGACGAGGCCGAGCCACAGCGGGATGAACCCGACGTCGATCTGGCCGCCGGAGGCGACGACGTCGCGGTAGACGTCGGCCGCGGGGACCTGCGGGAAGATCGCGCGCAGACCCGGCGGGCGGTGCTCGGCCGCGAACAGCTGGCTGATGCCCATGTACGACGCACCGGTCATGCCGCTGAGGCCGTTGGACCACGGCTGCCGGTGCGCCCAGGCGACGATCTCGCCGGCGTCCTTGTCCTCGCGCGCGCAGAACGCGCACCACTGGCCGGGCGAGCTGCCGGTGCCGCGGGCGTCGACGGTGAGCTGGGCGTAGCCGCGCGCCACGAGGTACGCCGGGTCGGCGCCCGCGAGCGTCGACCCGCCGCCACCCGCGATGACGGTCTTGTTGTACGCCGTGATCGTGATGATCACCGGCACGTGCGGCACGGGCCTGCCGTCGGCCGTGGCCGGCAGCGTGAGGTCGCCGCGCAGCACCACGCCGTCGCTCATCGGGATCTTCAGGTCCTTGCGGACGACCGTCTTCGGGTACTGCGCGGGCCGCGGGGTCCAGGTGCCGGCGCGCGGCGTCGCACGCGTGGTGACCGTGGCTGCCGGGGCCGGGGTGGCGGTAGCGACCGCCGGGCCGGCGGCCAGGGCGGCGGCCGAGAGCGAGGCGGCGCAGAGCAGGTGGACGAGCTTCATGGTTCTCCCTCCGAAAGCTACTGGAGGGTAGAACGAGTTCTCGACGTCCGGGTGACGTCTCAGATCACACCGAGGTGAGCGCGATGTCTCCCGAGCCGGTGGTCGCCCGGATCTCGACGTACGGCGCACCCTTCTCCGGCTCGCCCATCCGCGGCAGGTCGGAGCTGAGGCGACCGGAGCCGGTGCTGATGTCGGTCCAGACGGCCATGCCGGAGGCGACCCCGATCCGCAGGTCGCCGCTGCCGGTCTTGGCCACGAGCTTGCCGGTGAGCGTCCCGACGCTGATGTCGCCGGAGCCCGTGGAGACGACCGCCTCGTGCGAGCTGCCGACGCGGACCCGCCCGGAGCCGCTGCGCAGCCGCAGCGCGCCGTCGGAGTCACCGACGCTGAGCGCGCCGGAGCCGGAGTCGAGGACGCCGGGGCCGCTCAGCGCGTCCAGGGCGATGTCGCCGGAGCCGGTCTTGACCCGCGTGTCGCCCAGGCGCCCGGTGACCGCGACGCTCGCGCTCCCGCTGCGCACGACGAGCTGGCTGTCGGTCGGGACCGTGATCTCGTAGCGCAGGTTCGAGCCGGTGAAGAACCCGCGCTGGCGCGGGCCGATCACCAGCACGCGGCCGCCACGCTGCTCCACGCGCACCTCGTCGGCGCGCGGGCCGGTGACGTGGACCGTGGTGGTCGCGACGTCGGCCGCGGTGATGGCGACCTGCCCGTCGCGGACCGCGACGACCAGGACGGTGGGCTCGGGGGTGTCGAAGCGGTGCTCCGCGGTGTCGTTCATCGGGTGCTCCTCACTGCCAGCCGCGCATCTGGCGCGGCCCGCGCTTGCCGAAGGGGAAGTCGGTGCCGAACGGGACCGACGAGAGGTCGACGTCGATGTGGATGGCGCGGTCGCTGGTCGCGGCGCGGGCCAGGTTCACCAGCCAGGTGTTGACCGACTGGCCCGCCTTCGCGGCCGCGTCCTCGACGCGGGTCTTCACGGACTCGGGGATCCGCAGCGTGATCCGCGCCAGGTCGCCCTCCTCCTCCGACTCGACGGCGGCGGGAGGCTCCGGGGCGGCTGCCTCGGGAGCGGCGCCGTGGATCAGGAAGTCCAGGTCGCGACCGTCGAGGCGGACGTCGACCCCGCCGGCCGGCATGGCCGCGGTGATCTCGGCACAGGCCTGGCTGATCGCCTCCATGAGGGCGAGCCGGGCGGCCGGGTCGAGGGCGAAGCCGAGGCGCTCGGCGACCTCCCGGGCCTGGTCGCCGATGCTCTCGGCCGCCGCGAGCAGGTCGCGGCGGAGGTTGTCGACGTACGGCGTGATGTCCATGTGCACCACGATGACATCATCATGATGTCATGTCAATGTCGCCTTGCGCAGAAGCTGACGTCAGCCCCGGCCGACGTACGGCATCCCCGTCGCCATGATGGTGAGGGTCGGCACGCTGACCTCGAGCGGAAGAGCTGCCATCGCGACGATCGCGTCGGCGACGTGCCGCGGGTCGAAGGTCGGCTCGGGCCGCACCGAGCCGTCGGCCTGGCGGGCGCCGTGGGCGATGCCGGCGGTCATGTCGGTGGCGGCGTTGCCGATGTCGATCTGTCCGACGGCGATCCCGTGGGGCCGGCCGTCGAGCGCGAGCGACTTGGTGAGGCCGGTGATCGCGTGCTTGCTGGCGGTGTACGCCGCACTCCCCGGCCGCGGGGTGTGGGCCGAGATCGAGCCGTTGTTGATGATCCGCCCACCGGGCGGCGTCTGGCTCTTCATCCGGGCGAAGGCCGCGCGGGCGCAGAGGAACGAGCCGGTGAGGTTGACCGACACGGTGGCCAGCCAGTCCTCCACCGGGACCTCGTCGACGTCGCCGGCCGCACCGAAGCGGCCGGCGTTGTTGACGAGCAGGTCGACCCTCCCCCACCGCTCGTCCACGGCCGCGAAGGCGGCCTCGACCTGCGCGGGATCGGTGACGTCGGTCGGCAGCACCAGGACGTCATCGATCCGGGCGGCGACCTGCGCCAGGGTGGCCGGGGTGCGGCCGAGCAGCGCGACGGCGTACCCGGCCTCCCCGAGCGCCTCCGCGACGACGCGGCCCAGACCGGACCCCGCACCGGTGACGACCGCGACGGGCATCTCAGACCAGCTGGCGGCTGAGCGTCGCGTGCCGGTTGACGTCCTTGTAGAGCAGGTAGCGGAACCGGCCCGGGCCACCGGCGTAGCAGGCCTGCGGGCAGAACGCACGCAGCCACATGAAGTCGCCCTCCTGCACCTCCACCCAGTCCTTGTTGAGCAGGTAGACCGCCTTGCCCTCGAGCACGTAGAGCCCGTGCTCCATGACGTGCGTCTCCGGGAACGGGATCGCTCCGCCGGGCTCGAAGTTCACGATGTTGACGTGCATGTCGTGGCGGATGTCGTCGGGGTCGACGAAGCGCTGGGTCGTCCAGGCGCCGTCGGTGCCCGGCATCTCACGGCCGACGACCTCGGTCTCGTTGGTGACGAACGGCTCCGGTACGTCGACGCCCTCGACCCGCTGGTAGGCCTTGCGGATCCAGTGGAAGCGCGCTGCCTCGGAGGTGCCGTTGCGCAGGGTCCAGGAGCACCCCGGCGGCAGGAAGGCGTAGCCGCCCGGCGCCAGCTCGTGGGTCTCGTCGCCGATGGTCAGCGTGAGGCTGCCGTCGACCACGAAGAGCACGCCCTCGGCACCCGGGTCGGTCTCGGGCCGGTCACTGCCGCCACCCGGCGACACCTCGACGATGTACTGCGAGAAGGTCTCCGCGAACCCCGACAGCGGCCGGGCGATGACCCAGAGCCGCGTGTCCTCCCAGAACGGCAGCCGGCTGGTGACGATGTCGGTCATCGTCCGGCGCGGCAGGACGGCGTACGCCTCGGTGAAGACCGCCCGGTCGGTGGTCAGCTCGGTCTGCCCGGGAAGGCCGCCGGTGGGTGCGTAGTAGCGCGGGGGGTTCATGCGTCTCCTCGGGTCAGCAGCCGGCCGCCGGGCTCGGCGTCGAGGTCGATCCGCCGGCCTCGCAGCCAGGTGGACCGGACGACGCCGGCGAGCGGACGGCCGTGGTACGGCGTCACCGCATTCTTGTGGTGCAGCCGGTGGACGTCGACGACGAATGCATCGTCGGGGGCGAAGACGCAGAAGTCCGCGTCCCGGCCGGGCTCGATGCGGCCCTTGCGGACCATGCCGGTCTGGCGGGCCGGCCCCTCGGACATCCACCGGGCCACGTCCGCGAGCGTGAAGCCGCGGTCGCGGGCACCGGTCCACACGGCCGACAGCCCGAGCTGGAGCGAGGAGATGCCTCCCCAGGCGACGGCGAAGTCGCCGGTGTCGAAGCACTTGAGGTCGGCCGTCGAGGGCGAGTGGTCGGTGACGACCAGGTCAATGACGCCGTCGCGCAGGCCGTCCCAGAGCAGCTCGCGGTTCTCGGCCTCGCGGATCGGAGGGCAGCACTTGTACTGGGTCGCGCCGTCGGGGATCTCCTCGGCGGCGAAGGTCAGGTAGTGCGGGCAGGTCTCGGCGGTGATCCGGATGCCCTCGGTCCTGGCCTCGGCCAGCAACGACAGCACGTCGGAGCTGGAGACGTGCAGGATGTGGACCCGGCACCCGGTCGCCCGCGCCAGGTCGATCACCTCGGCGACCGCGAGGTTCTCGGCGGCGCGCGGCCGGCTGCGCAGGAAGTCGTCGTAGTGCTCGCCGTGGGCGCTCGGGGCGTTCTCGATGGTGTGGTCGTCCTCGGCGTGCACGATCAGCAGCCCGTCGAAGGACGCGATCTCCCGCATCGCGGCCTCGAGCTGCGCGGGGTCGAGGGGCGGGAACTCGTCGACACCGGAGTGCAGCAGGAAGCACTTGTAGCCGAACACCCCGGCGTCGTGCAGGCCGCGCAGGTCCGCGACGTTGCCGGGGATGGCGCCGCCCCAGAAGCCGACGTCGACGTACGCCTGGCTCTCCGCCGTCTTGCGCTTGACCTCCAGCGCCGCCGTGTCGCAGGTCGGCGGGATGCTGTTCAGCGGCATGTCGACGATCGTCGTCACGCCCCCGGCCGCCGCCGCTCGGGTCGCGCTCGCGAAGCCCTCCCAGTCGGTGCGGCCCGGGTCGTTGACGTGCACGTGGGAGTCGACCACGCCGGGCATGAGGACCTCGTCGTCGGCGAGCTCGACGAGCTCGGCCGCGGCGAGGTCGGCGTCGTACGCCTCGATGGCGACGATGCGGCCGTCCCGGACGCCGACGCTCGCAGCGCGCTCGCCGTCGGGCGTCAGGACGCGGCGGGCACGGATCACGAGGTCCAGCTCGGTCATGCTCGTCCCTTCGTGCGCTTGTTCCGCATGACGGAATTCAATTTCTGACAAGGGGAAAAGTAGTCGGAGGTCATCCCGCCGTCAAGCATGCCGGTCCACCACCGGCGTGCGCTGCCGGCCGAGGCCGGCGAGCTCCAGCTCGACCACCTGACCGGCCCGCAGGAACGGCTTCGGCTCCGGGCGGCCCATCGCGACGCCACCCGGCGTGCCGGTGAGCACGACGTCGCCCGGCTCGAGGGTCATCAGCGCGGAGATCGCGCAGAGCAGGTCGGCGACGCCGAAGGCCATCGTCTTGGTGGATCCCGACTGGCGGAGGTCACCGTCGACCCACAGCTGCAGCACCACACCCTGCGGGTCCGGGACGTCCTCGGGCGTCACCAGCCACGGGCCGAGCGGCAGGAAGGTGTCGCAGCACTTGCCCTTGGTCCAGGTCGGCCCGGCGGCCGCGAGGGCGCGCTCGGTGATGTCATTCGCGGCGACGTATCCGGCCACCGCGGCGAGGGCGGCCGCGCGGTCGTCGCAGTCGCGCAGCCGTCGGCCCACGACGACCGCCAGCTCGACCTCGTGGTCGGTGGCCTCGCTGCCGGGTGGCAGCTCGATGGCGTCGTACGGGCCGCAGATGCTGGAGGACGGCTTGAGGAACATGACCGGCGACTCCGGCAGCGGTACGCCGGCCTCGGCGGCGTGGTCCCGGTAGTTGAGCCCGATGCCGACGACCTTGCCGGGCCGGGCGACGGGAGCACCGATGCGTGCGCCGGGCTCGACCTCGCGGAGGCGGCCGGCCGCGAGCGCCCGGCGTACCTGCCCGAGGGCGTCCGGTGCCGCCAGCGTGACGGGGTCGATGTCGGCGAGGACCGACGACAGGTCGCGGAGCGCGCCGTCGTCGTCGAGCACCGCCGGACGCTCGAGCCCCGGGGGGCCCACCCGCAACAACCTCATGCGTTCTCCTTGACGGTCAGGTGCTCGGCGGCGATCCGTGCGCCGAGCCGTTCGAGCAGCGGCGCCCCGTCGGCGAGGCACTGCTGCAGGTCGGTTCCGATGTCGGTCAGTGCGTACGCCGTCCCGATGCCGGCCGCGCGGAGGCGGACGTCGTCGAGCCGGTTGACGCCGCACACCGCCACGACGGGTACGCCGGCGGCCCGTGCCGCCGACGCGACGCCGGCCGGCGCCTTGCCGTGCAGGGTCTGCTCGTCCAGCGCGCCCTCACCGGTGACGACAAGGTCGGCGTCGGCGAGCGCCGCGTGGAAGCCGACGAGGTCGAGGACCAGGTCGATCCCGGCACGCAGCCGGGCACCGAGCAGCGCGAGGGCGGCGAAGCCGACCCCGCCCGCGGCTCCCGCGCCCGCGGCGTCGCGGCGGTCGTCGCCGGTGGCCCGCGCGACGACGTCGGCGAAGTGGCCGAGGGCCTCGTCGAGGAGCCGGACCTGTTCGGGGTCCGCACCCTTCTGCGGTCCGTACGTCGCTGCCGCGCCGACCGGTCCGGTGAGCGGGTTGTCGACGTCGCAGGCCACCACGACCTCCACCCCCGCGAGGCGGGTGGAGAGCGGGTCGAGGTCGACCGCGGCCAGGTCGGCCAGGGCCGCACCGCCGGGACGCAGCTCCGCTCCGGTCGCGTCGAGCAGCCGGGCACCCAGGGCCGCGAGCATGCCGGCGCCGCCGTCGGTGCTCGCGCTGCCCCCGATGCCGAGGACCACGCGCGTGCAGCCGGCGTCGACCGCCGCGGCCATCACGTCACCGGCACCACGGCTGCCGGCCGTGAGCGGTGCGGGACCGGCGACGAGCCGGACCAGCCCGCAGGCGTCGGCCAGCTCCACGACGGCGACCTCCCCGCGGCGCGCGAAGCCGGTGGCGACCGGCTCGCCGGTCGGACCTGTGGCCGTCACCGGCACGAAGGCGAAGCCGGCGGCCACCGCGGCCGCGAGGGTGCCGTCACCGCCGTCCGCGACTGGGACGGCGACGACGTCGGCGTCCGGCCGCGTGCGACGTACCCCGGCCCCGACCGCCTCGGCGACCTGGGCGGCGGTCAGCGACCCCTTGAACTTGTCGGAGGCGATCAGGACGGTGGACATCCCGCCCTCCTCAGTCGAGGAGGGCGGCGAGCGCCGTCGGGGCGTCCTCGAGGCTCTCGGCGAGCTGCTCGAACTCGATGACGTTGTCGAGCTCGGTGCCCATCGAGACGTTGGTGACGCGCTCGAGGATCACCTCGACGACGACGGGGACGCGGTACTCCGCGGCCAGGCCCTTGGCCTTCTCGAACGCCGCGCCCAGGTCGGCCGGGTCGGTGACCCGGACGGCCTTGCAGCCCAGGCCCTCGACCACCTTGACGTGGTCCACGCCGTAGCCGCCGACCTCGGGGCTGTTCACGTTGTCGAAGGACAGCTGGACGCAGTAGTCCATGTCGAACCCGCGCTGGGCCTGACGGATCAGGCCGAGGTAGGAGTTGTTCACCACGACGTGGATGTAGGGGATGTTGAACTGCGCGCCGACCGCCAGCTCCTCGAGCAGGAACTGGAAGTCGTAGTCGCCGGACAGCGCGACGACCTGGGCCTCGGGGTCGGCGGTCGCGACACCGAGCGCGGCCGGGAGCGTCCAGCCCAGCGGGCCGGCCTGGCCGGCGTTGATCCAGTGCCGCGGCTTGTAGACGTGCAGCATCTGGGCGGCCTGGATCTGCGAGAGGCCGATGGTCGACACGTAGCGGGTCTCCGGGCCGAACGCACGGTTCATCTCCTGGTAGACGCGCTGCGGCTTGATCGGGATGTCGTCGAAGTCCGTACGCCGGTGCAGCGACTGCTTGCGCTCGCGGCACTCCTGCGCCCACGCCGAGCGGTCGGGCAGCCGTCCGTCGGCCGCCCACTCCTTCGCGACCTCGACGAAGGCCTCGAGCGCTGCCTTCGCGTCGGACACGATCGAGCAGTCCGGCGCGAAGACGCGGCCGATCTGGGTCGGCTCGACGTCGACGTGGGTGAACGTGCGGCCCTCGGTGTACTTCTCGACCGAGCCGGTGTGCCGGTTGGCCCAGCGGTTGCCGATGCCGAGCACGTGGTCAGCCGCCAGCATCGTGGCGTTGCCGTAGCGGTGCGAGGTCTGCAGGCCGACCATGCCGGCCGTCAGCGGGTGGTCGTCCGGGATCGTGCCCCAGCCCATCAGCGTCGGCACGACAGGGACACCGGTGACCTCGGCCAGCTCGACCAGCAGGTCGGCGGCATCGGCGTTGATGACGCCGCCGCCGGAGACGATGAGCGGTCGCTCGGCGTCGACGAGCAGCTGCAGCGCCCGCTCCGCCTGGGCCCGCGTCGCCGCGGGACGGCTCACCGGCAGCGGCTCGTAGGTGTCGATGTCGAACTCGATCTCGGCGAGCTGGACGTCGATCGGCAGGTCGACCAGGACCGGGCCCGGACGTCCCTCGCGCATCAGCTGGAAGGCCTTCTGGAAGGTGCCCGGCACCTGGGCCGGCTCCATCACGGTGACCGCCATCTTCGTCAGCGGACGGGCGATCGCGGCGATGTCGACGGCCTGGAAGTCCTCCTTGTGCAGCTTCGCCACCGGCGCCTGGCCGGTGATGCACAGGATCGGGATGGAGTCGGCCGAGGCGGAGTAGAGGCCGGTGATCATGTCGGTGCCGGCAGGTCCCGACGTACCGATGCAGACGCCGATGTTGCCGGCCGCGGCGCGGGTGTAGCCCTCGGCCATGTGCGAGGCGGCCTCGACGTGCCGGGCGAGGACGTGCCGGAGCCCGCCGTGCTTGCGCATCGCGCTGTAGAAGGGGTTGATCGCGGCGCCGGGGAGGCCGAACAGCTGGGTGGCCCCCTCCTTCTCCAGGATCAGGACGGCGGCGTCGACCGCGCGCATGCGTGCCATGTCAGCTCTCCTCGTGGAACGTGTCGGTGGTCCGGCCGCTGAGGCGCTCGACGCCCCGCAGCAGGCCGGAGTGGTCGAGGCCGCCGTCGCCGTTGGCCCGGGCGCTCGCCATCAGCTGGGCGACGAGCGAGCCGAGGGGTACGACGACACCCGCCTCCCGCGCCGCGGCCGTGACGATGCCCAGGTCCTTGTGGTGCAGCTCGATGCGGAAGCCCGGCTGGAAGGAGCGGGTCAGCAGGTTGGTCTTCTTCTGGTTGAGCACAGCCGAGCCGGCCAGGCCGCCGCCGAGCACCTCGAGGGCGGCCTCCGTGTCGACGCCGTACGCCTCCAGGAAGACGACGGCCTCCGACAGCGCCTGGATGTTGGCGGCGACGATGAGCTGGTTGGCCGCCTTGACGGTCTGGCCGGCACCGCTGGGTCCGACGTGCACGACCGTCCTGCCGACCGCCTCGAAGACCGGCTGCGCCTCGGCGAAGTCGTCGGCCGCGCCGCCGACCATGATCGAGAGCGCCGCGTTCCTGGCGCCCGCCTCGCCGCCGGAGACCGGCGCGTCGAGCAGGCGGAAGCCCCGCTCCGCGGCCTGCTCCGCGAGGGCGGTGGTGACGTCGGGACGGATGCTGGAGAAGTCGATGATCAGCGTGCCCGGCTTGGCGGTGTCGAAGACGCCGCCGTCACCGGCGAGGACGCGCTCGACGTCCGGGGAGTCCGGCACCATCACGCAGACGACGCTCGCGTCGGCGACGGCGTCCTGGATCGAGTCGGCGGCCCGGCCGCCGGCCGCCACCAGCGGCGCGGCCTTGTCCGAGGTGCGGTTGTAGCCGGCGACCGTGTGGCCGGCCTCGGCGAGGTGGACGGCCATCGGGCTGCCCATGATGCCCAGGCCGATGAAGGCGATGCTCGTCATTGGAGGAGTCCTTTCGGGGTTCTCAGTGCGTGGCCGCGCCGGCGCCGCGGCGCTCGCGGGGCAGCCAGCCGAAGCTGTCGGAGGTCGTGGTGGCGGGCTTGTACTCCAGGCCGACCCAGCCGGCGTAGCCGCCGGCCTCGAGGGCGGCGAGCTGGCGGTCGAGCGGAAGGGACCCGGTGCCGGGCTCGTTGCGCCCGGGGGTGTCGGCGATCTGCACGTGTGCGACCCGGTGGGTGTGCGCCGCGATCACGGCGTCGACGTCGTCGCCGTTGACGGCCAGGTGGTAGAGGTCGGCGAGCAGGCCGATATTGGGCTCGCCCGCTCGGTCGATGACGGCGAGCGCGTCGGCGGCCGTCAGGAGCGGGTAGCGCTCGGCGCCGCTGACCGGCTCGACCAGGACGGTGCCGCCGATCCGCGCGGCGGCACGCGCGGCGATCGCGAGGTTCTCCGCGGCGAGCTCGTCCTGCGCCGCGGCGGCGACGCCGTCGACCCGGTTGCCGTAGAGCGCGTTGAAGGCCCGGCACCCGAGCCGCTCGCCGATGCCGACGGTGACGTCGATGTTGGCCCGGAGCTCGGCGGACCGCTCCGGCCAGGAGACCAGGCCACGGTCGCCCGCGGGCATGTCGCCGGCGGCGAAGTTCAGGCCGACGAGCTGGACGCCGGCGTCCTCGATCGCGGCCACGAGCGCGTCGACGTCCCGGTCGGACGGGACGGCCTCGGCGAAGGGCCACCAGAGCTCGATGCCGTCGAAGCCGGCCGCCTTGGCGGCCGCGGGCCGCTCGAGCAGGGGCAGCTCGGTGAACAGGATCGAGCAGTTGACCTCGTAGCGGAGCGAGTGGCTCATCGGAGTCTGCCTTTCAGCGAGTTTCCGTATTACGGAACTTTGTTTCTGGATGACGGAACGAGAGTAGGGAGGTGGTGACGGCTGCGTCAAGGGCCCGCTCGATTCCGGCCTGCCGACGAGCGCGCGCGCCTGTAGATTCATCCAAAGCCGACCGCTCGCCAGGAGGTCCCCCGTGCTGCTCTCGGACCTGCTCGCCACCCCGCACCTGGACCTGCGCCTGCGCTACGAGGCCCCGGGCGGCCTGGAGCGCACCGTCGGTCGCGTCGCCACCACGGCCCTGCTCGAGCCCGGCGACTACCTCGCGGGCAGCGAGCTGGTCCTGACCGAGCTCGCCTGGCGGCGTACGCCGGAGGACAGCGCCACCTTCGTCCGGTCGATCGCCGAACGCGGGGTCACGACCCTGATCACCGGCACCGCCCTGTTCGGGCCGGCCCCCGACGACCTGGTGGAGGCCTGCCGCGCCCACGCCGTCACGCTGATCGAGGTGCCGGCCGGCACCACCTTCGTCGACGTGACCGAGCACCTGGCCGGCGTCGAGGCGGCCGAGAGCGGCGACCGGCTGTCCGCGGGCCTGGTCCGCCAGCGCGAGCTGCTCGCCTCGCTGGCCACGGGACGCACCCTCCCCGAGATCGTGGGCCGGGTCGCGCGCGAGATCGGCCACGCCTGCCGGGTCCTCACGCCGACCGGGCGCCCGGTGGTCGGCGGCGATCCCGAGCTCGACGACGCCACCGTCGACGAGGTCGTGCACCGCTACCTGACGACCAACCTGCTGCCCGCGACGGTGGCGGCCGGCGGGGCGACGTACAGCGTCTTCGCCGTGGGGTCGGCCCTCGGCCAGCGGCTCACCGGGTGGCTGCTCGTCGTCGACGGCGACCACCACGAGTGGCCGCGCGAGCATGCCGACGCCATCGCCGACCTGTCCGCGATCGTCGCGCTGGACCGGACCCGCCGCGACGAGCGGGTGCGGGCGGTGCGACCGATTGCCTCCGACGTGCTGGCGCTCGTCGAGTCCGGCGGCCCCAGCCCCGAGGTGGCGAGCCGGCTGCGCCAGGCGGGCCTCGACCCCGAGGCACCGGTCGTGGTGCTCGCGGCCCACCTCGGAGGCCTGGCCGACGAGGCCGCCACGACGCTGGTCGAGGACGTCGCCCAGACGATCGGCCCGCCGTTCGTCACCGTCGACCCCACCGGCCCGGTGGTCGCGCTGCTGCCGGCCGACCCCGACCCGGTCGCGCGGGTGCGGGCCGGCTTCGGGCGGCTCGCCGCGGGCATCGGCCGGGAGGACCGGGTGGCCGTCGGCCTCAGCAGCGCCACCCCGCTGACCGCCCTGTCCGGGGCACTCGACGAGGCCCGCTTCGCGGCGCGCTCGGCGCGAGCGGGCGGCGGACGGGTGTCGGTGCTCGCGTCGGAGCAAGTCACGTCCCACGTCGCGCTGCTGGCGGCGGTCCCCGACGACGTACGCCGGGCCTACGCGCTGCGCCTGCTCGGCACCCTGGTCGACCACGACGAGCGCAGCGGGGGCGACCTGGTCGAGACGCTGCGCACCTTCCTGGCGTGCTCGGGCTCGTGGACGCGGACAGCTGAGGAGCTGCATCTCCACGTGAACACCGTCCGCTACCGGATCGAGCGGGTGCAGGAGCTCACCGGACGCGACCTCGCGCGCTTCGACGACCGGGTGGACATCCACCTCGCGCTGCTGTCCCTCTGAGCCCTTTCCGGCGCTCTTTGTGTGATCACACGAAGGATCGCGGGTCGCTCGGGCCGATCTTGGAGGTTCGGAGGGTGCCACCGCCGCGACCATCGGACGGATGCTGTGTGGGCCGGGTCACTCCCCCTGACCCCTGAGCCCCTCCAGGAAGGTCCGCGATGAAGAAGATCTCGCCCGCCACCGGCCGCCGGCCGAGCCACCCGGTCGACGAGGTGCTGCCTCTCCCGAAGCTCGCGGTCTACGGCCTGCAGCACGTCCTCGCGTTCTACGCCGGCGCGGTGATCGTGCCGATCCTGCTGGCGAGCGCGATCGGGCTGAGCACGCCGCAGCTGATCCACCTGATCAACGCGGACCTGTTCACCTGCGGCATCGCCTCGATCATCCAGTCGGTCGGCTTCTGGAAGGTCGGCGTACGCCTCCCGCTGCTGCAGGGCGTCACGTTCACCGCCGTCTCGCCGATGATCGCCATCGGGATGGCCGCCGGGGGCGGCACCGACGGGCTGCTCGTCATCTACGGCTCGGTCATCGTCGCGGGTCTCGCGACCTTCCTCGTCGCGCCCTGGTTCAGCCGGCTCATCAAGTTCTTCCCGCCGGTCGTCACCGGCTCGGTGATCACGATCATCGGCCTGGCGCTGCTGCCCGTGGCGGCGGCCGACGCGACCGGCGGCGCCGGCCCCACCTCGGACCCGGGGAGCGGCCGCAACATGGCCTACGCGATCGGCACGCTCGCGCTGATCGTCGTGATCCAGCGCGTGTTCAAGGGCTTCCTCGCCACCATCGCCGTCCTCGTCGGCCTGGTCGCCGGCACCCTGGTCGCGTGGGCCTTCGGCGACGCGCACTTCAGCTCGGTCGGCGACGCCTCGTGGGCCGGCGTGACCACGCCGTTCTACTTCGGCTGGCCGCAGTTCTCGGTGGCCGCGATCATCTCGATGGTCGTCGTCATGATGATCACCGCGGTCGAGACCACCGGCGACGTCTTCGCCACCGGCGAGATCGTCGACAAGAGGATCGGCCGCGAGGACATCGCCCGGGCGCTGCGCGCCGACGGCCTGGCCACCACCATCGGCGGCGTCCTCAACTCCTTCCCCTACACCTGCTTCGCCGAGAACGTCGGCCTGGTCCGCCTCACCCGCGTCAAGAGCCGGTACGTCGTCGCCACGGCCGGCCTGTTCATGGTCCTCATCGGCCTCGTGCCGAAGGCCGGCGCCGTCGTCGCGGGCATCCCGGCGCCGGTCCTGGGCGGAGCCGCGCTGGCGATGTTCGCCACCGTCGCGGTCGTCGGCTTCCAGACGCTGACCAAGGTCGACTTCCACGACCACCGCAACGTCGTCATCGTGGCCACCAGCGTCGGCCTGGCCATGTACGTCACCGCCGAGCCGGGCGTCGCCGACGCGGTGCCGCACTGGGCGCAGATCATCTTCGGCAGCGGCATCACGCTGGGCTCGATCACCGCCATCGTGCTGAACATCGTGTTCCACCACCTCGGCACCGACTTCGGTCCGGCCGTCGCCGGCCAGCCCGGCAACGCCGTCCGGCTCGACCAGGTCAACCAGATGAGCCGCGAGGAGTTCGTGCAGACCTTCGCCGGGCTGTTCCAGGGCCCGCGCTGGATGGTCGAGGGCGCGTGGGAGCAGCGGCCCTTCGCGGACACCCACGCCCTGCGCCGGGCCTTCCAGGAGTCGCTCTTCTCCGGCTCGACCGAGCGGCAGCGCGAGCTGATCGAGGCCTACCCGCAGCTCGGGACCGCCGCCGACGGCCTCACCGGTGCCGCGTCGCTGCGCGACCAGTCGACCCGCGGGCTCACCACGCTCGTCGAGACCGACCAGGAGGCGCTGGCCGCCGTCACCGAGGCCTACCGGGAGCGCTTCGGCTTCCCGCTGGTCATCTCCGTGCGCGACGTCGACTCCTTCTCGCGGATCCTCGAGCAGGGCCGCCAGCGGCTCGACAACTGCGCCACCCAGGAGCACGCGGCCGCCCTCATCGAGATCGCGAAGATCGCGGGCCACCGGTTCGACGACTTCCTCTCCGAGGCCAACCCGATCCACACCGCGCGCAGCCGGACGGTGACGTCGTGACGACGGCACCCACCACCCCGGCGGTGCAGGTCAACGGCGAGCGGGCCGACCTGACCGGCGTACCGCCGCACACCACGGCGCTCGACTGGCTGCGCGAGCGCGGCCTCACCGGAGCCAAGGAGGGGTGCGCCGAGGGCGAGTGCGGCGCCTGCTCGATCCTGGTCGCCCGGCCCGGCACCGACGCCGCGACCGAGTGGACCGCGATCAACGCCTGCCTGGTTCCCGTGGCGGCGCTCGACGGCCAGGAGGTCGTGACCGCCGAGGGCCTCGGCGACAGCGCGCACCTGCACCCGGTGCAGTCCGAGCTCGCGGTGCGGGGCGGGTCGCAGTGCGGCTACTGCACACCGGGGTTCGTGTGCAGCATGGCGGCGGAGTACTACCGGCCGGGCCGCCGGGCGGAGGCCGACGGGCACGACGCCGAGCACGGCCCCAACGGCTTCGACCTGCACGCGCTGAGCGGCAACCTGTGCCGGTGCACCGGCTACCGGCCGATCCGCGACGCGGCGTACGCCCTCGGCACGCCCGGCGAGGACGACGACTTCGCCCGCCGTTGCACGGCCCCCGCACCGGAGCCGCAGCCGACCGTGCTCGAGCTCGACGGAGCGACGTTCACCCGCCCGGCCACGCTGGCCGAGGCGCTGGCCGTGCTGGCCGACCACCCCGAGTCGCAGGTCGTCGCGGGCTCCACGGACTGGGGCGTCGAGGTCAACCTCCGCGGCGCCCGAGCGTCCCGGGTGGTCGCGATCGACCGGCTGGCCGAGCTGCGCGAGCTCGAGCGCACCGCCGAGGAGATCCGCATCGGCGCCGCCCTGTCCCTGACCGAGGTCGAGCGCCGGCTGGACGGTAGCGTGCCGCTGCTGTCCGCCCTCTTCCCGCAGTTCGCGTCGCGGCTGATCCGCAACGGCGCCACCCTCGGCGGCAACCTCGGCACCGGCTCGCCCATCGGCGACACCCCGCCGGCCCTCCTGGCGCTCGACGCGCGGGTCGTGCTGACCTCGCTGCGCGGCGACCGCGAGGTGCCGCTCGCCGACTACTTCACGGGGTACCGGACGACCGTGAAGGAGCCCGACGAGCTGATCCGCGCGGTGGTCGTGCCGCTGCCGCTGGCGCGGATCTCGGCCTTCCACAAGATCGCCAAGCGCCGCTTCGACGACATCTCGAGCGTCGCCGTGGGCTACGCGATCGACGTCGTGGACGGTGTCGTACGCCGGGCTCGGATCGGCCTCGGCGGCGTCGCCGCGACGCCGCTGCGGGCCACCGCCACCGAGGGCGCCCTGATCGGCCGGCCGTGGACCGAGGCCACCGTGCGGGCCGCGGCCGCGGTGATGGCCACCGAGGGCACCCCGATGGACGACCACCGCGCGAGCTCGTCGTACCGCTCGGCGATGCTGGGCCAGTCCCTGCTGCGCCTGTACGCCGAGAGCACCGACCATCCCGAGCAGCAGGAGGTGCCCGCATGAGCAGCGCCCTGTCCCAGCGGCCCGACAACCCGACGGTCGGCCAGTCCCTGAACCACGAGAGCGCGGCCCTGCACGTGACCGGCGCCGCGCTCTACACCGACGACCTCGTGGTGCGGACCCGCGACGTGCTGCACGCGTGGCCGGTCCAGGCGCCGCACGCCCACGCCCGGGTCCGCGAGCTGCGGGTCGAGCCCGCGCTCGCCGTACCGGGCGTGGTGCGGGTGCTCACCGCCGCCGACGTGCCCGGCGTCAACGACGCCGGCATCAAGCACGACGAGCCGCTCTTCCCCACCGAGGTGATGTTCCACGGGCACGCCGTGTGCTGGGTGCTCGGCGAGACGCTGGAGGCGGCGCGGCTCGGCGCCGCCGCCGTGGTCGTGCAGTACGAGGAGCTGCCCGCGCTGGTCACCGTCCACGAGGCGATCGCGGCCGGCAGCTTCCAGGGCACGCCACGGCGCCTCGAGCGCGGCGACGTGGACGCGGCGTTCGCGACGGCGGCCCACGTGTTCGAGGGCGACTTCGAGTTCGCCGGGCAGGAGCACTTCTACCTGGAGACCCACGCCGCCCTGGCGCTGATCGACGAGGGTGGGCAGCTGTTCGTGCAGAGCAGCACCCAGCACCCGTCCGAGACCCAGGAGATCGTCGCGCACGTGCTCGGGCTCGCCAGCCACGAGGTCACCGTGCAGTGCCTGCGGATGGGCGGAGCGTTCGGCGGCAAGGAGATGCAGCCGCACGGGTACGCCGCCATCGCGGCCCTCGGCGCGCGGCTGACCGGCCGCCCGGTGCGGCTGCGGCTGAACCGCACCCAGGACATCACCATGTCCGGGAAGCGGCACGGCTTCGCCTCGACGTGGAAGGTCGGCTTCGACGCCGACGGGCACCTCGTCGCACTCGCGGCCACGCTGACGGCCGACGGCGGCTGGAGCCTGGACCTGTCCGAGCCCGTCCTGGCCCGGGCGCTGTGCCACATCGACAACGCCTACTGGATCCCGAACATGCGGGTGCACGGGCGGATCGCGCGCACGAACAAGACCTCGCAGACCGCGTTCCGCGGCTTCGGCGGGCCGCAGGGGATGCTCGTCATCGAGGACATCCTGGGCCGGTGCGCGCCGCTGCTCGGCGTCGACCCGCGCGAGCTGCGCCGGCGCAACTTCTACCGCGACCGCGACACCACGCCCTACGGGCAGCCGGTGCGGCACGCCGAGCGGCTCGAGGCCTGCTGGAGCGGCGTGCTCACCTCCGGCGACGTCGAGCGACGGGTCGCGGAGATCGAGCGGTTCAACGCGACGCACCCGCACCGCCGGCGCGGCCTCGGGATGACACCGGTCAAGTTCGGCATCTCGTTCAACCTGACCGCCTTCAACCAGGCGGGTGCGCTCGTGCACGTCTACAAGGACGGCTCGGTGCTCATCAACCACGGCGGCACCGAGATGGGCCAGGGCCTGCACACCAAGATGCTGCAGGTGGCCGC